>CAYPNJ010000077.1:0-8903 GCA_964412305.1 uncultured Lutibacter sp. | reverse complement strand
TCCCCATAAATATCGTGTAATTGCCATGCTATTTGAACACATCTTGGCCAGTTATCCGTATCGGTAATTGGAGCACTCCATTTTTTTGGTAAACCAGTGGTTTCTGTGTCAAATATTAAAAACATGTACTAGAATATTTTTTGAAAGTATGAAGTTTTAAAAGTACTTATTTTATAAGTTTTTAAATTATAACCTATAAATTTTTATTAACAATATTACTTTTTTTATAGAAACGTAATAGAATTAACTAAAACCATATAAATATTAAAAAATACGAATAAAATGATATGAGATTCTTAAAAATGATATTTAAACTAAAATGCTAAAAAAACACTAACAATAATCATTTTTTTATAAAATTTTAAGTAGTAAATTTATATGATTTTAATATAGTTTTAATTATGGCAAACCCACATTTGAATAATTTTAAAAAAGATGATTATAACATAATTAAACATGAAGGAATTATTTCTAAAATTTCTAAAAATAATATTATAGTTTCCTTAAAAGGAGATATAAATTGTGAAGGCTGCAAAGCACAATCAGCTTGTGGTGTTTCAGATTCTAATTTAAAGGAAATAGTACTTATTAAAGCAAATCAATCTTTTAAATTAAATGAAGATGTAAACTTAGTTTTAAAAAGCCAGTTAGGCTTAGTAGCTGTTTTTTGGGCTTATGTTTTTCCTTTTATTCTAATGCTTTTAGTTTTAATAATTACTTCTAGTTTTTTAAAAGAATGGGTTGCGGGTTTACTATCTCTTTTAGTGTTATTACCATATTATTTAGTACTTTACAAATTAAACAATGTTTTCGAAAAAGTATTTAAAATTGAAATTTTAAAAATATAATTAAGAATGACTACTTCAGTTTTATATAGTGTTTTGTTATTGGTGTCTTTAGGGGTTATTGTAGCTGTTGTGCTATACATAGTTTCTAAAAAGTTTTATGTATATGAAAATCCATTAATTGCTGAGGTTGAAGATTTATTACCTGCGGCCAATTGTGCAGGATGTGGGTCTCCAGGATGCAAATCCTTTGCTGAAAAATTGGTTATTACAGAAGATATTTCAGAGCTATTTTGTCCAGTAGGAGGAAATAGTATTATGAAATTAGTTGCTGAGTTATTAGGTAAAGAAGTTGCTGAAAAAGATCCAACGGTGGCGGTTATGCATTGCCAAGGAGGTTGTGATGTCCGTCCAAAAACTTCAGAATATCAAGGACCAAAATCTTGTGCTATTTCTGCAATGATATATGGTGGAGAAACAGATTGCCAATATGGATGTTTAGGTGATGGTGATTGTGTGAAAGTATGCAAGTTTGATGCTATGTATATGGATGAAACTACTGGATTGCCTGTAATTATTACTGATAAATGTACTTCATGTGGTGCTTGTGTTGAGGCTTGCCCAAGAGATATTATTGAGATGCACCCTCGAAATAAAAGAGATTTAAAAATATTTGTAAGTTGTTTAAATGAAGACAAAGGTGGAATTGCAAAAAAAGCTTGTGAGGTAGCTTGTATTGGTTGTTCAAAATGTGAAGATATTTGCCCAAAAGATGCCATTACCATAACAAATAATTTAGCTTATATAGATCCTGTATTGTGCACATTGTGTAGGAAATGTGTTCCTGTTTGCCCTACACATTCTATTATTGAAACAAATTTTCCACCTCCAAAAATTAAAAAGGTTAAAAATAAAGAAAACGTTAAATCTGTAAAACTTAAAGTCGATGCTTAAAACGTTTCCAAAAGGAGGGATTCATCCTCATGAAAATAAAATAACAGCACTAAAAGAAATTAGGAAACTACCAGTACCAAAGTTGGTAAATGTTCCAATAGCTCAGCATATAGGTATTCCTGCTGAAATAGTTGTAGAGAGAAAAGAAAAAGTGAAAATTGGCCAAATAATTGCAAAATCTGGTGGATTTGTTTCTTCTAATATTCATTCTCCAGTTGCAGGAACTGTTACTAAAATTGATAAAATTATTGATAGTAGTGGTTATAAAAAACAATGTATTGTAATTAGAACAAACACAAAAGATGCTTCTAATTTTGAAGAAAAAGAATATACATTAAAAACAAAAATTGAACTACAGCCAAATGAAATTTTAAAGCAGATAACCAATTGTGGAATTGTTGGGTTAGGTGGAGCTACTTTTCCTACACACGTAAAATTAAATATTAATGAGGATAAGAAAATAGATTGTTTAATTATTAATGGTGTAGAATGTGAACCGTATTTAACAGCAGACCATAGATTAATGCTAGAGAAGGCAGAAGAAATTATAGTAGGTATTAAAATTTTAATGTTTGCATTGCATCTTAAAAAGGTAGTAATTGGAATTGAAAATAACAAAATAAATGCAATCAATAATTTTAAATTACTTACAAAAGATGATGATACAATTCAAGTGGCTTCTTTACAAGTGAAATATCCACAAGGAAGTGAAAAACAATTAATAAAATCCATTCTAAAAAGAGAAGTTCCTAAAAATGGATTACCATTAGATGTAGGGGTAATTGTTCATAACGTAGGAACAATATTTGCAATTTATGAAGCTATTCAATACAATAAACCTTTAATAGAACGAGTAGTTACTGTTACTGGTAAAAGGTTAGAAAACCCTTCAAATTTCTGGGTAAAAATAGGAACACCTATTAAAGATTTGATTGAGGAAGTAGGAGGCTTTCCTGAAGGAACTCGTAAAATTATTAATGGAGGTCCTATGATGGGAAAAGCTGTAAAAAATATTGATATTCCTGTAACCAAAGGAACTTCAGGAATTTTAGTAATTTCAGAAGAAGAATCTAGTAGAGGTAAAGCTGAAAATTGTATTCGTTGTGGCGAATGTGTTTTTGTATGCCCAATGGGATTAGAACCTCATTTGCTAATGAATTTGGTAGAGGTAGGATTGCATGAAAGAGCTTCAAATGAAGATATAATGACCTGTATTGAATGTGGATCGTGTAGTTATGTTTGTCCATCACATAGACCATTGCTAGATTATATACGCTTTGGAAAAAATATTGTTAAAAAACTAGAAACCTCTAAAAATTAAAATGAGTCAACCTATTATAATATCAGCCTCACCGCATATACATTCCAGTAGAACATCGAAAAAACTAATGTATGATGTGGTAATTGCTTTAATTCCTGCTTTTTTAGTTTCATTGTATGTGTTTGGATTTAGAGCATTAATAGTTACTGTAGTAGCAGTAATTTCTTGTTTATTGTTTGAATATTTAATTCAGAAATATTTATTAAAAACGGAAGTCACAATTGGTGATGGTTCAGCATTAATTACAGGGATTTTGTTAGCCTTTAATTTGCCATCAGGTTTGCCAATTTGGATGATAATTGTGGGGAGTTTAGTAGCTATTGGAGTTGCTAAAATGTCTTTTGGTGGGCTTGGATTTAACATCTTCAATCCGGCTTTGGTTGGGCGTGTATTTTTATTGGTTTCGTTCCCAGTACAAATGACAATGTGGCCAACAGCAATTGAAAATAATGCTACAATTGCTGATGCAGTTACTGGTGCAACGCCATTAGGATTAATAAAAGATGGTTTATTATTTGGAGATACTATGACAACTATTGTAGCTAAAATTCCTTCAACAATTGATTTGTTTTTAGGAATAACAGGAGGCTCATTAGGTGAAATGTCAGTTGTTGCATTATTAATTGGTGGAATTTATTTATTAGTTAGAAAAGTAATTACATGGCATATTCCAGTAACAATGTTGGTTACTATGGGTATAATGACTGGAATTTTTTGGTTAATTAATCCAGGAAGTTATGCAAGTCCGTTAATTCATATTCTTTCAGGAGGTGCATTGCTAGGTGCGTTTTTTATGGCAACTGATTTGGTTACCAGTCCAATGACAAAAAAAGGAATGGTCATTTTTGCTATAGGTATTGCAGTAATAACAGTTGTTATTAGGTTATTTGGCGCCTATCCGGAAGGAGTTTCATTCGCCATTTTAATTATGAATGCTTTTGTGCCTTTAATTAATACTTATTTTAAACCAAAACGATTTGGCACACAAATCAAATCTAAAATTGTGTAGTTATGAGTAAAAAGAAAGATACATTTTTAAATATGATACTATCATTATTTGTGATTACAATAGTTGCAGGATTTTCACTAGGATTGGTAAACGATTTAACAGTTGGCCCAAAAGCAAAAGCTAAGTTAGAGCGAAAAATAAATGCTTTAACGTTAGTGTTACCACCATTTGACAATAATCCTGTTGAAGATATTAAAATGATAAAATCTGAAAAGGCAAAAGATAGTATAGAGGTTTATCCAGCATATTTAAAAAATGAATTTATAGGAGCAGCTATAATTGGAATAACATATAAAGGTTTTAGTGGATTGATAAAAATAATGGTTGGTTTTAAACCAGACGGAACTATTCAAAATATCGAGGTGTTGGAACAGAAAGAAACTCCAGGATTAGGAACGAAGATAAAAGATGAAAAGTTTTTGAATCAGTTTAGAAACAAGAACCCGTTATCGTTTAATTTAAAAGTTACTAAAGATGGAGGAGAAGTAGATGCATTAACTGGCGCAACAATTACTTCACGTGCTTTTGGAGAAGCAACTCAAATGGCATATGATGAATTTATAAAAAACAATGATTTATTTAAAGAACCTAAAAATTAAGAATTATGGCTAAAGAAGTGAATCAAACCCAAAATTTCTTAAAAGGTATTATAAAAGATAATCCAGTTTTTGTAATGTTATTAGGAATGTGTCCAACATTAGGTGTCACATCTTCAGCATTTAATGGACTGGGAATGGGTGTTGCTACTTTGTTTGTACTATTATTGTCAAACATTGTGGTTTCATTGGTAAAATCACAAATACCAAGTAAAGTTCGTATCCCTGCATTTATAATTATTATCGCATCATTTGTAACTATTGTTGAAATGGTTTTAGAAGCATTTATTCCGTCTTTATACGAGCAGTTAGGGATTTTTATTCCATTAATTGTTGTAAACTGTTTAATATTAGGAAGAGCAGAAGCATTTGCTTCAAAAAACAACTTAATATCATCTATTTTTGATGCACTAGGGATGGGTTTAGGGTTTATAATTGCACTAACGGTTTTAGGTGCAACACGTGAAATATTAGGAAGTGGAAGTTTGTTTGAATTTAAATTTGTTGCAGAAGATGCTAATACTTTTATACTATTTATACTACCTCCAGGTGCATTTATTGCATTGGCTTATTTAGCCGTTTTATTCAATAAAATTTCAATTAAAATTTCTTAAAATGGATTATATAGTTATACTTATTGCAGCTGTTTTTGTAAACAACATTGTTTTATCACAATTTTTAGGGATTTGCCCATTTTTAGGCGTTTCAAATAAAGTTTCAACATCAGTTGGTATGTCTGGAGCAGTACTGTTTGTAATGACAATTGCGACATTGGTTACCTATTTGCTGTATCAATATATACTGGTTCCGGCTGGTTTAGACTATTTAAGAACTATCACTTTTATTTTGGTAATTGCTGCTTTGGTTCAAATGGTTGAAATTATTCTAAAAAAAGTAAGTCCGCCGTTATACCAAGCATTAGGAGTTTTTTTACCATTAATAACTACAAACTGTGCAGTTTTAGGTGTTGCAATTTTAGCATTGGGATTAGAAGGAGGGGGTTTACTAAAAGCCGTATTTTTTGCTGTTGCTAATTCAATAGGGTTTGCATTAGCACTAATTGTTTTTGCCAGTATTCGTGAGCATTTAGAGTTAGCAAATATTCCAAAAGGAATGAAAGGGGTTCCAATAAATTTATTGGTTGCAGGGTTATTATCTTTAGCATTTTTAGGGTTTACAGGATTGGTGTGAAATAAGCTGAAATATAGCATATTAATTAAAAATATCTCACTATATTTGCGCACTTAATTAATAACCAAGGTTTCGTACCTTAAAATTTTAAACAAATGCCAGTAAAAATTAGATTACAAAGACACGGTAAAAAAGGAAAACCATTCTATTGGATAGTAGCTGCAGATGGGCGCTCTAAAAGAGATGGTAAGTATTTAGAAAAAATTGGGACGTATAATCCTAACACAAATCCAGCTTCTATTGATTTAGATATTGATGGAGCGGTAAAATGGTTGCAAAATGGAGCTCAACCAACAGATACTGCAAAAGCAATTTTATCTTATAAAGGAGCTATGCTAAAAAATCATTTAGTAGGAGGTGTTGCTAAAGGTGCTTTAACTGAAGAACAAGCGGAAGAAAAATTTCAGGCTTGGGTTGCAGAAAAAGAAGCGAAGGTAACTGCTCAAAAAGATGGTTTATCTAAAGAAAAAGATGATGCTAAGGTTAAGGCGTTAGCTGCTGAAACAAAAATTAACGAAGAGCGTTTAGCTGCTGTTCAAGAAGCAGAGAATGAAGCAATAAAAGTTGCTGCAGATGCAAAAGCTGCTGCTGAAGCTGCAGAAAATGTAGTTGAAGAAGTTGCTCCTGAAACTATTGATGATGCACAATCTGCTGCTGCAGAAGACGGAAAAACAGCGTAATTTAGTAGTACGATAATGCGTAAAGAAGATTGTTTTTATTTAGGCAAAATCGTAAGAAAACATAGTTTTAGAGGTGAAGTAGTTATCAAATTAGATACTGACGAACCTGAACTTTATCAAAATTTGGAATCAGTTTTTGTTGCTTTAGGCAACAATCTGGTTCCTTTTTTTATTGAAACTATTTCACTTCAAAAAGGAAATCAATTACGCATTCGTTTTGAAGATGTTGAGAATGAAGCTGATGCTGATGCAATTTTAGGTATTGAAGTTTATTTACCTCTTAAATTTCTTCCTAAGTTAACAGGAAATAAGTTTTACTTTCACGAAATAATTGATTTTGATATTGAAGATATTAACCACGGTTACCTTGGTGTAATTACAGGAGTTAATGATTCGTCTGCTCAACCGCTATTTGAAGTAAATTCAAACGGTACGGAAATTTTTATTCCTATGATTGATCAATTTATTAAAAAAGTAGATAGAGAAAACAATAAAATTATTGTTGAAACCCCAGATGGTTTAATTGATTTATATTTAAATCAATAAAAATTAGAGAGGTGGCCGAGTGGTCGAAGGCGCACGCTTGGAAAGCGTGTATACGGCAACGTATCGAGGGTTCGAATCCCTTCCTCTCTGCGATTTAACAACCAAAAAACAATAAAACCCTATAAGCACTATGTTTATAGGGTTTTTATTTTCTCTAAAGTTCATATAAATCCATTAAATATTAAATAAAAAGGGGCTAAATAGGAGTCAGTAAAAAAATAATTTCAATTGACCCCGAATAACGCTGCAGCTGTTGAAAAGACAAGCGTTTCAAAATATATTTTGAGTTTTTGTGTGTATTTATACTGTAAAAATTGCTAAAATTTATGAAAACTCAATTTCACTACTATTTTATATCAAAAGAAGTAAAGTAGATAGAAAAAAAACCATTATTCACCTTAGAATTACTGTAAATGCTAGGCGCTCCGAGTTTAGCATAAAGCGAAAAATTAGTTTAGATAAATGGAACTCTAGTTCTAATAAAGTTAGAGGATTTTCTAAAGAAGCTCAAGAAGTAAATCAATATATAGATTTAATTACCAATAAAATTTACAAAATACATCAGCAGTTTATTACTGAAGATAAATCGTTCACAGCAATAGATATTAGAGATACTTATTTAGGAAAGAATGAAAACCATAAAATGTTATTGGAAATATTCCAAAACCATAATAATCAAATTGAAAAACTAATAGGTAAAGATTATGTTTCCGGTACAGATTTACGTTATAAAACTGCAAAAAGCCACGTAGAAGAATTTATTAAATTTGAGTACAAGGTAAATGACATACCGGTAAAAGATGTGGACCATAAATTTATAACAGGTTTAGAATATTATTTAAAGTCAGAGCGAAATTGCGCTCATAATACAATTATAAAATATATTACTAACTTCAAAAAAGTAGTTCATATTGCGTATGCAAATGATTGGATTAGTAAAGATTCTTTCTTTAATTGGAAAGGTAGATTAAAAACTGTGGATAGAGAATTTTTATCTGAAGATGAAATTCAGAATATGATTGAAAAGAATTTCACATTCCACGTTTAGATCAGTTTAGAGATATATTTATTTTCAGTTGTTTCACAGGTTTAGCTTATGCCGACGTAAAGAAACTTTTAAAAGAAAATATAGTTCTTGGTATTGATGGAAGTCAATGGATTAAAACAAGAAGAACCAAAACAAACACCATAAGTAATATCCCAATTTTACCGCCTGTAGCTTCAATAATTCAGAAGTATGCAAATCATAAAGAGGTTTTAAATAAGGGGGTATTGTTACCAGTATTAAGCAATCAAAAAAAGAACGCTTACTTAAAATAAATTGCAGACTTATGTGAAATCACTAAAAACCTAACCTTCCATTTAGCGCATCATACATTTGCAACTACAGTAACTTTAACAAACGGAGTTCCAATAGAATCTGTAAGTAAAATGTTAGGACATAAATCCTTAAAAACTACACAATACTACGTTAAAATTTTAGATAGAAAAGTGAGTGATGATATGCTTTTATTGAAAGAGAAACTTAAATTGAAGGAAGTCTCTAGCGATAAAAGCCTACGGTCAAGTTAATTATTATAATAAATATCATTTTTTACACTAAAATTAAATCTATGGTTTAACCGTAATTAAATTGTTTAAACTAGCGATACCTTTAAAAGGTATAATTAACTAGTTATAATAAGTGTTGTATTCTTCCAAAATATACAAATATGTTATTGTAGATTCTCAAACAGATGCTATAAATGAATTACAGCAGCTATTAGGAAAATATACAAATTATAGTTGCGTAGGTATTGCAAGAAACAAAGAAGATGCAAT
>CAYPNJ010000076.1:0-8914 GCA_964412305.1 uncultured Lutibacter sp. | reverse complement strand
AGGTAGCAGCCTTTTTTATAATTGATGAAAATGGAAAACTGTCAGGTATGAAAATAAGGGATGCAGAGCTGACAATTCAGGCAGAAATAGCGAGAGTATTAAAAAAAATACCTAAACTGAAGCCCGCCACTCAAGACGGAATTAATGTGCCTGTATTGTGTTCAATTTTAGTAACATATGGTAGTGAAATAGAAATTGAGCTTGTGTACATTCCTGAAACCCCTGAAGGAGTTGTTGACTAAAAATTAAACAATTAATTATTGTCACTTATGAAAAGTCAGTTGTCAACACCGTATAAAATTTATACTTAAAATTGAAATAGTCCTAAACGATAAAAATACTAACAACCCGATTTGCTTCAACCTAAAATCCATAGAATTTTAGGTTGCGAAAACCTTGTGCAAACCCATTATAAATCTCTTAATAAAATATTATGAAACAAAATTTCAAAAACACTTTGTTGAAGACACTATTTTTAGGAATCTTCTTCCAACTAACTATTTCACCTGTTGCTTTTGGTCAAAATAAAGCCGAAAAAATTAATGAGCTAATGAACCTACACAATGAATATGCCCAATTCAACGGTTCTGTACTTGTTGTAGAAAATGGGGAAATCATCTATAAAAAGGGCTTAGGATTGGCCAATATGGAATGGAATATTCCTAATCAACCAAACACTAAGCATAGACTTGGTTCTATTACAAAACAATTTACGTCTATGCTTATTCTTCAGCTTGTAGAACAAGGCAAATTAAGTTTAGATGCTAAAGTATCTGATTACCTTCCTGATTATCCAAAAAAGACAGGAAATAAAATTACAATACACCACTTACTAACCCATTCTTCTGGTATTCCTGAATTCCTTATGATTCCAAATTTTAGAAAAGAAAAAAGCCGTGATTCATATTCTCCTACAGATTTTATATCATTTTTTGCTGACTCTCCACTTCGATTTAGTCCTGGTAAAGAATTTTCTTATAGTAACTCAGGCTATTTTCTGTTAGGTGTAATTATTGAAAAAGTTACTGGAAAATCTTATGAGCAGGTTCTACAAGAAAATATTTTTATTCCACTAAAAATGAATAACACAGGATATGACCATCATAGTTTAGTGCTAAAAAACAGAGCGTCCGGTTATACAAAAAACGGAAATGAATATAGGAATGCAACGTTTATTGATATGTCAATTCCATATTCAGCTGGTTCAATATTTTCTACCACAGAAGACTTATACCTTTGGGATCAGGCATTATATACCAATCAACTTCTGTCTGAAAAAACTAAAGCACTTTTATTTACTCCTTATGAATCTGCTTGGGATGGAGGCTATGGTTATGGATGGCATATCTCAAAAAAAACTATAGGTGAAAAAACTGATATAAAAGTAATTAGCCACACTGGTGGAATAAATGGATTTAGTACTCTTATTTCTCGTATGCCAGATCAGAAGAATTTAATTGTATTATTGAACAATGTTGGAGGCACTGACCTAACTAATATCGGTATTTCCTTAATCAAGATTCTCTATAATGCTCCTTATGAAATGCCAAAAAAATCTTTAGCTGAATTATTAATGGAAACAGCTATGGTTAGTGGTTTTGAATCTGCTTTCAATCAATTTAGAGAATTAAAAGATTCTGACGATTATGCTATCAAAGAAAATGAGATAAATAATTTAGGGTATCAAGTATTAGGAATGGGAAAAGCTAAAGAAGCAATAGAAATTTTCATGCTTAATGTAGAAACATTTCCAAAATCTTGGAATACGTATGATAGTTTAGGAGAGGCTTATTTAATAAACGGAAACAAAGAGCTTGCAATAAAGTATTATAAAAAATCTGTTGAAATTAATCCTGATAATACTGGTGGAATAAGTGCCTTATCAAAACTTCAGTCAGAATAAAAAATTTAATAGTATAATAAAATGGACTCTTTTTTCGGTGAGCAGCTTAATCACTGCTCACTGAATTCGCTACAATCCAACCACCAGTCCAAGCGTTTTGGAAGTTAAATCCACCTGTGATGGCATCAATATTTAATACTTCACCAGCAAAAAACAGGTTCTTATGTAATTTACTTTCAAAACGTTTAAAATTAATCTCTTTTAAATCGATCCCTCCAGCAGTTACAAATTCTTCTTTAAAAATGCTTTTTCCCGAAACTTTAAATTGACACTTTGCTAACTGATTTGCTAAACTCTCTAAATCTTTATTACTTAATTGTGCCCATTGAGCATCTGTAGAAATTTCAGCTGCAATTACAAATTGTTCCCATAAACGTTTTGGAATTTCTTTAAAAACAGAACGAACTATTACTTGCTTTTTAGGTTGCTCAGTTTTAATAGATTTTAAAATATTAAGTACTGTTTCAGGATTTGTTGATAACCAATTTACTTCAATTTCAAAACTGTATCCTTTACGGTACAATTCTAAAGCTCCCCAAGCTGATAATTTTAAAATACTTGGCCCGCTTAAACCCCAGTGTGTGATTAACAATGGACCTTGTGCCTCTAATTTTGAATTTAGAACTTTAACTGTAGCTTTTGGAACAGAAATCCCTGGTATTTCCTTAATTCTATTATCAAAAATATTAAATGTAAATAGTGATGGAGCAGGCTCTACAATTGTATGTCCAAGATTCTCAACCATTTCCCATACTTTTGAATTACTCCCAGTTGCTACTAGCAAGTAATCAGCTATAAATTCTTCAGCATTTGTTTTTATAACAAATTTTTCTTCTATTTTTTCGATAGAGTCAACTCTTGTGCTTGTTTGTACTTTAACACCTGCATTTTTAGCACTTTCTAAAAAACAATCTACAATAGTTTGTGATGAATTACTTTCAGGAAAAACTCTATTATCATCTTCAATTTTTAATGGAACCCCTCTATTTTCAAACCACTCCATAGTATCTCCAGTCATAAATTGATGAAATGGACCTCGCAATTCTTTTTTACCTCTCGGGTAAAATTCAATCAACTCATTAGGTGTAAAACATGCATGTGTTACATTGCAACGCCCACCTCCGCTAACTTTTACTTTTTGTAAAACGTTTTTGCCTCCTTCTAAAATTGTTACTTCCAAATCTGGATACATTTCTGCTGCATTAATTGCTGCAAAAAAACCTGCAGCTCCACCTCCAATAATTATAAATTTTTTAGCCATAATTATTGCAAAAATAGCTTTTTATAAGCAAATCTATTGACTGTTCAATCTAATTAAAAAAAATTGTAATAGATTGTTTAAAATTGAGTATTTTTACCAACTAATATTTTTAAAAACAGCTTTACTTAAAATTCTATAATATGAAAAACTTAGTTTTATTTTTATTTCTTTCAGTTTTATTAGCTTCTAATACATATTCTCAAGAAGGTGTAAACTACGGTAAAAAACTTACCTTAAATGAAAAAACACCAATTTCTGAATTGTTTAAAAACCCTAAACAATACTCCGGAAAAATTGTCCAAGTTGAAGGGTTAATAGTTAAAGTATGTGAAAAAAGAGGCTGTTGGATAGATATTGCAAGTGATGAAGAATTTGAAAAAATAAGATTGAAAGTTGATGATGGGGTTATTGTTTTTCCATTAGAAGATAAAGGTAAAATTATTATTGCTGAAGGTGTTTTTGAAGAACTTATTTATACCAAAGAAGATTTAATTGAACAAGGAGAACATCAAGCAAAAGAATATGGAACTAAGTTTGATCCAAAGACCGTTACATCAGGTAAAGTTGAATACCGACTTAAAGGGCTTGGAGCTATTGTTAAATAGCTAAACTAAATTCACATTTTTCATGCATTGGAGAAAACTACTACGCGTATTGCATAGAGATATTGGTTATATTGCCACAGGGTTAACAATAATTTATGCAATTTCAGGAATTGCCGTTAACCATATTTCTGATTGGAATGCCAACTACAAAATAAAAAAAACTACTCAAAAGATAGATGCTATTCCTACTGATGTCTCTAAAGAAGAAATGATAAACTATGTTTTAAAAACTTTAAATATAAGTGAGGCTGTTGAAAGTAGTTTCAGACCTTCTCCTACTGAATTAGAAATATTTTTAAAAGGTAAAACAATTCATTTAAATTATGAATCTAAAGAAGTTACAATTGAAACGGTAAATCCAAGATTACTTTTAAAAGAAACTAATGATTTACATTTAAATAAGTTTAAAGGAGCTTGGACCTACATTGCTGATATATTCTCTGTTGCGCTTATATTTTTAGCAATTTCGGGTCTCTTTTTAATTAAAGGTAAAAACGGCATAAAAGGTAGAGGCTCTTGGTTAACACTTATAGGGTTTGGAATTCCTATTATTTACCTACTCCTTTATAATTTTGTCTTATAATTATTTAATTAAATCTTGATATTTTATAACAGTTTCAAATCCTTTTCGTTTGAAATAATTAGGAGTATCGTTATTACCCGTTGCTAAAATAAAATCACCTCCCCAAGCGCCCAAACTTTTTGTTTGTCCAAAATAATCAAAAAACAGCTCCTCTTGTACAGGTTTTAGTTGAATTATTTTTGAAATAAGTTGTTCGTGTTCAATCAATAATTTTTCAAAATCAATTAAATTTTCACACAATAAAAACTCATTCGTTAAACCTGATATTTGTTGTACTTCAGAAGTTAAATTCCCTTTTAATTCATTAAATCTTTTGATACCTTCTCTACTGTTCTGTTTTTTATTTAAATACACAAAATATAAATTCTCTTTAAATGAAGGATTGAAACTTACCTCTTCAATTAATGGATTTATTCCGTTATTAGAATATATAATTGGTACGTTATTTTGTGCGCAAGCTATATCGTAACCACTACCTCCAAAGGTGTTTTTCAATAACTCGTACGGATTTACTACTGCCCAATTTGCAATATTGTTAATTAACGTTGATGAAGTTCCTAAACCCCAATTTTTAGGGAAAGTAAGATTTGTTTTCACTTTAAACCCTTTTTCTGAATTTAAAAAAGTTGGATTTAACTTTTTAGCTTCAACTAGGATTTGTTTTAAGTTTTCAGCTAGTTTATCGTTTCCCCCATCATTTTCAGAATCGAACGTAGCACTTACCAAACGTAATTTTGGCAAATCAAAAATTGCTTCCAACCAACATTCTCCTTCATTTGTATAACTACTCCAAATTAATTGTGATTCATTAATTGAATCAATAACCAAATCTTGCCCACATGTAGTTGGAACAGCTAAAGATTTTGCGCCATCTAAAACAAAGTATTCACCTGTGATTAATAATTTTCCGTTGCTGTAGAATTCTTTCATTTATCCTTAACTAACTTATTGTATGCTTCAACAACTGCATTATGCGTTACTGTTTTATGCTCAAAATAATCGATTAAAAAAGCTTTATCTTCATCACTTGCTCCCAATTGTCTTATAATATTGGTTAAGTGCATTTTCATATGTCCCTTTTGAATTCCTGTAGTTGTTAATGCTCTTAATGCAGCAAAATTCTGAGCCAAACCAGCTACGGCTATTATCTCCATTAATTCTTTTGCAGAAGGGTTTTCTAGCAGTTTTAATGATAATTTTGATAATGGATGTAACTTGGTTAAACCTCCAACAGTTCCTAATGCCAAAGGAATTTCAATCCAAAATTTGAAGATTCCATTTTCAATAGTTGCATTGGTTAAGCTCTTGTATTTACCACTTCTTGCGGCAAAGGCATGTGCACCTGCTTCAATAGCTCTAAAATCGTTTCCTGTTGCAATCACAACTGCGTCAACTCCATTCATAATTCCTTTGTTGTGCGTTACTGCTCTATGCGGTTCTGCATTTGCAATTTGAATTGCTTGTACAAATTTTTGTGCCAATTTTTCAGAATTTTCAGCATATAAATCATCCACTTTACAACTTACCTCTGCACGAACCAAACATTCAGGAACGTAATTAGATAATATACACATGACTATTTGAATATCTTCTTTTTTAAATTCTTTCGCAATAGCTTCTAAACAAGAATTTATAAAATTTGCTCCCATACTATCAACAGTTTCAAAAGTAACATATAACTGGTAATAATTTTCTAATTCAATTGTTTTATCACGCAATTCAATGTCTAATATACCACCGCCACGCTTGCGCATGTTTTTAGTAATTTCTTCTGTAACTTTATATAGGTTTTCCTTTTTTTTGTTGAAATGATTTTTAACTTCCCCTTTATCACCTTCGTACATAAAATGAACTTGACCAATTTTTGTAGTAGAAATTACATTCGCTTTAAACCCACCACGAGTACTCCAAAACTTAGCTACTAAAGATGCGGCTGCAACTACTGAACTTTCTTCAATTGTCATTGGAATTGTATATACTTTTCCGTTAATTATAAAATTTGGAGCAACTGCAAATGGTAAATAAAAATTTGAAATGGTGTTTTCAATAAAATCGTCATGCAAATCTTGAAGTACCTTGTTTGTATTCCAATATTGCATTAAAGTTTCTTTTATTGAATCTTCATTATTAAAAAAGGTTGACACTAACCAGTTTATCTTTTCTAGCTTGTTAAGCTTTGAAAATCCATCAACAGTTTTTGACATATTCATTGTATTTTTTTGAATGAGGCAAAGATAAATTATTAATAGTAAATTACCTTGTCTTATGCATATTGTTAATTTTATGATATTATTCAGGTCTGTTTTGCTAAATTTTTCTTAAACTTGACATTTATTTTAAGATATCATAATTAATGAAAAAAATTCTTCTTGTTTTTATTGCTATTACCTCAATAGCAACCGCACAAAAAAAAGATATTGCAATTGAAGAAATTTGGGATGGTACGTTTAAAACTGAACGTATGAACTCATTTAACTCTATGAATGGCGATTTTTACACCTTGCAAAACTTTAATAAACAATCACAAAGTACTACAGTTGATAAATATAGTTACGCAACTTTAGACAAAGTTGAAACTATTGTTGATAGTAAAAATTTAGAGAAATTAAAATATTTTGAAAGTTATTCATTCAATAATAATGAAACTAAATTAATTTTAGGGGTTGATAAAGAACCTATATACAGACGCTCAAGTTTGGGTGTTTTTTATACCTATAATATTGCTTCAAAAAAATTAAATTTAATTGATGAAGAAAAAATACAAGAGCCTACATTTTCTCCGGATAGTAAAAAGGTAGCGTATGCTAAAAACAATAATATTTTTATTAAAAATTTAGAAACTAACAATGTCACTCAGGTAACTTTTGATGGAAAAAAGAATTCAATTATAAACGGTATTACTGACTGGGTTTATGAAGAAGAGTTTGGTTTTGTAAGAGCATTTAAATGGAGTGGAGATAGTAAAAATATTGCTTTTTTACGATTTGACGAAACTGAAGTTCCAACTTTCTCAATGGATATTACAGGTAAAGAATTATACCCAACCCAACAGGTTTTTAAATACCCAAAGGCTGGTGAGAAAAATGCAATTGTAACACTACACATTTACAATGTTGAAACAACAATAATTTCAAAAATTGATTTAGGAGCGTATGAATATCTTCCAAGGTTTAAATGGACAACTGAAACTAACATTTTATCTGCCACAACTTTAAATCGTAGACAAAATAATTTAAATTTATATTTTGTGAATGCCTCAAATGCTTCAACAAAAATAGTGTTGAATGAAAAAAGTAATACCTATGTGAATATTCATAATAACTTAACTTTTTTAGAAGATAATAGTTTTATTTGGACTAGTGAAATAGATGGTTTTAACCATATTTATCATTATGCAAAAAATGGTTCACTTATAAATCAAATTACTAGTGGAGATTGGGAAATTACTAAATTTTATAATATCAACGAAAAAACAAATACTGTCTATTACCAATCTGTTGAAGATGGATCTATAAACAGAACAATTTATTCAATAAATTTAAACGGAAAAAACAAAAAACGTTTAACAAATGCATCTGGAACAAATAATGCTTCATTCAGTAAAAATTCAGCTTATTTTATCAATACATTTTCTGATGCCAATACACCAACAGTTTACACACTTCATAATGGTAAAGGTGAAAAGCTAAAAGAAATTTTAAACAATAAAAAATTATCTAAAAAATTAGAAGGGTATAACTTGGCTAAAAAAGAATTTTTTACACTTACCACTAAAAATGGCGTATTTAATGCGTGGATATTAAAACCTATTAATTTTGATTCAAATAAAGAATATCCATTATTTATGACTCAATATTCTGGCCCAGGTTCTCAATCTGTTAGTAATAAATGGAATAGCGCTAACGATTATTGGTTTCAACACCTAACAGACCACGGTTATATAGTTGCATGTATTGATGGTAGAGGAACAGGTTTTAAAGGTGTTGAATTTAAAAAAGTAACCTATAAAGAATTAGGGAAATACGAAGTTCAAGATCAAATTGAAGCGGCAAAAGAATTAGGGAAAAGAGCATACATCAACGCAAATGAAATTGGCATTTGGGGTTGGAGTTATGGTGGGTTTATGTCTACCAACTGTTTACTAAAAGGAAACGATGTATTTAAAATGGCTATTGCTGTTGCACCAGTAACTAGTTGGCGTTTTTATGATACAGTTTACACAGAACGCTATATGCAAACACCACAAGAAAACCCAAGTGGTTACGATGAAAATTCTCCATTAAATTTTGCAAACTTATTACAGGGAAAATATTTGTTAGTCCACGGAAGTGGTGATGACAATGTTCATGTACAAAACACCATGCGATTGTCAAATGCGTTAATTGAAGCCAATAAACCTTTTGATCATGCAATTTACCCTGATAGAACTCACGGTATTTATAGAGGGGAAAATACAAGACTTCATCTTTATAATAAAATGACTAGTTTTATCAAACAAAATTTAGGCGAAAATTTAACTAATATTAATCTTTTAAAACAATAAAGAATTATGAGTGATACTA
>CAYPNJ010000075.1:0-9203 GCA_964412305.1 uncultured Lutibacter sp. | reverse complement strand
ATTATTAACCTTGTAAAATTAACAAAAAAGGTCAACCTATTTCAGGACAATACATAGTTTATCAGTACAGCGAAAGAAAATAGAGTTAGAAATAGCAATTTCAAAGCAAGTACTTCGTAATGTGTTAGATAATATTCCAGTAAAAGTTTTTTGGAAAGATAGAAATTCTAAGTTTTTAGGCTGCAATGCTTCCTCATTAAGAGAAATGAAAATTGAAAATGAAGAAGATGTTATTGGAAAATCAGATTTTGATTTCCATGAAAAGAATGATGCAGAGAAGTATAAAGCCGATGAAGAAGCTATTATGTTAAGTGGAGATCCAGAAATTAACTATCAGGAAACCCAAATGAAAGAAGGTAAAGAAAGAATATATATTACCAGTAAGTTGCCATTTTATGATGAGGATGGTAATGTTATTGGTATTGTAGGAACTTCAGATGATATTACAGAGCAAAAAGAGACAGAGATAAAACTTAAAAAAGCAATTGATGAAGCCAACGCGGCAAATCTTTCTAAATCTACGTTTCTCTCAAATATGAGTCATGAAATTAGAACTCCTATGAATGCTATTTTAGGGTATTCTCAATTGTTACAGGATGATGATAATTTAACTAAAACACAGCAAGAAAATTTAAAAACTATAAATAGAAGTGGTGAGCATTTACTAGAATTAATAAACGATATTTTAGACATGTCTAAAATTGAAGCTGGTAGAGTTACATTAAAGGAAACTAATTTTAGTTTTAGAGAACTTTTGAAAGAAGTTGAACAATTATTTAAACTAAAGGCAGAACAAAAAAACATAGAGTTCTCCTTTAAATTAGATGGGAAAATACCAAAAGCAATAGTTGCTGATGAATCTAAAGTGAAACAGGTTATAATTAATCTAATAGGGAACGCTTTAAAATTTACATCAACAGGATTTGTAAAAGTAACTGTTGAAACAGCGGCAAATAATTTGATGTTTGTTAAAGTTAAAGATTCAGGGAAAGGTATTTTAAAGGAAGAGCAAGAAACTGTTTTTAAACCATTTGAACAAGCTCAAAAAGGAGCAATAGTTAAAGGAGGAACAGGATTAGGGTTGGCAATAAGTAAAAAGTTGGCAAATTTAATGGAAGGTGATATTGAGGTTGAAAGTGAATTTAATCAGGGATCGGAATTTATTTTTAGTTTCAAATATATAGAAGGGGAAGAAAGTACATTAGTTGAGAATGTTGAAATGTTAAAAGTCGAAGCTTTAAGCCTAGAAATGAAGGGTTATAAAGTTGCAATTGTTGATGATAGGTTTGAAAATAGAGATATACTATATAAAAAATTAAACCCATTGGGATTTATTACCCGTATGGCGGAAAATGGGTTGGAAGCTGTTGAGTTATATAAAGAATGGAAACCGGATATGATTTTAATGGATGTGGTAATGCCAATCATGAATGGTGTTGAAGCAACTAGACAAATTTTGAATATTGCAGGCAATCATGATGTTAAAATATTTGTTGTAAGTGCAAGCGCATTAGAATCTGAACAAAAAAAGATTATGGAACTTGGAGCAACTATTTTTATAAAAAAACCAGTAATATTTGATGAATTACTTGCTGAAATGAAGGACAAGGCGGGAGTTAAATTCATCTATCAAAGCAATCAAATTGAAACTAAAAATGAAGGTATAGCAGCAAGTCCAAAAGATGTTCCAGAAGTACTAAAAACAAAATTAATAAATGCAGCTGCTGAAGGTGATTTTATGTTATTGCAAGATGTACTGGAAGCGCTTGAAAAAGAAACGAATAAATCTTTCAAAATAATTGAAGATTATATTGATGAGATGGAATTTGAAGCGATTGTTAACTGGCTTGAATCTTAAATATACCATATGGAAAAATTAAAAGATCTTATTTTAATAGTTGATGACAATCCTAATAATCTAAAGGTTGTTGCTGGTGTTCTTAAAGAAAATGGATATGATTTTAGAATGGCGAAAAGTGGAAAATTGGCATTGAATATTTTAGAGAAGACAAAACCCGATTTAATTTTATTAGATGTTCAAATGCCAGAAATGGATGGTTTTGAAACATGTAAAAGAATTAAAGTAGATGTATCTAATACAATGATTCCTATAGTTTATTTAACTGCAAATACAGATTCTGAAAGTATAAAAAAGGCTTTTAGCTCTGGAGGTGTAGATTATGTTACCAAGCCCTTTAATCCGGTAGAACTTTTAGCGCGTATTCATACACATATTCAATTAAAGAAACAAGCTGAAGAATTGGAACTTCAGAATGCAACGAAGGATAAATTTTTCTCAATAATTTCTCATGATTTAAAAAATCCTATCGCTAGTATTATTGGTTTTTCAGAGTTATTAAAAGAAAATTATAATGAGATAGAGCGTAGTAAAGTAGGGTCATTTGCTACTATCATTAATAAATCCTCTACGTTTACATTAGATTTACTTCAAAATTTATTAGAGTGGTCTAGAATTCAAACGGGAAGTATAAAGTCAGTCAAAACAAACTTTAATCTTAGTGATTTAATTAAGACTATTGTTGAAAGCTTTGAGGCTCAAGTTACTGCGAAGGATATCGAAATTAGAATAAATTTCAGTTCAGATTTAAATGTTCATGCAGATCCTAAAATGATTGCAACAATTATTAGAAATCTTTTAGCTAATGCAATAAAATTTACACCTAACGGAAATTCAATTATTATTTCTACTGAAGAAAAAATAATTAAAAATAAAAATGTTATTGAAACAATAATTAAAGATACTGGGGTTGGTATTTCTGAAGAAAATAGAAAAAAACTTTTTAAAATTGAGACCAATTATAAATCATTAGGGACTAATAAAGAGAAAGGCACAGGATTAGGATTAATTTTATGTAAGGAGTTTATCACTCAAAATAATGGGACGATACGAGTAGAAAGTAAAAAAAATGCAGGTAGCAGCTTTATATTTACGTTAGACACTTCAAAATAAATTAAAATTTTGCTATAAAACAATGCTCATATTAGTAGCTTTTTTTAAATTAACACCAAAATTTAATATATGGAGGTTACTGTAAAAAAAATGAAACGCTTTTTAATGTTTAAACTGCCATCGGCTTATTTATGTGGTGTAAGGTTACAAGAAATTGATGCTGTAAAATCGGTTGTAACAGTTAAATATAAATGGATAAATCAGAATCCATTTAATTCTATGTATTTCGCAGTACAATCTATGGCAGCTGAATTAACTACAGGCGCTATTGTTATAAAAAAAATAGGAGAAAGCGGTAAAAAGATTTCGATGTTGGTGACTAACCATAAAGGTTCTTTCACTAAAAAAGCAATTGGTTTAATAACATTTACGTGTACTAATGGAAATCTAATTGATGAAGCCTTACAACGAACTATTGAAACTGGAGAAGGCCAAACAATTATTATGAAATCTATTGGGGTTAATGAGCAGGGAGAACAAGTTTCAAGCTATGAATTTGAATGGAGTTTAAAACTAAAGAGTAAATAATATAATTATGAATGCACACGAAATAGAATATCAAATACATGGTAAGGAAATGCAATTTGTTGAAATTGAATTAGATCCTCAAGAGGGTGTAGTTGCAGAGTCTGGTAGTTTTATGATGATGAATGACGGAGTGAGTATGAGCACTATTTTTGGAGATGGCTCTAATCAAGATGAAGGTATTTTAGGGAAGCTTTTTTCAGCAGGAAAAAGACTATTAACTGGAGAAAGCTTATTTATGACAGTTTTTTCTAATACAAGTGTTGGAAAAAAGAAAGTTTCTTTTGCAGCTCCTTATCCGGGTCAAATTTTTCCAATTGATTTAAGTGAAATGGGAGGTAAGTTTGTATGTCAAAAAGATGCGTTTTTATGTGCAGCGAAAGGAGTTTCTATTGGTATTGAATTTTCAAAACGTTTAGGTAGAGGTTTGTTTGGGGGTGAAGGGTTTATTATGCAAAAATTAGAAGGAGATGGTTTGGCTTTTGTACATGCTGGTGGAAATATGTCAAAAAAAGTATTACAATCGGGTGAAGTTTTAAAAGTTGATACAGGTTGTGTGGTTGGTTTTACACAAGATATAGATTATGATGTTGAATTTGTTGGTGGTATAAAGAATACAGTATTTGGAGGTGAAGGACTGTTTTTTGCGACCTTAAAAGGACCAGGGACAGTATATGTACAATCGTTGCCGTTTAGTAGGTTAGCAGGTAGGGTATTGGCTTTAGCTCCTAAAACAGGAAGTAAAACAAGAGGAGAAGGTAGCTTATTAGGAGGTATTGGAGATCTTCTTGATGGAGATAATAGAATATAATTAATAAAAAATCGAAGTAATTATACTTCGATTTTTTTATTATTCTAAAGTTGCAAGCTCTTTATAATTTTTAGTTAATTTTCTTAGCAAAATTCCATAGATAATTCGGTAGTATAACCATAAAAGGCCACACATCACAAAAAGTGTAACTATTTGTGATATCATCATTATAATGAAAAATTGCTTGTTGTCAATAGAATTTTCATTTTCAGGGCCTAATACATCAATTAATATATCAGGTTGTGAAAACATAATTAAATTTATTACAATAGATATAATTATATACAATCCAATATTATAATACACATAATAGTTAACAGTTTTACGAGTTTTTAAAATTTTCTGCATTAATAAACTAGTAGAATCAGTAACAGAAATTGCTTTATAATTTTTATAAAACAAGTAAATAAATACTGCAATTATTAGATAGTGCATAGTTTGAGTTACGTAAAGAAATGATTTCAAATGTAACTTTTCATAAATTTCAAGGTAGCTTTCAGGGATAAGTAAATTTAACAGTGCCCAGAACAAAAATTCTCCAATACCAATAACAAATATCCACTTTACAATTGAAGACGATTTTTTATGTATCAACTTATAAATTTCTTTATATGTTAATTTTGGATAGCTAGTATTTTGCTTTTTCCAGTCTTTTTTTAATAAATCTAGTTCATCCATAATTTACGGATTTAATATTGTTCTTAATCTAGTTTTTATTCTATTCATTTTCACCCGTGCATTCACTTCTGAAATACCTATTGTAGCAGATATTTCTTTATAATTTTTATCTTCTAAATACAAAAATATCAACGCTTTGTCAATATCAGACAATTGATGAATTGCCTTGTACATTAGTTTTAATTGTTCTTCTTCGGTGTCATCATAATCGGTTGATTGAATTTTATACAATACACTATCAAAATCTTGAGTTTTTATACTCCTTTTAGATTTTCTGTACAATGTAATAGCGGTGTTTAATCCAATTCTATACATCCAAGTACTTAATTTTGAATCGCCTCTAAACTTAGGATATGCTTTCCAAAGTTGTATGGTAATTTCTTGAAACAAATCATTGTGTGCATCTTGATTAGATGTGTAAATTCTACACACCTTATGAATTATATTCTGATTTTCTTGAAATTCAGAAATAAATTTATGTTCAAGGTCTTTAGTCACAAGTTTGGTTTCGTTCTATTAATAAGTATGTTTTGTGGTTAAAACGTTACAGTTTTAAGAATAAAAATAAAAAAAGCAACTCAATTGAGTTGCTTTAATTTTAAAAGATAAGGAAAATTAATTTTCGTTTTCCTTTATATCTTTAATAAATTTCTCTAATTCTACACCATATTTAGAGGCTTTAACTTTTTTTGATAACGAATTGTTTACGGTATCTAGCAATCTGATATTTGCATAGTACAGTTCAGTTAAAGCTAGGTATGGAGCCACTTCATATGTGCCGTTGATTACAGCAAAATTTGTAGTAAAATAATATTTTCGTTTTATTAAGCTTGTTTCTTCAGTTTCTAATTTTGAAAACAACTCTGTATCATTATTTTTTTGAGCATCAAACTTTTCTTTTATTAAATCTAACTGTCTTCCACTAAATTTTTTGGCCATTGCTTCGTGTTCTTCTAGCAATGTTTGATTTTTAGAACCCATTATTTTAGCTGAAGTAATAAATTTTGATAGTTTAGAAGTAATAGTAATTTCACCTTTTTCACCAAAGAAAGTTATTTTTTGATTGTTGTTATTGCCTAATGCAACATAATATATTTCAGGAGTTTCAATCTCATCAACCAATACAAAATTGCTTTCACCTTTTAACAAAACAGAATCTACTGAAACAAGTACAGTATCTTTAAATTTTTGTAAATAAAGTGTGCCTTTTTTTAGTCCATCAATATTTCCTTTTACAATTAAACTTCCGTTTTTTTCTTTTCCACAAGAAATTAAAAGGCTAATTATTATAATACAGCTAATTATTTTTTTCATTTAGTTAAGTTTAAGCGTACAAATATCTAATTTTTATTTCAATTATTTATAAAATTATGGAGCAACAATACGCATTAATTCAGCAGTTAACATAGCGCCGTAAGTACCAACAACATAACCAAAAACAGCTAATAAAACTCCTACAGTTGCTAAAGATGGGTGAAAGGCTGCAGCTACAACAGGTGCTGATGCAGCACCACCAATATTTGCTTTACTACCAATAGCTAAAAAGAAATAAGGTGCTTTAATTAATTTGGCCATAATTATAAGTAAGAGTACATGAATAACCATCCAAATTAAACCAACTACAATTAACCCGGGGTTATCTAATATTTTAGTTAAATCCATTTTCATACCAATAGAAGCTACTAAAATGTAAATAAATACACTTCCAATTTTACTAGCTCCAGCACCTTCATATTTCTTAAGTTTGGTAAAGGATAATAGAATTCCTAAGATTGTTGCAATACTAATCATCCAAAAGAACTGAGAGCCAAATGATGACATAGCTGAACTTGTATCGCTAACAGCTTCAAAATTTGATTTTAAAAATTCAGAAATTGTATTTGCACCAAAGTGAGATAATCCAACTACAGTAAATGCAATTGAAAGTATCACCATAAAATCGGCTAATGTTGGATTTTTAACATTTTGAGCAGCATAGCTAGATACCTTCTCTTTAAGTTTTTCAATTGCTGAAGTGTCTGCTTTTAGCCAAGCGTCAATTTTTTTAGATTTTCCAATTCCAAATAATAAAATTGCCATCCAAATATTTGCAACAACAATATCTACAATTACAAAGCTGGCATAGTTAGCAGTATTAAATTTATAAATTTCAAGCATTGCAGCTTGGTTAGCACCACCACCAATCCAACTTCCTGCTAATGTGGCTAAACCACGCCAAACAGCATCAAATCCTGCTCCTCCAACAGTTTCAGGAGAAACAATTGAAACTAAAAGTATTGCAAGAGGCCCTCCAATAATAACACCAACAGTTCCGGTTAAAAACATGATTAAAGCTTTAGGTCCTAAGTTAAAAACAGATTTCAAATCAATACTCAATGTCATTAAAACTAAAGCAGCAGGAAGTAAAAATCGGCTTGCTACATAGTAAGCTTGTGAACTATGCTCTGTAATTTCACCAGCTTCACTTATAGTAGTCCATTCAGGGGCAATAATTCCTAGTGTAGTGAACATTGCAGGCATCATATAAGCCATTAATAAGGCAGGTATGTATTTATAAAACTTTTTCCAGTGGCTAGTTTCACTTGTTGAAGTGTAAAAAACAAAGCCAAGCGTTAGCATTAAAATTCCAAAAACAATTGTGTCTTGAGTAATATAAGGTGTAGTATCCATGTGTTTTTTTGAGTTTCGGCTAATTTACCATTTTTTTAAGAATTTGAAAGTAAATAATTTGCTATTGGTTGTGTATATTTGTTAGCTAAATTTTAACCAAATGAAATACATAAAATTCTATTTATTAATTGCATTATTTATAATTTCTTGTAAAACAGTTCAAGAAACAACACAAGTTGTAAAAAGTGATGAACAAGTTGTTGATACTCGCGAAATACAAGGAGGTATGTGGATTCCTTCTTTACTAGAAGGTGTTAACGAAAATGAAATGAAATTATTAGGCAGTAAAATGACTGCTGAAGATATTTATTCTGTAAATAATTCAAGTTTAAAAGATGCTATTGTGCATTTTAACGGAGGATGTACTTCTGAAGTAATTTCACCAAACGGATTGTTATTAACAAACCACCATTGTGGTTATGGTGTAATTCAATCACACTCATCAGTTGAAAATAACTACTTGAAAGATGGTTTTTGGGCAATGAGTTATGAAGAAGAATTACCAAACGAAAATTTTTCAGTAACATTTATTAAAAGAATTGATGATGTAACTGAAGCAGTTTTTGAAGGTGTAACTGAAGCAATGGATGAAGCTGCTAAAATGAAATTGATTAGCCAAAACATTAACAAAGTTACTGCAGCAGCTCAAAAAGAAACTTGGCAAGACGCGAATGTTAAATCTTTTTACAAAGGAAATCAGTATGTGTTATTTATAACCGAAAAGTTTAAAGATGTTCGTTTAGTTGGTGCTCCACCAACCTCTATTGGGAAGTTTGGATCAGATACAGATAACTGGATGTGGCCTCGTCATACGGGAGATTTTTCAATGTTTAGAATTTATGCGGATGCAAATAACAAACCAGCCGAATATTCTAAAGATAATGTTCCGTACAAACCAGTACATTATTTACCTATTTCAATAGATGGAGTTGCTGAAAACGATTTTACATTAGTTTTTGGTTTTCCTGGTAGAACCAATGAATATTTACCAGCAGTTGGTATAGGTCAAATAGTAAACGTTTTAAACCCTGCTAAAATTGAAGTACGTGAAAATGCATTAAAAATAGTAGATGATTTTATGAGAAATGATAATAGTATAAAAATAAAGTATGCTTCAAAATACGCTTCTATTGCTAATTATTGGAAAAAGTGGATTGGTGAAAATCAAGGTATTGAAAAATCAAATGCAATTCAAAATAAGCGAGATTTAGAAAGTGAATTTTCTAAAATTGTTCAAGAGAAAGATTTAGTAGGTTACAAAACTTTATTATCAGATTTTGAAACTTTATATAAAGAAATTGAAAGTGTTTCTTTAGCACGTGATTATTGGATTGAGGTAGCTTATAGAAATGTTGAATTATTAAACACAACATTTAGAGCATTTCAATTGGAACAAGCTTTTATAAAAGGAGGAGAACAGGCTTTTGAAAATAGAAGAAAATCGTTATTAAATAGTTATAAAGGGAAATTTAAAAACTATAGTGCAAAAGTTGATAAACCAGTATTTGAAAAATTAGTAAGTCTGTATGCTGAAAAAGCGCCAAAAGA
>CAYPNJ010000074.1:0-9353 GCA_964412305.1 uncultured Lutibacter sp. | reverse complement strand
TTATGTATGCAGCTTCAGATGAAGAAAGAATGCACATGCTTAAATTATTTAAATACATTAATGAACGTGGAGGTCATGCTCAAGTGACTGAATTAGATGCACCAGCATTAGAATTTGGTTCAATAAAAGAAATGTTTGAAACTTTATTTAAACATGAAGTGTATGTATCTAATACAATTAATGAATTAGTTCACATTGCTCTAGAAGAAAAAGATTATGCGACTCATAACTTTTTACAATGGTATGTAGCAGAACAAATTGAAGAAGAAGCGCAAGCCAGAACTATTTTAGATAAAATTAATTTAATTGGTGACGATAAAGGAGGCTTGTATTTGTTTGATAATGATATTAAGCAACTTACAGTAATAAGCTCTGTAGCTCCACCAGCTTAATAATTAACAAACAATTAAGAGTACAAAGCAATATTTATTATAAAACCGAGTTATTTTTGTGGTTTATTGCCTAGAAAAAAATCATTTTAATAATCCATAATAAATAACTAATTTTGCCAAATGCAAAAAAGTAAAATTTACATTTTCATTTTATTGATAGCTATAGGTATTTCATCTTGTAGTGAATATCAAAAAGTATTGAATAAAGGTACTGTTGAAAAGCAATATGAAATGGCTACAAAATTATACGAAACACAAAAGTATAATAAATCGATTCAATTGTTTGAGAAAATTACACCTAGCTATAGAGGAAAGCCTCAAATGGAACGTATTCAATATATGATAGCTCAAGCACATTATAACACCAAGCAATATACTTTAGCTGCTTATTATTTTGATAAGTTTGTAAAAAACTATCCAAAAAGTTCTAAAATAGAAGAAGCGGCATATTTATCTGCGCATAGTCATTATTTAGTATCTCCAATTTTTAGCTTAGATCAAAAAGATTCGTATGAAGCAATTAACTCGCTACAAAACTTTATATTTAAATACCCAAATTCAACAAGTATTGCTGATGCTAATAAATATGTAAAAGAATTGACACACAAATTAGAAAAAAAATCATTTGAAATTGCCAAGCAATATTATCATACAACAGATTATATTGCGGCAATAGTTGCATTTGATAATTTATTGTCAGAATATTTAGGGACATCATTTAAAGAAGAAGCCTTATATTTAAAATTTAAATCGGCTTACGAATTAGGTATAAATAGTTATATTACAAAAAAAGAAGAACGAATTAATAATGCTTTAAAAATTCACGAAAGATTTAAGCGTAGTTTTTCAAGCTCTGATTATTTAAAAGAAACAGAAAAATTAATAGTAAATTTAGACGAAGCATTAAAGGCAGTAACAGCATTAAAAACAGAAACAAATGGATTATAAAAACTCAGAAGCAGCAACTACAACTGTTACTTACGACAAAAACAAAATTGAAGCTCCAACAGATAATATTTATGAAGCTATAACAATTATAGCTAAAAGAGCCGAGCAAATTAGTGGAGATTTGAAAAGTGAACTAGTTGAAAAATTAGAAGAATTTGCTACTTACACAGATAGTTTAGATGAGGTTTTTGAAAATAAAGAACAAATAGAAGTTTCTAAATTTTACGAAAAATTACCTAAGGCAACTGCAATAGCTGTTCAAGAATGGATAGAAGGTAGAATTTACTACAGAAACCCAGAAGAAACCCAAGAGTAAATGTCTGTTTTAAGCGGTAAAAATATACTTTTAGGCGTTACCGCCGGTATTGCTGCTTATAAAACAGCTCATTTAGTACGACTTTTTGTAAAAGCAGGTGCAAACGTTAAAGTAGTTATGACGCCTGCTTCTAAAGAATTTATCACACCACTTACACTTTCAACATTATCTAAAAATCCTGTTGTTTCTACTTTTTATAACAAAGAAGAAGAAAATGAACAGTGGAATAGTCATGTAGATTTAGGTCTTTGGGCAGATTATATGGTAGTTGCTCCTGCAACTGCAAATACATTGTCTAAAATGGCAAATGGAGTTTGTGATAATTTATTGTTAGCAACCTATTTATCAGCGAAATGTAAGGTGTATTTTGCACCTGCAATGGATTTAGATATGTATCAGCATCCTACAACAAAACAAAGTATTGAAAAACTTCAAATTTTTGGAAATATTTTTATATCACCATCAAGCGGAGAGCTTGCAAGTGGTTTAGTAGGAGAGGGACGTATGGAAGAACCTGAAAACATTATTTCATTTATTGAAAATGAAATTGTTAAAGGACTACCGTTGTACAATAAAAAAGTTTTAATTACAGCAGGTCCAACTTACGAAGCTATTGACCCAGTACGTTTTATAGGAAATCATTCTTCAGGTAAAATGGGATTTGAATTAGCGAAAACAGCTGCAAATTTAGGAGCTCAAGTTTATTTGATTACGGGTCCATCTAACGAAAAAGTAAATCATTCTTTAATTCAAAGAGTTGATGTTGTAAGTGCTGAAGAAATGTATGCTGAAGTTCATAAATATTATAATTCAGTTGAAATTGCGATTCTTTCAGCAGCAGTTGCAGATTATAAGCCAAAAATTATTTCATCAACAAAAATAAAAAAGGCGAGCGATACCATGTCAATTGAAATGGTTAAAACACATGATATTTTAGCTTCGCTAGGAAAAATTAAAAAAGACCAGTTTTTAGTTGGTTTTGCACTTGAAACTAATAATGAAATTGAAAATGCTACAATAAAGTTAAAGAAGAAGAATTTAGATTTAATAGTGCTAAATTCACTACAAGATAAAGGAGCTGGATTTAAAAAAGAAACAAATAAGGTAACAATTATTGATAAATCCGAAAAAATTTCAGAATTTAGTCTAAAATCTAAAGCTGTTGTTGCGGAAGATATATTTAATGAAATTTTGAATAAAATTTATGCGTAAAATACTTCAAATACTTGCTGTTCTTTTTATTGTAGTTCAGGTTAAAGCCCAAGAGTTAAATTGTTCAATAACAGTAAATGCTGATAAAATCCCAGGGTCAAATAAGCAAATATTTACAACTTTAGAAAATTCATTGAACGAATTTGTAAATCAAAAACGTTGGACGAACTCAAATTACAAACCTCAAGAGCGTATTGAATGTAATTTAACGTTAACAATTTTAGAATATAGCGGAAGTGATTTTAAAGGCCATATACAAATACAGTCATCTCGTCCTGTTTTTAATTCTACGTATTTAACACCAGTTTTTAACTTTAAAGATGATGATTTCTCATTTAAATACACTGAATATGAACCTTTGCAGTTTAATGAAAACTCATTTGAATCTAATTTAGTTTCAGTTATTTCATTTTATGTGTATACAATTTTAGGTTTTGATGCAGATACATTTTCATTAAATGGAGGAACACAGTACTTTACAAAAGCTCAAGACGTATTAGTCTTAGCCCAGCAAAGTGGTTATGCGGGTTGGAATCAAAATGATGGTTCAGGAACACGATTTACGTTAATTGATAATATACTTTCACCAACCTATAATTTATTTAGAAATACTTTATATACATATCATTTAAAAGGATTAGATGTTATGAGTGATGATAAAAATAGTGCTAAACAAAAAATTGCTGAATCAATTGAGGGGTTAAAATCAATTTTTGATAGGCGTCCAAATGCTTTTTTATTACGCGTTTTTATGGATTCGAAAGCGAATGAAATAGTAAGTGTATTTTCAAATGGACCAAGATTTGATACCTTTAAATTAAAAGAAGACCTACTAAAAATTTCACCTATTAACGCTGCTAAGTGGGATGGGATAAAGTAAATTCTTAACATTAAATAACAAGAATGCTTACAAATCTTTCCATAAAAAATTATGCCTTAATAGATAGTTTATCTGTTAATTTTAAAGATAAACTATCTATTATTACTGGTGAAACAGGTGCTGGTAAATCTATTTTATTAGGAGCGCTAGGATTGGTTTTAGGGAAAAGAGCAGATTCTTCTACTTTAAAAAACACAGAGAATAAATGTGTAATTGAGGCACAATTTTCTATTTCAAATTATTTATTAGAGCATTTTTTTGAAGAACACGATATAGATTTTGAAAATGAAACTATAATTAGACGAGAAATATTACCCAGTGGAAAATCACGTGCATTTATAAATGATACACCTACAACATTACAAGTATTACAAACTTTAAGTGAAAAACTAATTGATGTTCATTCACAGCATCAAACATTACAATTGTCTGATGTTAGTTTTCAGTTTCAAATTATAGATGCATTAGCTAACAATTCAGCAAAAATAGCTTCCTATAAAAGAGGCTTAATTGTTTATAATAAACTTGTAAATGAATTAAGTCAACTTAAAAAAAATCAAGAGCTAGCAAAAGAACAGTACGAATATAATTTACATTTATTTGATGAATTGTCTAAGGCGAGTTTAAAGGTTAATGAGCAACAAGTTGTTGAGCAAGCATTAGATAAATTAAATAATATTGAAGAGATTAAACTAAATTTAGCGGAAGCACAAGCAATTGCTTTTAATGATGAAATTGGTTTAAAGGCATTACTAAATTCAATGGTGAATAACTTAAATGCAATAGCACCCTATTCAGATGTGTATAAAGATTTGCATGAAAGAATGTTAAGTGTGAAAATTGAGTTTGATGATATTGCAAGTGAAGTAGAAAATGCGAATGAAACTATTGATTTTGATGCTTCAGAATTACAAAAATTAAATGACAGATTACAGTTAATATATAATATTCAAAAGAAACATTCTGTAAGTACAATAGATGAATTATTGGTTATTCAAGAACAGCTTTCAGTAAAAGTTGATGCGGTAGAAAATTCGTCAGCTATAATTTCTAAAAAAGAGGCCGAAGTTAAAAGTGTATCAAATAAAATAGATACGTTAGCGAATTCAATATTTAAACAACGTGAAAAAGCAATTCCTGTACTTATAAAAAAGCTAGAAAATTTATTGGTTAATTTAGGAATGGAAAATACGAGATTTCAGTTTAATTTAACGCATAGCGATAACTACTTTTCAAATGGAAAGGATGAATTACAGTTGTTAATTTCAGCAAATAAGGGTGCTAATTTTGGTGAATTAAAAAGGGTAGCTTCAGGAGGTGAATTATCTCGAATAATGCTATCAGTAAAATCAATTTTATCAGAATATTTAAACCTACCAACTATTATTTTTGATGAAATAGACACAGGTGTTTCAGGTGATGTATCTCAAAAAATGGCCTACATTATGCAGCAAATGAGTGCCAACATGCAGGTGATTACCATTACACATTTACCACAAATTGCAGCCAAAGGTAAACAACACTATAAAGTTTACAAGCAAGATATTGCGAATAACATTGTAACTAAGTTAAGTGAATTAACTGAAAGTGAAAGGGTTACTGAGATTGCTGAGATGCTTGGAGGTAAAAATATAGCATCAACCGCTATTGAACATGCAAAACAGCTGTTAAGCTAAGAATTTACTATATTTGCAAACTATTTAAATAAAAATCAATAACAAAGTACACTATGTATAACTTATTAAAAGGGAAAAGAGGAATTATTTTTGGAGCTTTAGATTCTAAGTCTATTGCTTGGAAAGTTGCAGAAAGAGCTCATGAAGAAGGAGCAACATTTGTTTTGACTAACGCGCCGGTTGCATTGCGACTTGGAACTATAGCTGATTTAGCTGAAAAAACTGGCTCAGAAGTTGTACCTGCAGATGCAACATCTATGATGGATCTTGAAAATTTAGTTGAAAAAGCTACTGAAATTTTAGGTGGGAAAATAGATTTTGTATTACATTCAATTGGTATGTCTGTGAATGTAAGAAGAGGAAATCACTATACGCTTCAAGATTATAATTTCACAAAAACAGGTTGGGATGTATCTGCACTGTCATTTCATAGGTTAATGAGTGTATTGTACAAAAAAGATGTAATGAATGAATGGGGAAGTGTTGTTGGTTTAACATATATGGCTGCGCAAAGAGTTTTTCCAGATTATAACGATATGGCTGATAATAAAGCATATTTAGAATCTGTTGCACGTAGTTTTGGTTATTTCTTTGGGCGTGATAAAAAAGTTAGAGTAAATACTATTTCTCAATCTCCAACACCAACAACAGCAGGTAGTGGTGTAAAAGGATTTGATGGGTTTATTGCTTATGCTGAACAGATGTCACCTTTAGGAAATGCTACGGCATTAGAGTGTGCAGATTATACAATTAGTCTATTTTCTGATCTTACCAAAAAAGTAACACTTCAAAACTTATTTCATGATGGTGGGTTTTCAAATATGGGTGTAAGTAATGCTATTATGGATAATTTTATGGAAACGTTTGACCATGAAGGAGAAGTTGCTGAAGTACCAAAAAAGAAAACTACTAAATAAGTAGTAACTATATATTATAAAGGCCAAAAGGGTGATTTTTTAAAAAAAATCACCCTTTTTTTCATTTTAGTTAACATTAGCAGAGATTTTAATATTCATTCTAATTAATTTTAGAAGTATGAGCATTGTCACGTTTTTCATGGGATAATTACCTTAATTTTGATAAGTTTTAAACGAAATCAATTAATATAATACTATGAGACCACTTAAAATTGTAGTACTAGCTAAGCAAGTTCCGGATACCAGACACGTTGGTCCAGATGCAATGAAGCCAGATGGTACTGTTAATAGAGGTAAACTTTCAACTGTATTCAACCCAGATGATTTGCATGCGTTGGAATTAGCCTTAAACATAAAAGATCGAATACCGGGAACACAGGTAACCATTTTAACTATGGGGCCTCCAAAAGCAGCAGATATTATTAGAGAAGGATATTATAGAGGAGTTGATAATGGTGTCATGATTTCTGATAGACGCTTTGGTGGAGCAGATACATTGGCTACAAGCTATACCTTGGTTCAAGGGATTAAAAAATTAGCTCCATACGATTTAATAGTTGGAGGTAGGCAAGCAATAGATGGAGATACAGCACAAGTAGGTCCACAATGCGCAGATAAATTACAGATACCTCAGGTTACTTACGTAGAAGAAATTTTAGAAATTAAGGAAGATAAAATAATAGCTAGAAGGCGTTTGTCAAAAGGTGTTGAAATAGTATCTGCACCATTTCCTTGTTTAATGACTGTTCACGGATCATCACCAGATTGTAGAACTAGAAAAGCTAAAGAAGTAATGCAATATAAATATGCGAGAACTAAAACGGAACTTAGATCAGCAGATGAAACATTGTTATCAATACACAAAAAAAGACCTTACTTAACAATTCCAGAATGGAAAGTTGAAGATATTGAAGCTGATATTGCAAAAATAGGTTTAGCAGGATCACCTACTAAAGTAAAAAGTGTAGAAAGTATTGTGTTAACAGCAAACGAAGCTAAAATATTAAGTGAATCGGATGCTGATATTGAGATGATGATTAAAGAATTAATAGAGCATCATACCATAGGGTAATTTATAAACTTTAAAAGTATTACAAATGAAAAGTGTATTAGTTTATTGTGAAGTTGAAAATGGGAAAGTGGCAGATATAAGTCAAGAGTTATTATCTGCAGGAAAGCAATTAGCTGAAAAGTTAGGCTCTCCTTTAACAGCCATGATTTTCGGAACAAATTTAAAAACGATAAAAAATCAAATTTCACCTTTTGGTGTAGATAAATTATTTATTGGTGATGGTACAATATTAGAGCCATATAGAACATTGCCTCATACTGCATTGGCAACAAAAATATTGAAGGAAGAAGACCCGCAAATAGTATTGTTTGGAGCAACTTCTGTAGGTAGGGATTTAGCACCAAGATTAGCATCGGTACTAAATTGTGGATTAACAGCCGATTGTACAATTTTAGATATTGGAGACCATTTTGTAAAAAAAGAAAAAAAAGAATATAAAGATTTGTTGTATGCTATTCGCCCGGCTTTTGGAGGTAGTATTATGGCTAATATTATTAACTGGGATATGCACCCACAAATGGCAACTGTTAGAGAAGGTGTCATGAAAAAAGAAATTTTCGATAAAAATTACACTACAGAAGTTATAAATATTGATGTTGATGCAATTGTAAAAGAAGAAGATCTAGTAGTTGAAATTATTGAGCGCCATATTCAAGAATCAGGGGTAAATCTTAAAGACGCACCAATTATTGTAGCTGGTGGGTATGGTGTGGGATCTAGAGAGAATTTCGAACATTTACAAGAGTTAGCAGAATTGTTAGGTGGTGAAGTTGGAGGTTCAAGGGCTGCAGTTGATGCAGGGTTTATAGATCACAATCGTCAAATTGGACAAACAGGTACAACTGTGCGACCAAAATTGTATATCGCTGCAGGTATTTCAGGTGCAATTCAACATACTGCTGGGATGCAAGACGCTTCAATGATTATTTCAATTAATAATGATCCAGATGCGCCAATAAATAGATTGGCAGATTATGTAATTAATGGTGATTTAGGAGTTGTAGTTCCAAAAATGATTAAGTATTACAAAGAGAACGCAAAATAAAATATTTAAACTTATTTGAGTTTGAAATAAACTCAACACATAAAAAAGGATAAAATGGATAATTTTTTCAAAGATACTCCCAATTTTAAATTTCATTTACAACACCCAATTCTTCAGAAAGTTATAAAACTAAAAGAGCAAGATTTTGCAGAATCGGAAAAGTATGATTATGCACCTTTAAATCATGATGATGCGATAGATTCTTATGAAAAAGTGTTAGATATAGTTGGTGAAATTTGTGGAGATACGATAGCCGAAAATGCAGAATCTGTAGATAATGAAGGCCCTCATATTGAAAATAATGAAGTTATTTACGCAAAAGGAACCAGTGAAGATTATAAAGCGTTATATGATGCGGGCTTGATAGGAATGTCGTTACCAAGAAAATATGGAGGTTTAAACTTCCCATTACTTCCTTATGTAATGGCTGCAGAAATGGTTGCAAGAGCTGATGCTGGATTTGCTAATATTTGGGGACTTCAAGATTGTGCTGAAACTATTTACGAATTTGGTTCAGAAGAGCAAAGAGAAAAATATTTACCACGGTTTAATCGTGACGGTGCAACAGCTGCAATGGTGCTAACTGAACCAGATGCAGGTTCTGATTTGCAATCTGTTAAGCTAAAGGCAGTGTATGATGAAGATAAAAAAACATGGATCTTGAATGGTGTTAAGCGATTTATTACCAATGGAGATGCTGACATTTCATTAGTTTTAGCAAGATCAGAAGAAAGCACATCTGATGCCAGAGGTTTATCGATGTTTATTTATGATAGAAATGACCATGCAGTTCAAGTACGTCATTTAGAAAAGAAATTAGGGATTAAAGGTTCTCCAACTTGTGAGTTAGTATTTAAAGATGCGCCTGCTGAGTTGGTTGGTAAAGAACGATTTG
>CAYPNJ010000073.1:0-9665 GCA_964412305.1 uncultured Lutibacter sp. | reverse complement strand
TAGCTGTAAAACCTGATAAGAAATGATATTGTGTTTGTTCTGGTGTTAATTTAGAAACTGGAGGTAACGTTCCAAAGGCATCTGCAGACAAGAAAATTACTTTTTGTGCGTGACCTGCTTTAGAAACTGGAGTTACAATGTTATCAATATGGTGAATTGGATATGAAACACGTGTATTTTGTGTTACAGAACCATCAGTAAAGTCAATTTTACCATTTTCGTCAACAGTCACGTTTTCTAACAATGCATCTTTTTTAATTGCAGCAAAAATTTCAGGTTCAGAATCTTTATCTAAATCAATTGTTTTTGCATAACATCCTCCTTCAAAGTTAAAGATACCTTCGTCATCCCACCCGTGTTCATCATCACCAATTAATTGACGACTAGCATCTGTAGATAGTGTTGTTTTTCCAGTTCCAGAAAGACCAAAGAAAATAGCGGTATCACCATCTTCACCTACATTAGCTGAACAGTGCATTGCAGCGATTCCTTTTAATGGTAGGTAATAGTTCATCATTGCAAACATTCCTTTTTTCATTTCACCACCGTACCAAGTACCTCCAATAATTTGCATTTTTTCAGTTAAGTTGAAAAGTACAAAGTTTTCTGAATTTAATTCTTGTGCTTTCCAGTTTGGGTTTGAAGTTTCAGAACCGTTTAAAACTACAAAATCTGGTTTACCAAAGTTTTCAAGTTCTTCAGCAGTTGGGCGAATAAACATATTTGTTACAAAATGTGCTTGCCAAGGAACTTCAACTATAAAACGTACTTTTAAACGAGTATCTTTATTTGCTCCACAAAAAGCATCTACAACATATAATTTTTTAGCTGATAATTCTTCAACTACCAACTCTTTTAAATTGCTCCAAACTTCTTGAGTTGTTGGTTTGTTATCATTTGGTGCTTTTTCTGAATTCCACCATAATGTATCTTCAGTTACGGCATCTTTTACAATATATTTATCTTTAGGTGAGCGACCTGTAAATTTACCTGTCATAACATTAACAGCTCCAAGTTCTGTTAAAACACCTCTTTCAAAACCTACTAAATTTTCATCTAATTCAGCGTTGTATAATTCATCATATGATGGATTATAAACTACTTGTTTAACATCTTTAATTCCTAACTCGTTTAACGATGTTACTACTGATTTTTTAAGGACTTCCATTCGTTGTAATTTTATATTTAATATTTATTTTCTTTATTTCTTACACAAATTTACGCATAAATTGAATGTAACAATTATGACATTTATCATTAAAATTCAACAATCTACTAAAACGTTTTCAAAATCATAAATATTTACAATTCAGCATTTTACGTTTTTAATTCAATTTAATGCTTTTCACGAAAACGTTTTCGTATTATTTCAAAAAAAACATTTTTCCTTTTTTTTGAAATAAAATATTTGCCAAAAGTAAATCTAATTGTTTAACTCAACAAACATTTCTTCATAGTTTTTTTTAATGAATTATTATTTTAATAATTATTCCTTTTTAAAATACGAAAAAACCATTTTTAACCACCCTAAAATAAAAAATAAACCACCTAACGGAGTAACAAACCAAATGCTTTTTGCTTCAACTCCAAAAGTTATTGCATAAATTGATCCTGAAAAGAATAAAATACCCGTAAAAAACAGATAACTAATTGTGTTTTTGGTTTTACTCGTAAATTTTGAATACGTATTTACAATTAACAATACAATAACATGGTACATTTGATAACGAACTGCTGTTTCAAAACTTTTTAACTCATTAATTGTTAAGAGCTCTTGTAGTGCATGTGCCCCAAATGCTCCTAAAACAATTGTTAAAGCGCCAAGAAGAGACGTTAATGCTAAGTTTTTATTCATTTTAAGTAGAATTTTATCTGCAAACTTAAATTTAATCGTTCAATATTTAATATATTTAAGTAAAAATAAACGATTATGGAAAATAATTCAGATACATTAGTAACATTAACCATCACTAATTTTATTCATCAAGTTGAGATTGCGAAAACGATACTTGCTAATAATGGTATCGGTAGTTTTATTTTTGATGGAAATGTCACGTACAGTGGACTTCCAACATCTCAAGGATACAAACTAAAAGTTAGTGCTCATAATTTTGAGAAAGCAAAAAAAATATTAGACGAAATTAACGAAGAGAATAATTAATTTATTTTGCGCAAATAACCCATTAAATTTGTATTTTCGTGTACTTAGAAAATTCTTAAAAACACGAAAATGAGAAAAATTTTGTTAATTGGTGCTGGACGTTCATCCTCATCATTAATTTCATATTTCCTACATAAATCTTATTCCGAAAAATTACATATAACAATTGCAGATGTTTCTTTAGAACATGCTAAAAGCATTGTTAAAAATCATGAAAATGCTTCGCTCCTAAAGCTTGATATTTTTAATGAAACAACAAGAAAAGAAGCAATTAAAAATAGTGATATTGTAATTTCTATGCTGCCAGCTCATTTACATTTAAATGTAGCTAAAGATTGCTTGGCTTTTGGTAAGAATATGGTAACAGCCTCTTACATTTCAAATGAAATGAAAGAATTAAATGCAGCAGCTGTTAAAAACAACTTAATTTTTATGAATGAAGTTGGACTAGATCCTGGTATAGACCATATGAGCGCTATGCAAGTAATAGACTCCATAAGAGAGAAAGGTGGAAAAATGCTGCTTTTTGAATCATTTACAGGTGGGTTAGTTGCTCCAGAATTCGATGATAACTTATGGAACTATAAATTTACTTGGAACCCAAGAAATGTAGTTTTAGCGGGTCAAGGTGGAGCTGCCAAATTTTTACAGGAAGGGCGGTATAAATACATCCCTTACCATAAATTATTTAGACGTACGGAAATTTTAAATATAGAAGAGTATGGTAAATTTGAAGGCTATGCAAATAGAGATTCTTTAAAATATAAAGATGTTTATGGGTTAGATGATATATTAACTTTATATAGAGGGACTATTAGACGAGTTGGCTACTCTAGAGCGTGGAATATTTTTGTTCAATTAGGAATGACCGATGATAGTTACACAATTGAGGACTCTGAACGCATGAGTTATCGCGATTTTACAAATTCTTTTTTAGCTTATAACCCTAATGATTCAGTTGAACTAAAATTACGTCACTATCTTAAAATTGATCAAGATGATATTATTTGGGAGAAATTATTGGAATTAGATATCTTTAATCCTACAAAAAAAGTAATACTAAAAAATGCAACTCCGGCTCAAATTCTTGAAAAAATTTTGAAGGATAGCTGGACTCTTAAAGAGGAGGATAAAGATATGATAGTAATGCAACATCTTTTTGGTTACGAATTGAATGGTGAAAAACATCAAATAGAAAGTAGTATGGTTTGTATTGGCGACAATCAAACATATACTGCAATGGCAAAAACTGTTGGTTTACCTGTTGCTATTGCAACTCTAAAGATTCTAAATGGAGAAATTACAACTCCAGGAGTTCAAATTCCGATTAGTAAAGAAGTTTATAAACCTATTTTAAAAGAACTAGGCGAAAACGGTATTATTTTTAAAGAAAAAAATGTTGCTTATTTTGGATATAATCCTGATGTTATAATTGGTTGACTTATAACTATATAAAACTAAAGTTTTTTAACTACCTTAGCTTAACTGTTACTTAACAAGCCCCATTTAAACATGAAACATATTAAAAAAACTTCTTTATTAATAGGAAGCCTAATTATTGCATTAATTGTTTCAAGCCCTTATTTACTATATATAAGTGAAAGTATTTCTCCGGATATAATACGTAGAAACAATATTTGGAACAATTAAATCGGGGTATTTTGCTACAATACAAGATTATGTTTATTGGGTTTTTGCAAAATTTGTACCACTTTTTTTATTAACAATATTATACCTAACAAATAAAAATTGGTGGGCTCCTGCTATTTTAGTCCCAATCTCTGTATATTTATTTCAATTAATTTCAGTTATAAATGATGAATCTCAGTTTTTTGATGAACTAGAATTTATCTACACAACTCCTATACTAATACTTATTTTAGTCATCTTATTTATTATCAAATCTAAAATAGTCATATATATTGAAGCTGTTGATCTGAAAAAAGAAATGGATATGAAAATGGAAAAGAAAAAGTAGTATCATTTATATGCTACATTTTTAAATAGAAATCCTTAACAAGATTTATATATTCTTGGGTATATTTATGGCGTTCAATTTCAATAATTAGTTCTGTACTTTCAACTGCTCTTTCAAAGAGCGAAAACTGCAATAAACTTCTTTTAAGTTGTGATTTTTTTGTTCCTCTAACGTTAGTTATTCTATAGGGAAATAAATTATTCTCTTTGGCTAAAACAATAAAATTGGCTTGCTCTTCAAAAGGGATTATAAATGCACAACTCCCATTTTTTGATAATAATTTTGAAACATTACTCAACAATTCACTGTACGGCAAACTTTCTGTATGACGTGCCATTGCACGATCTTTTGGCAACGTTTTATAGGATGAAGTATAAAAAGGCGGGTTAGAAATAATTAAATCATAACTGTCATCTATCTCATCTCCAAATTCTTGAAATGATGCATGATAACAAAATAAGCGATCTCCCCAATCACTATTTTCAAAATTTTCAACCGCTTGCTCGTATGCTTCGTCATTTAATTCAACCGCATCAATTAATTCAGCATTTGATCTTTGAGCAATCATTAAAGCAATTAAACCCGTTCCTGTACCAACATCTAACACGCTAGATGGCTTCAATTCTAGGTTTACCCAACCCCCTAATAAAACACCATCCGTACCAACTTTCATAGCTGCCTTATGTTGTATAACAGCAAATTGTTTAAATTGAAATGGAACTTTAGACATGTTTAGATGAATTTGTAGAGAAATAAACTAAAGTAAACTTCCTTTTATTTTATTGGATTTCAAAGATACACTTTTAGGAAATGTAATTAATAGTTCAATCTTAAATATATTAGTCCTTAAGTTTTTATAGGTAAAAAATAAATTGTTATTTTGAAAATAGGATAAAGAAAAAGTCAATTAGTTAATTATTTTTGGCTAATTAAGGATACGTTTTAGAGAAAAAAGTCATTCTCAAATTTTAAATAAAATTAAAATGCCTAAAATTAACAACTACTATATACGCCCTATGTTTTTGCCTGCTTTACTAGCAAATTTACTCGTGTTTACAATTCTCTATTATTGTTATTGGCTTATTCAGAATGATAAGAGTTTTTATTTTTCAATTGTTCAGGAGGATAACTACATTGAATGGGCTACTACGTGGGCATTCATCTTTGCTTCAATAGGTTGTGTTTTTGGAGCCGTACGTGGGCGTATTAAGTTTAAAGATTCTCAATGGTTCTATATAGGGCTCTCACTCTTCTGCTTTATAGTAGCAATGGAGGAAATTTCTTGGGGACAACGTTTTTTTGGATATCGCCCACCCAATTATTTTTTAGAAAATAATTTTCAGCAAGATTTCACAGTCCATAATATAATGAGTAAATCTTTTAGGATTATCACTCTTAAAATTATCATTTTAGGCTACGGAATAATTCTTCCACTATTAATGCTAATACCATCACTACGGCGAATACTTAATTCCCTAAAAGTAGTAGCACCCCCTTTAGAATTGATTCCTGCATTTGCAGCTACTTTTTATACATACCATGTCTATCCCTGGGAATTTACGGGTGAAGTAATTGAATTTATGATGGGACTTTGTTTTTTGTTTACAGTTTTATTTCGGCTTTGGGATTTAAAACAAACAGAGGGGAAATCAAGGATTATTGGGCAACTCACCACTATATTTGGAGCAGCTCTAATAGTTATTGGGTTCGGGTTTGGAAGTGTCAACTTTGCTAATCATAACACTAAGAATACTTCTATAATTCAGGATGCTTGCCATTTAGAGTTAGAAGCCATTAAAAGAGATTTTATTTGGAAATCAAATCAACTTAACAGTTCACTTATTAAGAATTACTCTCATCTCCGACTCTATCAAGTAGTAAAGCGATATGAATTTGACTGGATGTACCAACGCCAATTCGCAACACTTACTGAACAAGGCTTACCTCAAGACCGTGCTGATTTTTTTATTGACCCTTGGAACATGTCGTACTGGCTTATGTTTAATAAAAATAAGACCACCGGTCGTGTACGCTTTAGCATTTATTCATTTGGACCAAACAGAAAACGAGACTCTGATCACTGGGCAATCAAAGGTGATGATATTGGGATAATTCTGCTAGATACAGGGTTGAAAAGACCGTATGTTCCCGAAAATGAACAACCTTTCTAAAGAAATAAATTAGCGCTCAGCAAATCTTTAATTTTGAAACAAAAGCTGAATTAATACGTTTTTTTACTTGGAAAAAATAAAATTAAACTGAATAACTATTAAATCAAAGAATATGCACTGTTGACATAAATTAGTTTTTCCGTATAATTATTAAGAATAACTCCAGCTTTATCAGCAAATTCAGCTTGAGTTAATTGAACTTTTTTTTAATAATTTCATTTTGCAATTATTACGGTTTAACCGTAATAATTATTCTGATAATTTCAATTTATTTGTTAAATAATATATTAGGGAAAGTTAAATTGAAAAAGAAACTGCTTAATTAAAAAAAGGGGCTTAGATAAAGCCTCTTTTTTTTGCTTCAATTAACAACTGTTCATCATCTCCATTTACATTAAATAATTGCTTTATATAATTTTTCCTTTTTTCAATAGCACTTAATGATAGTGGAATGTATTCAGTTAAATTTTTTGTCCTCACTCCTTTTGATAAATGAAATATTATTTTTTTATGGTATTCATCCAGAAGTTCATCATTTAAAATAACTTTATTTTTAATTTTTTGTACCGTCTTACTATAAAATTGATTTCCTTGTAAAATAGTTTCAAAAGCTTTTAAGATTATTTTAGAAGTAGTATCGCTTTTAATTAAGATTCCATTATGCGGTACGGTTTTTAAAATATTATTTAGCCTATGTGGACTATCAAACATAGTTGAAATAATAACTTTTGTTTGAGGAAATTCCTTATGAACAAGTTGTGCTAAATCTTCTCCTGAAGTAATTTCACCATCTCGAGAAGGCGGCAATTGAATATCAATAAAAATAACATCAAAAGGTCTATTTTGTTTTGCTTTATTAATTGCTTTAACAGCTTGATCACAAGAATTAGCTTTAAGTATGTGAAGTTTATAATCTTTAATTTTTGACAATACATTTTTATAACCTACTATAATTGAATGATGATCATCAATAATTAAAATTTCTAATTCTTTTTGCATAATGACTTCATAATTAATTTTACATCGGAATTTTCATTATTACTTCTGTTCCGTTACCTAGACTTGAACTAAATTCAATCTTTCCTTTTAAAGATTTTGTTCTAGATATCATATTTTTTTGACCTATTCCAGGATTTCTGTTTTTCTTTACATAACCCAAACCATTATCTTTAACAGAAAGTATTAGGTTTTTACCTTCTTCATAAAACTCAATTGTTACTTCACTTACTTCCGCATATTTGTGTATATTTTGAATTGCTTCCTGCAGTATTCTATAGCAATTTATTTTAATACTATTTGATGTGTTTTCCCAGACTGTTAAGTTATTAAAATTTAATTCACATTCAAAATTACTTATTTTACGCTGTTTTGATATTAATTGTTCCACTAACTTTCTAAAACTAGTATTGTTATTAAACAAACTTGTTTTAAGATTGTGTGAAATTTTTCGAATATCTTCTTCTATTAAATTTAATTCTTCAATATATTCTTCACGCTCTTTAACTTCTTCTTCTGTTATGCCCTCATTTAGACTATCTAAACTTAACCTAGTTCCAAATAATCGGCCTAGGATACCATCGTGTAATTCTTCTGCAATTCGTTCTTTTTCTTTGTTACTTCCTTCTTGAAATTTTGATTGTTGAGATAACATTAAGTTGTAAATTTCTACATTGGCTTCGTCTTGCTTTTTATTCAGTTCTAACTCTTTATTTTTTGAACGTTGCCTCATAGTAAAAAATAAAAGTACACTGAAACCTGCTCCAATAATTGTAAATAATAGTATCCACCACTTTTTTCTCACCTCTAAATCTCTTTCTTGAGTGATTTCATCTGTTTCATAAGCAATACGTGTAAATTTTTCACGAATTCCCCTTTCTGCTTTTTGCAAACTATCTGATAGCTGAATGTGCTTTAACAAATACTCTTTGCCTTTTTTAGCTGGTTCTAGTTTTGAAAGGAGAAGGTAAGATTCTAGTAAACCATCATTGTAATTTGATTCTTTAGCAATCCTTTTTGCAGTAGTGAGGTGTTGAATAGCTTTTAAAGTATCATATTTGGATTGAAAATATTCTGACATATGAAGATTACTTACTACCTGTCCGTCTTTAATATTTAGACTGTCTCTGATTTGTAATGCTTTGTAAAATAACTCTGAAACATCTTCTAAAACACCTAGTTTAAAATATGAATAGGCTAGATTATCAAGAAGCATTGCATAAATTTTTGGACGAGAATTAAAAAGATTTTTATTTTGTAATGCTTCATAAAAATACTCTTTCCCCTTAGAATAATTATTCTGTTGGTTATAAATCCTACCCAAATTATTCAATGAGGTAGCCTCTAAAAAATCAGTTACTTCAAGTTTTTTTAAATAATTAATTGCTTTTTCATTGCTTTCAATGGCTAAATTGTAACGACCTAGATTATTATAAACAACTCCTAGATTATTATAAGCCAAATACAAATTTCTAACTTGATTACTATTCCTCAGCTTTGAGATTGATTTAATTGTATTTATTTCACTACCTGCGTAATCTTTTACACTTTCTTGAATAGTAGCCATGCTCAATAACATTTTTCCTGCTTCAATTTCATTATTTACTAGAGAATATGAGTTAAGAGCTTTGTTGTAAAAATAATATGCACTATCTGGGGTGTAGTTACTTTGATAATAATAACCTAAATACGCATAAGCCATTGATAAATTCGTAGTATCTTTCAATAAAATACACCTTCTCAAAACACCAAAACTATTTGTCTTATAATTATTCCAGTTTCTTAGAAGTAAATTACTGTAAGCAACTTTAATAAGCGACCTTGTTTTTAACGAATCGTTAACCAATTCTTGAATTTTATTAACTGCTTCAACTAAATAGACATTTCTCAAAGAATCGGATTTTGAAGTGCTTTTTGATTCTTTTATAAGATTACTTATATTTTTATATAGACTATCATCTTTATTAACTATAGCTAGTTTTTCTTGACAAGAAATTACTAATAGAAATATGATTAAGAGAAGTGCTTTTTTTATCATTGCAATTGTAATTAAAAACAAATTAGGGCAATTTTAATTAATTAGCAATGTTAAATATGATAAATTGGATAAAAAAAACCTTGTCTTAATTTTCAAGGTTTTTTTATTTATTTTAGTCATCACCTGGATCAGTTGGTGGTGGTGGCGGGTTATCATCACCTCCAGTATCATCCGCAAAAAATTCTTGGTTTTCATACAATTGTAAATCTTCATCTATTTCGGTATTACTACAGGATATAAATAGGGTGCTACATAATAACATAGCTAATATAAAGCGTATTGATTTCATTATTTGTTTGATTAAAAATTAGACAATAGTCT
>CAYPNJ010000072.1:0-9719 GCA_964412305.1 uncultured Lutibacter sp. | reverse complement strand
TTTCTTCTAAATACAATAAAATTACAGCTCTATCTATTTCAGATAATTGTTTAATTGCATCGTATAATAAATTTAATGACTCATCAGAAAACGCATGATTGTCTTCAGTAGCTTCAGGAACAACATAATCTGTAACAGTATGTTGACGGTTATTGCTTTTCTTCTTAATCATTGTTAAGCAAATATTTAAAGACAGCCTGTAAACCCATGTAGACCATTTAGACTCTCTTCTAAATTGATCTTTAGTTCTCCAAACTTGTAAACAAACTTCCTGATAATAATCTTCGAAATCCTCCTGAGAATCAGTATATGCCCTACATATTTTAATAATTATTCCGGAATAGGGTACAATTGAATTCGTATAAAAATCGCTACTCATTAAATGTTTTTTCTTAATTAGTGTGTTAAGTTAAATAATATTACACGCTATGTAAAATATTTTTAAATAGTTGAATTAAAGTAATTAACAAACTACCTGTCTTTTTAAAGAGTTAACAAAAGAAGTAATATCTTTGGAACATTATTAAGAATGTAACAGATGGATATTAAAAATGCGCAGCTTATAGTTGATAAATGGATTAAAGAACACGGAGTTCGTTATTTTAATGAGCTTACAAATATGGCTCAATTAACTGAAGAAGTTGGTGAAGTAGCGCGTATTATTGCTAGGCGTTACGGAGAACAAAGTGAAAAAGAAAGCGATAAAGGGAAAGATTTAGGTGAAGAATTAGCTGATGTTGTTTTTGTTGTTTTATGTTTGGCAAACCAAACAGGAATAGATTTACAAGCGTCATTTGATAAAAAAATGGATGTAAAAACAAAACGAGATCACGATCGCCATCACAACAATAAAAAATTAAAATAGTATGAACACATATAAAAATCAGTCGTTTTTAAAACTAACAATTCGTTTTGGATTGGTGTTTTTGGTAATTGTTAGTATTCTTAAAATTATATTTTCAATTTTTAATCATGGTGGAATTGAAGGGATGATGGATGAATATTTTTCAGCAAATGGTTTTGAGCAATTTGCAAAACTTCAAATTGGTATGTCTGCACTTTACGGTGCGCTTATGGCTGGTTATTACAAGTTTATAAAAAAATAAAGTGCAAAATTAGATATTGAGATAGCAGATGGATTTGTTGAAAATTGGTAAAATAAATAAAGAGTTAAAAGGAAGCATTCAAATTACAGGCTCTAAAAGTGAAACAAACAGATTGCTAATTTTACAACAGTTTTATCAAAATTTAACGATAGAAAACACTTCAAATTCAGATGATTCTAAGTTAATGCAGAAAGCATTAGCGAACACTTCAAATGAAATAAATATTGGACACGCTGGTACAGCTATGCGCTTTTTAACAGCTTATTTTTCGGTAAAAGAAAATTCTGAAATTGTTTTAACAGGGTCACATAGAATGAAAAATAGACCTATTAAAATATTAGTAGATGCTTTAATTTCATTAGGTGCAACTATTGAATATTTAGAAAAGGAAGGCTATCCACCGTTAAAAATTTCAGGAAAAAAGCTAGAAAATAATATTGTTGAAATTGAAGGAAATGTAAGTAGTCAATATGTTTCAGCTTTATTATTAATTGCCCCTACACTTAAAAATGGATTGCAATTAAAGTTTAAAGGAGAAGTAACATCTGTACCGTATATTAAAATGACGTTGCAATTGTTAGCTGAGTTAGGCATTGGTTATACTTGGGAAGATGCAACAATTAAAATACTTCCAAAACCAACAATAAAAGATAAAAAAATTACTGTTGAATCTGATTGGAGTTCTGCTTCATATTATTATAGTTTAGTAGCTTTAAGCCCAAATTCTGAAATAAAATTAGGTTCTTATAAATTAAATAGTTTACAAGGAGATTCGGTTTTAGCTACTATTTATAAAAAATTAGGTGTAGAAACTACCTTTGAAGAGAATACACTTGTTTTAAGAAATACCAATGCATTAAACGTTACATCACTAAATCTAAATTTAATAAGCGCTCCAGATATTGCCCAAACAATTGTAGTAACTTGTTTTGGCTTAGGAATTGAATGTTACTTAACAGGGCTTCATACATTAAAAATAAAGGAAACCGATAGATTAGTTGCACTTAAAACCGAAATTGAAAAACTAGGAGGCGAAGTTGAGATAACAAATGAAACATTGTATTTAAAATCTTCAACTAAAATTGAGAAAAATATTGCAATCTCTACCTACGATGACCATAGAATGGCAATGGCTTTTGCTCCACTAGCTTTAAAGGTTCCAATTCAAATTGAAGAGCCAAATGTGGTATCAAAATCGTACCCAGCTTTTTGGGAAGATTTTAAAAATATTACAAGCTAAAAACCACTGAAACAAAGATTTATTGCGAAACACTTGACAACGCCTATGCCGATGTTGTATATTTGCGCTCATTCTGTAAAAAAAATAAAAACAACTACATGAAATTATCAAAATTTAAATTCGAATTACCGGAAGATTTATTGGCAGAATATCCAGCTGAACATAGAGATGAATCTCGTTTAATGGTTTTAAATAGAAAAGAGCAAACTATTGAACATCACACATTTAAAGATTTAATTAATTATTTTGATGAAGGTGATTTAATGATATTGAATAACACCAAAGTTTTCCCAGCACGTATGTACGGTGAAAAGGAAAAAACAGGTGCACGGATTGAAGTGTTTTTATTAAGAGAATTAAATGCTGAAAGTAGACTGTGGGATGTGTTAGTAGATCCGGCTAGAAAAATTAGAATAGGAAATAAATTATTTTTTGGTGATGATGGAAGTTTAGTTGCAGAAGTAATTGATAATACAACTTCAAGAGGAAGAACTTTACGTTTTTTATATGATGGTTCTTATGAAGAGTTTAGAAAAAAATTACAAGAATTAGGAGAAACACCTCTCCCAAAATACATTCAAAGAGAAGTTGAAGGAAGTGATGCAGAGCGTTATCAAACAATTTATGCTAAACATGAAGGAGCTGTAGCTGCACCAACTGCAGGATTACACTTTTCTAAGCATTTAATGAAACGTTTAGAAATTAAAGGTATAGATTTTTCAGAAGTTACATTGCATGTTGGTTTAGGTACTTTTAGCGCTGTTGAAGTTGAAGATTTATCAAAACATAAAATGGATTCAGAAAAAGCAATAATAACTGCAGAAACAATGGATCAGGTAAATAATGCCATTAATTCAAAAAAACGTATTTGCGCAGTTGGTACAACCTCAATGAGAGCTATTGAAAGTTCAGTATCTTCAAACGGTCGTTTAAATGTATTTGAAGGTTGGACTAATAAATTTATTTTTCCTCCATACGAATTTAGTATTGCAAATTGTATGATTACAAATTTTCACACTCCAAAATCTACCTTAATGATGATGGCTGCAGCTTTTGCTGGGTATGATTTTTTAATGGAAGCTTACGAAGAAGCAGTGAAGGAAAAATATAAATTCTACTCGTATGGAGATGCGATGTTGATTATTTAACAAAACATATAAATTTTTTAGTAATTTGATTCCCGCTTATGCGGGAATCTTTTTATAAACATTATTCATTTAGTAAACGTTCTATTTCAATTCTAATATTGTGAACTTTAATATTTTTAGCAAGTTCTAATCGTCCATTGTACCTAATTCTACCATTTTTTAGAATTGTTAAATGCGGATATCTATTAAATCCTAAACTGTTAGGAATTTCATTAGAATTAGCATACAAGGTTGAAAATTTATAACCTAAATTTTTAACTAATTCTTTTGTTTTTAATAAGGTATCTCTTTTTATTGGAATATTTATACTGTAAAAAATAATTTTCGGGTTGTTTTGATATTCTAAATATACCTTTTCATAGTCAGGAAATTTTTTAAAACAGATCCCACAACTAGTTGTCCAAAAATCTAAAACAATAACCTTATTTTGAATAGTGTCTAGTTTAACTTTTTTATTGTTTGAATTAACTAATTCAATTGATGGAGATTTTTGGTTCATTCTTGAATTATAATTTCTTATAAATGAATTCCAATTGTCAAAACCATAAAAGAAGACAAAAGCGATTAAAATAGCATAAATTAAACCATATGAAATTGATTTATTTTTATATAGATAACCTAGTAATAAACTAAAAGGTAATAGTATTATATAAAGAAGTATGATACTTGTTATAGCATCTTTTAAAAATAAAGAAAGTGTGATTAAAAAAATAAAAGGTAAACTAAAAAGTAGTAATTGCTTTTTGGTTTTAGAAAACACACCTATTAACAAATACAATAAGGACATTATTGGAAGCAACCATTTTTGGTTGTAGTTAAAAATAGCTCCAATTATTGAATAAATAATAATTGGAGAAATAACTAGAAATATTTTTTTTAAAATATTCATATTTTAACCAGAGCAATCTCCAGTGCAAGTTTGCATTGTTAGCCATCCGCAAGAAAATGGAACTTCTTCACATGCGGTATCACTACATTCTCCTAATTGAGCCAGTTGACAAGTAATATCCCATCTACAATCACAATCACCTGAATCAGGTCCTATAGGACTAGGATCAAATTTTAAACTAATTTCGGGATGGGCTTTCTTAAATTCTTTTTTACTTAGTACAGCATCTTCATTCAACATTGCAAAACCACTTACTAAAAAATATGGAGTCCATTCAAAATTTAATTTCCCCTTTTCAAACCAAGAATTTAAAAATTCTTCTTGTTTTTTAGTCAATTCGTTAGAAAAATCATACTTCTTTAAAAATTTCTCAAAGATTTTTAAGTGATTAAGTTCTTCTTTAGAAAAATTTAAAGATTTAATTTGATTAAATTTAGCAAACCAAAGTTGTTTTCTTTTTTCAGGAGTAAACGTCCTAAAAGCTGCTTTTTGTTTTCCAGAACTTAAGGTTACTAATTCACTTCTGTTCATAGAACTTAAAGACTCAAGGTTTTCTTTTGCCCAAGAATTAATTTCTTTGTCACAACTATAACAAGTTTCATCTTGACATCCTATATTTGCAAAAGAAATTAGAAATAAAAGGGTTAAAAGTTTAATGTTAAATGTTCGGTGTTCGGTGTTCGGTGTTCGGTGTTTTCATTGTATAGCATTTTTTAAAAATGATTGCTAATATATAACTTTTAATTAAATAATAAAATTAATGAATTCAAAAAAAGACATACGTGCTTTAACCAAAGACCAACTACGAGATTTTTTTGTAGATAATGGTGATAAGGCATTTAGAGGAAATCAGGTTTATGAATGGTTGTGGAGTAAAAGCACGCATACTTTTGAAGATATGACTAATGTTTCAAAAGAAACTCGCCAAATGTTACAAGAAAACTTTGTAATAAATCATATTGAAGTTGATAATATGCAGCGCAGCAAAGATGGAACTGTAAAAAATGCGGTTAGATTACACGATGGATTAGTTGTAGAATCGGTTTTAATTCCAACAGGTACCAGAACAACAGCTTGTGTATCTAGTCAGGTTGGTTGTAGCTTAGACTGTTTATTTTGTGCTACAGCACGCTTAAAAAAAATGAGAAATTTAAACCCTGATGAAATTTATGATCAGGTTGCGGCTATCAATAAAGAAAGCTTATTGTACTACAATCATAAATTATCGAATGTTGTTTTTATGGGAATGGGAGAACCATTAATGAACTACAATAACGTTTTAAAATCTATAGAAAAGATTACTTCACCAGAAGGATTGGGAATGTCTCCAAAACGAATTACCGTTTCAACTTCTGGAGTACCAAAAATGATAAAAAAATTAGCAGATGATGAAGTTAAATTTAATTTAGCGGTTTCATTACATTCTGCAATTGATGAAGTTAGAACTAAAATAATGCCTTTTAATGAAAATTTTCCGTTGAAAGATTTAAAAGAAGCCTTAGAATATTGGTACGCAAAAACAAGTAGTAGAGTTACGTACGAATATGTTGTTTGGAATGGAATAAATGATAATAGAGAGGCAATAATGGCTTTGGTTGATTTTTGTAAAGTTGTACCTTGTAAGGTAAATTTAATTGAGTACAACCCAATTGATGACAGTGATTTTCAGCAAGCTAAAAAGCAAGTAATTAGTGATTATATCAGTATTTTAGAAATGAATGATATTATTGTAAATGTTCGTAGAAGTAGAGGAAAAGATATAGATGCAGCTTGTGGACAATTAGCGAATAAAAGTTAAACAATTTTCCGTATTTTTGATTTCTTAATGAAGTTAGTAGAACAAATAAAACAACCCATTCTTGAAGAAATGGAACTCTTTGAAAGTAAGTTCTTAGAGTCTATGGCTACAAAAGTTCCGTTATTAAATAGAATTACCCATTACATTGTACGTAGAAAAGGAAAACAAATGCGACCTATGTTTGTTTTTTTGGTGGCTAAAATGGTTTCTAATGGGAAATTTGATGAACGTACCTACAGAGGAGCTTCAATAATTGAATTAATTCATACTGCAACATTAGTACATGATGATGTGGTGGATGATAGCAATAGAAGAAGAGGTTTTTTCTCTATAAATGCACTTTGGAAAAATAAAATAGCCGTATTAGTTGGCGATTTTTTATTATCAAAAGGATTATTACTTTCTATTGATAATGATGATTTTGATATTTTAAAGCTAATTTCTGTTGCTGTTAGAGAAATGAGTGAAGGGGAATTACTTCAAATTGAAAAGGCTCGAAAATTAGATATTACTGAAGCTATTTATTTTGAAATTATTCGTCAAAAAACAGCAACACTTATTGCTGCTTGTTGTGGAATTGGTGCTGCATCAGTTGGTAGCTCAAGTGAGGAAGTTGAAAAAATGCGTTTGTTTGGAGAATTAATAGGGATTGCATTTCAGATAAAAGATGACTTATTTGATTATTCCGATGCTAAAATTGGAAAACCTACAGGAATTGACATAAAAGAACAAAAAATGACACTTCCACTAATATATGTGTTGAATAACTGTTCAGATAAAGAAAAAAAATGGCTGATTAATTCAGTTAAGAATCATAACAAAAATAAACAACGAGTTAAAGAAGTAATTTCTTTTGTGAAAGAAAAAGGAGGTATAGAATATACTATTTCAAAAATGAAAGAATACCAGTCTAAAGCACTAGAAATTTTAGAGCCTTACCCAAGTTCAGCATATAAAAGTTCTTTATTAACAATGGTTAATTACGTAATTGAACGTAAAATTTAAGTAACACTTGTTAGCGCTAACAACTCTTCTAAATGTTTTCTTGAATTAGATAATCTTGGCACTTTATGTTGCCCTCCTAATTTACCATTTTGCTTTAACCAATTATAAAACAAACCTTTTTCAGCGACATTAATTTTGGGCATTGCCAACGTTAAATTGTTATACCGTTTTGCTTCATAATCAGAATTAATAGCTTTTAAAGCGTTGTCTAATATTTCAGTAAAGTAATTAATACATTCGGGGTGTTTACTAAATTCAATAACCCACTCATGTCCACCACTGTTGTTTCCGTTCATAAAAATTGGAGCAACGGTATATTCAGAAATTTCACAAGCCGTTTTTAAACAAGCTTGTTTTAATGCATTTTCGGCATTTTCAATAATTAATTCTTCTCCAAAAACATTGATAAAATGTTTGGTTCTACCTGTAATTCTAATTCTGTAAGGTTTAAGAGAAGTGAATTTAATAGTATCTCCAATTAAATAGCGCCACAAACCACCATTGGTTGTAATAACTAAGGCATAATTTGTGTTCAATTTTACTTGCGAAAGTGGAATTGCTTCAGAATTTTCACCATCAAATTTATCCATTGGAATAAATTCATAAAAAATCCCGTAGTCTAACATTAAAAGTAAATCTAATGAATTATTAAGGTCTTGAATGGCGAAAAAGCCTTCAGAAGCATTGTAGGTTTCGTAGTATTTGAAGCTTTCCTTCGGAATTAATTTTTTGAATTGTTCACGGTATGGGTTAAAATTAACACCACCGTGGAAGTAAACTTCAAGATTAGGCCAAACTTCTAAAATATTACTTTTTCCAGTTCTTTTTAATACTTTATTTAACAAAACTAACATCCAAGAAGGTACACCAACCAAACTTGTAATGTCTTCATTGATGGTTTCATTTAAAATGGCTTCTATCTTAGTTTCCCATTCGCTCATTAACGCAACTTCTTGTTTTGGAGAGCTACTAAAATCTGCCCAAAAAGGCATATTTTCAATAATTATAGCCGACAAATCTCCAAAATATGAATTGTTATCTTCATAAACAGCACTGCTTCCACCTAAGCGCAATCCCTTTCCTGTAAAAAGCACTGCTTCAGGATTGTTATTAAAGTAAAGGCAAAGCATATCTTTTCCAGCTTTAAAATGGCAATCTTCTAAAGCCTCATCACTCACTGGAATAAATTTACTTTTAGCATTGGTTGTTCCGCTAGATTTTGCAAACCATTTTATGGGTGTTGGCCAAAAAATATTTTGCTCACCTTTACGAGCACGTTCAATTAACGGCTCAATAGATTCGTATTGTTGAATGGGTACTTTTTGCGTGAATTCATGATAAGATTTGATAGTTGAAAAATCAAATTCATTTCCAATTTCAGTATGTTTTGCTGTTTCTAATAATTTAAAGAGTAATTCATTTTGAACATCAATAGGATATTTTAAAAAAAGCGCTATTTGGTGCTTTCGTTTTTTTAAAAACCATGAAATTATTGAATTAACTATTGTAAATGGCATGTTTTATTAAGTATCTTTAGCATGTTAAATTTACTAAAAACTTTTTATGAAATATCAAACAATATTAAAAAAAATGAAAACGGAGTTAAACGATGTTGTTCAGTATTATTTAGATGTTGAAAATGATGTTTTAAATTTAAATCAGTTAATAGGGCGTGAAATAGAAATTAGTTTTGATGGTTACCAATGTTTATGCTGTGGGAAAGAGAAGAAAATTTTTAGACAGGGGTTTTGTTACAACTGTTTTTATGAAAGTGCAGCAGTGGGTGATTGGATTATAAACCCTGAATTAAGCAAAGCACATTTAGGTATTGAAGATCGTGATTTGGAATATGAAAAAGAAGTGCAATTAAAGCCACATGTGGTGTATTTAGCTTTATCTAGTAACGTAAAAGTTGGTGTAACGCGTAAAACTCAAGTGCCAACGCGTTGGATAGATCAAGGAGCTACAAAAGCAATTGAAATTGTTGAAGTTCCAAACCGTTATTTAGCTGGAATTACTGAAGTTGCTTTAAAAAACTATGTTGCTGATAAAACCAATTGGCAAAAAATGTTAAAAAATGAAGTGTTAGATGCAGATTTAATTGAAGAAAGAGAAAAATTGAAAATGCACATTCCAGAAGAAGCCCAGCCTTATTTTTTAGCAAATAATGGAAAAGTTACTAATATTGAGTACCCTGTTGAGAAATATCCGGCCAAAATAAAATCGTTAAATCTTGATAAAACACCTATCTATAATGGAAAATTAATGGGTATAAAAGGACAGTATTTGTTGTTTAAAGATGGTATTGTTTTTAATGTTAGAAATAACGAAGGTTATAAAGTAATTATTACCTTAAAATAAATCAATTTCTTTGGTCTTCCCAAACCAATGTTTTGATAATTTCTCCTGTGAAAACGGGGCAATTTCCATCACCAGCACCTGTAAAACCACTATCAGGAGCACAAATTAATTCACACTGTTCATTGTACAAAAAGTTGAATTGGTCACAACAGTTAGCTGTGATATAATAATA
>CAYPNJ010000071.1:0-9841 GCA_964412305.1 uncultured Lutibacter sp. | reverse complement strand
GCAGACCAAACTTCTAGGCAATGATTTCTAACAGATAAACTTAATTCACCACCTTCTTCAGCATATTTAAATAAAGACTCAAAGTCTAATTCATTTCCTTCAATTAAGCTCTCTGAATATCTTGGATCAGACTTTAATAATTCTGAGAGTTTCCAAGTGGAAGCTTCAGCCTCTACACAACCTAAATTTCCACAAGTGCATAGAGCACCGTTTACATTTATTGTAAAATGCCCTCCTAAATTACCTGCCTGAAAATGTTTACCAATTATTAATTTTCCATTGATAATAACAGCACTTCCAACACCTGTTCCAAATGTTAGCATTGCAATATTGTCAATCCCTTTACCTGCACCATATTGCCATTCACCTAGCAAAGCCATTCTTGCATCATTTTCTAAAAAAATAGAAGTATTGTATGTTTTTTTTGCCCAATCAATAAAATTAAAGCTAAGAGAATCGTCGTATTTTTTATTAGTTGAAAGGACTTTCATTTTTATAGAATCTACCAGTCCAGGGAAACCTATACCAATTCCTTCAATATCTTTTTGAGCTACTGAATTTGCCACTAAAAGTTTGTGGATAGTATTTTCTATGTCTTTTATCGTATTTTGAAAATCGATTTTAGGATGCGATTTAATAGCTGTTTTTACAACTATTTCAGCATTTTTTACCAAACCTATTTTTACAAAAGTACCGCCAATGTCAATTGCAATTACCATAATAAGATTATTGTTGGGTTGAAACTAATTGAGGTTTTCCATCGATTTCTTTTAGCCTTGCAGAAAATCCGTTATCCATTATTTCTTGATAATTATGACCTGCATCTGATGGCCAACAAGCACCAAAAGATAATTTTGTTGTACCTGTATTTACAGTTCTATGTGCAATGTATCCGTTAATATAATGAAGGCTTCCTGGGTGCATTTTTTCAGCCCAAGTATTTCTGTTTTTATCCATAAGTAGCAACATTCCTTCACCTTCAATTCCCCAATAAAACTCAGCTCTATCTACTTTTTGGTGAAAGTGACCTTTGGTCATAAAGTATTCATTGCCAACTTTACCTGGATGGATGATTGTTTTTCCGTAAAATAAACCACCCTCTCGGCCTTCTTCAACAGGGAGAATTGCTTGAACTTCATAAATAATTTTATCCCCATCTATATTTTTAAAGGCTTGTTTGTCTTCAAAAATGTTTTGTAAATCCTTTATTTTTTTTATTGGATTAATAACTGATTTTCCACTAATATTCCCGTTTGAATAATCAACATTAAATGGTGTATCTATAATTGCTAAATGTTTTTTGTTCTTCATAATTAAAATTATTATTTTCCTAATAGAAAGATTAAAGGAATGTCTAAACGTTCTCTCCAAGAAGCTTCAGAATGATTTTTACCTTCAAATTTTAATGTTTTCCAATTAGCGTCTGTATATCCGTTTAATTGCATTATTGAATCAATTTTTAATTGATATGGTTCATAGTATTGATCTAAAGTTTTGCTTCCATAATCAAAATATATTTTATGATTTTTAGAACCGGGTATGTGTTTTCCGAAGTAATTAATAAATGCTTGTGCAATTATTGGGTTGTCATTAAAAGTACCTATCCAGTGTGTAGATAAACAAGCAGCACCTTCAAAAATTTCTGGATATTCGCTAATTGCATACATGGAGATTAAACCACCATAGCTTGATCCCATTATAAATGTATTTTCTTTATTAGTTAGTGTAGCATATTTATTATCTATATATGGTTTTAATTCTTTAACTATAAATTTTAAATAATTGTCTGAATGTATATCCTGCATCATGTTTTTAGTGTACTCCACTTTATTGAGCTCAGTTCTAATAGAATCCACATAGCTTTGAGGTAAACTTTCAAAAGGTTTTTGAGGGAAGTAATCACCAACTCGTCCAATATCAGAATTCCAAATACCAACAACAATTGTATTTTTAATAGTTTTTTCTCGTGATAGTTTCCCCATCATTTCATCAACTTGCCATTCATCATTTAGCCAAGACATGCTTGGGTCATACAATGTTTGTCCGTCATTCATGTATAAAACGGAATATTTTTTTGAAGAGTCGTAATCTGAAGGAAGCCAAACATCAATATTTCTATCAGATACGTATTCTGATTTCATCATTGTAATTCGTTCAACTTTACCGTCACTTATCTTAAGGGTATGATTTTTTTCCTTTTTACATGACGATAATGTAATTAGACAAACACTTATTAATAATAGTAGATGTTTCATGATTTTGATGTGATTAATTAATCATTAATTTTCGGAAAAATAGTTAAACGAAGCAACGTACTTCCGTAGGGAACCAACTCAATATATTCCGTTTCACCTTCAGTTTGAAGTTCTTTTGGAAACTCAGGAGTTGTTTTAAAGTTATCGGTATTTTCAATTTCTTTCAACTCCCAATTTGTAACTTTTTTCACAGGAACTCTAATTTTTATTGGTGAGTTTCCTTTATCCCAAGCGTAACCATTTTCTTCAGTTTTAATAATTTCAATTCCTGAATTTTCACCTTCTAATAAATTTAGCGCATAATTCCAATCTGCATTAGGCTGAAGTTCTAATGCAGGAAATTCTTTGGTTGAACGTTCGTAGTCACTTGCTATAGTAGTAGTTTCGTCAATTGGATAACTGTAAACTAATGGACCTCTTTCAATTCCAATTCCGTTGTTTGGCCAAGAACTTGTAGTCACTTCCATAGGCATAGTAAGTGAAATTACATCGTTGTTTGAAAATTCACGTTCTAATTTAAAAAATTCACCGGCTGTAATTTTAGCATCAAGAGTTTCACCATTTACCGTTATTTTAGTATTGTTACTCCATGCAGGAATTCTAATAAAAAATGGAAATGAAGTAGCTTTTTCAAGCTGAAACTTAAATTCAATATTTTCAGAAAAAGGATAATTTGTTTCTTCAGTAATTGTTATTGGAACTTGATTTTTACCCACATTAGCAGTTACAGTTGTTGGTCCAAATAAAGATGCTACTAAACCATTGTTTTCAGAACTCAACCACATTTGCTCCACATAATAAGGCATAAATCGGTTTACATTTCCGGTACAACATTCAACATCGTGCCCAGGTAAAAACGCCATTCTACCAGGATTGTGTCCGTAATCATTAGAAGTTAATGTTGAAATAAATTGATTTGGTGCTGAAAAATATTGATGCGATTTAAAATCTTTAGTGATAGAACCAATACCTGCATTAAAAACTGCTTTTTCAATTTTATCACCTAAGTTCGCTTTTCCAGTAATTCGAAGTAAATATCCAAAAGTATGTGGAAATACTGCTGTATTACAAGTTTCAGTACCTGATAATTCAGAAATACCTGTAAAATGTTCAGTAGAACTTGGCAATCCTGAAATTAACATATTAAACTCTTCAGCTTTTCTAATTCCGTTTAGTGCTTCGTCTAAGTATTCCTTTTTACCAGTGTGACTGTATAAAATTGCAGGGATTTTAACCAACTCTAAATATACTACAACATGATGATCGGGTTTTCTATCTGCTCCAAATTGGATGTCTGCACCAGCTCTGTTTCTATTTTCAAGATCAGACTTGAATAAACGATAAGCTTCTTCAGCCATTTCTAGCAATTTTTCATCTTTGGTAATTCCGTACAGCCAACATATTTCTTCCACATTTGCCAATTCTAAATCATCAGAAAAATCTTTTGCAGTAAATGTTAAATAATGTTTGTGTAAAGCTTCAACAATTTTTTTGTCTTTAGTTTCGCCATAATCAGTCATATAATTCCGGAAAAAACCTGCATAAGGCCAACGCCACCATCTATCAGCTAAATTGGTACTTATTCTACCAGTTTCTGGGTTGATGTGGTCTAGCACATATTGCGTTTGTACTTTGGCTTTTTCCTTTAGAGATTCATCATTTAATAAATAGCCCAAGCTATTAGCACCATCAATATAATAACCTGTTTGCTCATAAGGCCACCACGCTTTGGTAGAACCTTTAATTTTTTCAGTTGCCCACATTTTAGTATCATACGGATAACCAGCAACTTCAATATTTCCTGTTAAACCGTCTTTTTGTCGAATCAAAAATTCTTTAATCCATCCTTCTGGATGAATTGCTGTAATTTTTAATTTATTAAAAGTGTTAAATTCTGGATTTTCATTTTTTGCTTCTTCAGAACAACTTATGAAGCATAAAAAAAGAATGACTGAAATTGTTTTAATTGCTATTTTCATTTTAATAATTTTTGCATTTATAAATGGTACTATTTATTTTGTTGGAAATGTAACTCTACGTAGGGTGCTACTTCCCATTGGTTTTAATGTTACCTCTGTAAATTTGTTTAATTCAGTATTAAAAAGCTGACCAACTAATTGTCCGTTTTGTGTATTCCAAGGATTTGCAGTTGAAGTATCATCACTTTTCACATAAGTAAATCCAAATAAATTTTTATTTTCTGAAGCGTTTAAAGCTAAATTTTTGTAGTTCTCACTAGTTGAAAAAACTTGGTAATCTGTAAATCCGTTTACGTCATATTGTTTTACAATTTCTTCTCTATGTGGAACATTTAGAGCGTACACAATTGCCCCACGTTGTAGTGCAATTTCATTATTATTTGCATATACAGGTTTTATTTCATTTTCAAAAGATACTTGAATTGTGTCTCCAGTTTTCCATTTTTTATAAATTGCATAATACCCTTCACTTTGTGTAATCTTAGCATCAGCAACTTCAATATTTAGTTGGGTTGTCCAATTTGGTTTACGTAAGTAAATTACAAGTGCTACTTCTTTCTCCGAAGTAATATTAAATGTAATAGCATCTGAAAAAGGGTAATTTGTTTTTTCTTCAATTTTTAATAAAACTCCATTGTGATTTGTTGTTACAGTTGAAGGTCCGTACAGTGTTGCAGCTAAACCATCTTTAGCTTTCATCCACATATTACTCACAAAGTAAGGAAAGCTTCGTCCATAACTTGGATTACAGCATACTGCGGCATCTGCATGTGTTGGAGAATATTTGTAACGCATATCGTGTTCTTCAAAATGATGTTGCGGAGCTTTTTCATTTAAAATGTAGCAGTTGTCTGTTTTGCAATACGTAATTCCTTTTCCACTTGAATTTCTAGCACCTAACATGGCGTTGTATACTATTTTTTCAGTACTATCAGCGTAAGAAATATCTCCTGTTTTTTGAAGTGCTGAAGTATAAAACAGACTTAATTCTAACATTCCACAAAATTCTGCTGCAGTTGTATTTGGATCAGATTTTTGTTTATTTAACCACTCGTTTCCAAACCCTGCTCCACTAGGTAAAATACAATTATTTAATTTGTTCATAGCGCTTTGATAAGCTTCTTCAAGTTCTGTATAACCTGTTAGTTGTTTTGCTAAAAGTAAGGTTCTAAAATGCTCGTACGTGTGTGCTGAATGGCTCTGGAACAACGAATCTTTTTCCATTAATAAATCATATCGTACATCATTAAAAGCCCTGTTTATTGGGTGTTCAGAAAAATTACGGTATAAATACACTGCATAATCATTGTATTTTTTGTTCTTTGTGATACGGTATAGTGTTTCGCAAACATCGGTCATCATTAAACCGTGCGTTACACCACCATAATCTATTGCTACATCAAATGGACTTTTTTCATAAGCATTGTACTTAGACATGGTTTTGCTCATCGCTTTTTCAACAGCTTTTAAAGCAGTTTCATCATCAGTAAACTCATAATAACCTAATAGCATTCTAAATAATACTGTTTGTGCCCAAAGTTCTCCGTTAGAACCTTTGTGCTTGAAACGCATTTCTTCACCATAAATCCCTAAATAACCATCTTCATCTTGTGTTGAGAGCAGTTCTTTAACAATTGCATTTATTTTTGAAATAGCAGGTTTATTATCTGTCATATAAGCATTTCGTAAATAACCATCCCACCAGTTTCCAAGTGTTTCACCAGCCCACCATTGCATAGAAATTTCCCATTCAGCACCTGTCAATTTTTGACTTCCAACATCAGGTATGTCTGTTGTATCTTTTCTTCTTGCGGTGTTAAACGCATCATCACCCATTAATTTAGGAACTAATTTATCTAACTGAGCAATAAATCCATCAGAAATATCCTGACTCATAATATCTTTAATCCAACCTTTTGGCTTAATTTGATTTACAGGGAGTAGTTCAAACTTAGGTTGAATTTCAGTTCTTGCTTTGTCAAAAAATGTTAATGAATTTTCAGCTACGATTTTCTCCTTTTTTGGACTGCAACTAGCTATAAAAATTGATATTAATGCAATTGATATTTTAAGATATAGTTTCATAAATTATTTTTTTGTGATTGTTATTACTTCAGTATCGTCAAGAATTAATGTTGGATTAGGGATATCAGAACCTCCAACATCAAATGGGCCTCCACCTTTTGTAACAACTCTATGTCCAGCTTCAGAGCCATAATTATCCCATGTGGTTATGTATATTTTGGCACCTTCAAGTGTTTTAGGATTTCCTAATGCTTCTGGAGAAAATTGTATGGTGATGCTGTTTTTTTCTTTATCTACAATAACGGTTGGAGTAGGAGTTACAATAGTTCCAAAACTATCTTTAGTTGAGTTTTTCGCATTATAAAGTATACTATGCCAACCCGCTAAATAGGCTACATAATTCCATTCAAACCCTTCTGGAGAAGGAGCATTTAATAATGATAAATCTTTACTCCCTTCAATATTTGGCAAATCAATGAATATATGAAACAGCACATGGTCAAATCCATTTGGTGGTAACCAAACATCTGAAATATGCTTCATAGTTAAAGTAATTTGTAAATTGTTACCGTAATTTATTACCTCTATATTTTTGATGTCTTGCTGACCTATATAACTTTTATCAGTTGGAGGAGTGTAGTTATGATTAAGACCATTATTATCACCTATGGGATCTTTAACACTTATTTTATTTCCTTGCACTGGAACGATAGTTTGAAAGGAAAAGGCTTTGGACACCAAGTTTTGACTTGGTGAATAAATAGAGACTTTATGTTTTTCAGTCCCAAACGAAAAACGAGATAAACTAATTTTCTTTTCCCAATTTCCTTTTGCGTCTGGGTTGAGCTTTATTTTATTACTTAATTTATCATCAATAATTAAGTAATAGGTATTATTTAAATCTTGAATTGTTCCTGAAACAACAAAATCGTCTTCAAATACTTTTTCTGAAATAGTCGAAGATATTGTTGCCTTTAATTCTTGATTTTTAACTTCTTTCTTGCCTTTTTTTATTTCAAAAATGCCCACTGCACGTGGAGGAAGTTCACTAGATATAAGACCGTTGTTACCAACAATCCAATTATCTGATAATCCAATTCCTTTTAAAAGAATTAATTCATCGCCTTGAGTTGCTTTTGTTTGTAAATTACTCATTAATACGGATTGATCTGCTGTATTAAATACTATAATATATTGTTTGTCTTGGTAGGTTCTTTTGTAAGCCAAAGCACCAGAGCTGACCTCAGAACTATGCAGTACTTCTAAATCACCTCTAGTTAATACCTTGCCTTTTTGTCTTACTTCTGACAATGATTTTAGCAATTGATATATTTCTGCTTCTTGATTAAAATGATCTTTACCACCTGAACCCCAACCTTCTTTAAACATAGAGGCTCTAGATTCGGTAAATAAATGCTCTGTACCTTGATAAATAACAGGGATTCCTGGTATTGTATAAAGTAAGAACAGTGCTTGTTTTAAAGCTGCAGGAGAGGAGCTGTTAATAAACCGACTCCAATCATGGTTATCCAAGAAATTAGCCATTTGATATGGGTCATGATAAATTGTATCGTTAACAAAAGTATTTAAACGATAATCCATTAACTTGGTTGGTAAACCTTGGCTAAAAACTCGATTTATAGTATAGTATAACGGATAGTTTAACATACTGTTTAATGTAGGTTTTTCCTTGCTGCCCATATAACTTGCCACTTCAATATCACCTTCATTTTGTAATGGGTCTGAACTTATAAAGGTTTCACCAAAAGTTAAAAAGTTGTTTCTTCCTGTATTTTTTGCGACTTGATTAATTCCAGGAGATTCTTCGTTTACAGAATTCATAAAGTCATCCCAAAAATCTAATTCTACATAAATAATAGTATCAATTCTAAAACCATCTACACCTACTACGTTTACCCAATATCCATAAGAATCTCTAAGCACATTACGGACTAAAATATTTTTTGTATTTATGTCATCTAAACCTGCCATTTGGTAAGTTAACTTTTGGTCTGGGTCTTCGTAATTGATAATATTTGGTGTCCAGTTATAAATATTAGCATTGCGTTGAATAGAATCTGTTGGGTCGTTTAAGTTAAACGGGTATTGTGTAGGTTTTGAAATAGGAGTGCTATGTTTATTAGGTTTATAGAAAAGATTTACACTATCCTTGTTATAGCCATTCTCGTATTGAAAGAAATTACCCGTATGATTTAATACAATGTCCTGAATAAGATACATGCCTCGTTTATGAATCTCATGAGAAAGTTTTTGATATAATTCTAAATTGCCAAAATGCTTGTCAACTTCTTTAAAGTTTTCTGCCCAATACCCATGATACCCGCTAAATTGGAATGCTGGATCCCACCATTGATTAGCCACTGGAGGCGTTATCCAAATAGCAGTTACCCCTAAACCTTGAATATAATCTAATTGGTCAATTATACCTTGAATATCGCCGCCACTAAATTTTCTTAAATCTGTTTGGTCATATTCATTGCCACCTTGATTATTGTTGGTAGTATCACCATCTGCAAAACGGTCCGTAATTAAAAAGTAAATAACTTGATCTTGCCATTCAGGAGAAGGGACATGGAGCATTAATTCCGATTCTTTTTTAGATTCACATTGAAAAAATACAAAGCTTAAAGCTAGGATGCTTATAATTGATAGTTTTTTCACAATATTTAATTTTAATTAAATTCTCTTTTTATGTCAATGGTGTATGAAAATTTATCGGCCCTATAATAGCCAATACAATATTCTATAGGTCTTTTTCCTGGGTCGTATACTTTTCTAATTCTTTTAAGTACAGGGTCGGTTTCTGAAATGTTTAATTTTTCTGAAATATGTTTTTTAGGGATAACAGCTTTAATTTCTTCACTCGATAAGTCAACTATTGTAGAATAATCTTGTTCTAAAATCTCATATAATGGACGCTTAAAATCTTCATTTCCGCTTAACCCAATACGAGGGTGTAGGTATGAAACAAAATTAACAAAGGGCCCATCAGTATCACCTCTTAACCGGATTAGCTTTATAACCTTAGTGCCTTCTTTTATTTCAAGTGCATTTGCAACAGCAGTAGTTGCACTTACTTTTTCTACTTTAATTTCATAATTCACGAAAGAAATTCCTTTACTATTCATCTCTTGCGTAAAACTCATCCAACTTTTTAATTTGGTATTAATATTTTGGTTTACAACTTTAGTTCCAACTCCTTTTTTACGTTCTAAAAGGCCTTCAATTACTAATTTGCTAATAGCTTGTCGTACTGTATTTCTTGAAATTCCAAGCCGATTGGCCATATCTACTTCTTTAGGAAATAATTCTCCATTGCTATATTTAGGTAGTTCAATTAAGCCGCGTAGTAGCTTCTCTACTTGTAAATGTAGAGGTGTTCCGTTATTATGATCAATTCGTAGTTGCATATTTAGGATGTTTATATATGTTCATATGTATGAACATACTAATTAATTCAAATGTAATTAATAATATTTAAATCCCCAAATAAAAATAGAGCAACTTATTAACCTGAGTTCGACGTAAGAAAAGGGATTTTTTTTAATGAAAAAAGCAGAA
>CAYPNJ010000070.1:0-9942 GCA_964412305.1 uncultured Lutibacter sp. | reverse complement strand
CCCCTTACCCTTCTGTACTTTACGATATTTAACTCTCTTTGGCTGTAACATTTTACCTTCTAAATTTTAACTATTTATTTTCTTCTACGAGGAGCTTGTGGTCTTTTTGAGCCTCTACCTCTGTCGCCGCCCTTTCCTTGTTTCTTAGAAAGACCAACTAGTGGTGATAATTCTCTTTTTCCATAAACTTCTCCTTTCATAATCCATACTTTAACGCCTAAACGCCCGTATGTAGTATGAGCTTCAACAAGTGCATAATCAATATCAGCTCTAAAAGTAGATAGAGGGATTCTACCATCTTTATAATGTTCTGAACGTGCCATCTCTGCCCCGTTTAAACGACCTGAAATTTGAATTTTAATACCTTCAGCATTCATACGCATTGTTGCAGCAATTGCCATTTTTATAGCTCTACGGTATGAGATTCTATTCTCAATTTGACGAGCTATACTAGCACCTACTAAACGTGCGTCTAATTCTGGACGTTTAATTTCAAAAATATTAATTTGTACTTCTTTACCAGTAATTTTTTTAAGCTCTTCTTTTAACTTGTCTACCTCTTGACCACCTTTCCCAATAATAATACCAGGTCTTGCGGTAGTGATAGTAACGGTTACAAGTTTAAGTGTACGCTCAATAATTACTGTTGAAACACTTGCTTTTGATAAGCGGGCATGTATATACCTTCTTATTTTATCGTCTTCAGCAATTTTATCACCGTAGTTTCTTCCTCCATACCAGTTAGAATCCCATCCTCTGATAATTCCTAAACGATTTCCTATTGGATTTGTTTTTTGTCCCATACTACTTATGATTGTTTGCTAACGTTTTTACTTCCTAAGATTAAAGTTACGTGATTAGACCTTTTTCTAATTCTATGAGCACGCCCTTGAGGTGCTGGTCTTAATCTTTTTAACATTCCTGCGCTGTCTACAAATATTGATTGAACAAATAAACCAGCTTCTTCAATGCTTGAATCCTCATTTTTTGCTTGCCAGTTTGCAATGGCACTCAATAATAATTTTTCAAGGTTGATTGATGCTTCCTTTACATTAAATTTCAAAATATGAAGTGCTTTTTCAACTTCAACTCCTCTAATTAAATCTGCAACCAAACGCATTTTTCTCGGTGATGTAGGACAACCTGTAAGCTTAGCAAAAGCTATTTGCTTTTTCTCCTCTTTTATTTGCTGTGCTCTTAATTTTTTACGAACTCCCATGATTTCCTACTATTTTTTTCCTTTGTTTTTTGCACCTGCATGTCCTCTATAAGAACGTGTTGGTGAAAATTCCCCTAACTTATGCCCTACCATGTTTTCAGTTACATATACTGGTACAAATTGACGACCGTTATGAACAGCAATCGTTTGACCTACAAAATCTGGAGTAATCATTGTGGCTCTTGACCATGTTTTGATTACTGATTTTTTTCCTGATTCTATATTTGTTTGAACTTTCTTTTCAAGTTTATGAAAAACGTAAGGTCCTTTTTTTAATGAACGTGCCATATATCAATTATTTTTTTCTACGTTCTAAAATATATTTATTACTCGCCTTGGTCTTAGATCTTGTTTTGAAACCTTTAGCAGGTATTCCATTTCTAGATCTTGGGTGACCTCCTGAAGATTTACCTTCTCCACCACCCATTGGGTGATCAACAGGGTTCATTACTACAGGTCTTGTTCTAGGTCTTCTACCTAACCATCGAGTTCTACCAGCTTTACCTGATACTAATAATTGATGATCTGAATTAGACACTACACCTATTACAGCACTACAAGTAACAAGAACTAATCTTGTTTCACCTGAAGGCAATTTAACAGTTGCATATTTCCCTTCTCTTGCCATTAATTGAGCAAATGAACCTGCACTACGAGCTAAAACAGCTCCTTGACCAGGATGTAACTCTATACAAGAGATTGTTGTTCCTAATGGAATTTCGCTTAACAACATCATATTTCCAACTTCAGGAGTAACTCCTTCACCAGAAATAACTGTTTGCCCAACTTTCAATCCATTTTGTGCTATAATATATCGCTTCTCACCATCTACATATGATAACAAAGCAATAAATGCTGTACGATTTGGATCGTACTCTATAGATTTAACTGTTGCAGGAATACCGCTTTTATCTCTTTTAAAATCGATAACACGATATTTCTTTTTATGACCACCACCTATGTAGCGCATTGTCATTTTTCCACTATTGTTTCGACCTCCAGATCTTTTTTTCGAAGTAAGTAAACTTTTCTCCGGCTTATCAGTAGTTATGGCGTCGAACCCATTTACTACTCTAAAACGCTGACCTGGTGTTACTGGTTTTAATTTTCTAACTGACATTTTTTATTATATATTGCTATAAAAATCAATACTCTCTCCTTCAGCTAACTGAACTATCGCTTTTTTATAAGCCCCTTTCATTGCATGAACCATTCCACTCTTTGTGAATTTAGTATTGCGTTGAACTGGGTAGTTCATAGTTTTTACACTTTCAATTTCAACACCGTACGCTTCAGCAACAGCATTTTTAATTTCCAGTTTGTTAGCTTTCTTATTCACAACAAAAGCATAACGATTAAATAATTCGCTATCATTTGTTGCTTTTTCCGTTATAATAGGTTTAATTAAAATATTCATTACTGTTACCTATTTACTTAAGTTAGATTCAATTCCCTCTAAAGAACTTTCTAGAAGAATTACTTTATTTGCATTTAACAATTCGTAAGTACTTAAACCTGAGTTTGTTGTGGTTTTCGAACCTTTTAAATTGCGCGATGACAAATATACATTTTTATTTGGTTCAGCAAACACAAATAAAGATTTTTTGTTTTCGATACCAAATGCTTCTAAAACAGCTGTAAAATATTTCGTTTTTGGAGCTTCAAAATTAAAGTCTTCTACAACTACAATATTGTTCTCTTTTGCTTGAATACTTAATGCTGATTTACGAGCTAATCTTTTTAAATTTTTATTTAATTTAAAAGAATGATCTTGAGGTCTTGGGCCAAAAATACGTCCACCACCTCTAAAAACACCAGACTTGATACTACCCGCACGAGCAGTTCCAGTTCCTTTTTGTTTTTTAATTTTTCTAGTACTACCAGAAATTTCAGCTCTTTCTTTAGCTTTACTCGTTCCTTGTCTTTTGTTTGCCAAATACTGCTTTACATCTAAATATACAGCGTGGTCGTTTGGCTCAATTCCATATACAGTATCTAAAAGTTCAACTTTTCTTCCTGTATCTTTTCCTTGTATGTCTAAAACTGCTACTTTCATTATTTCTGAATGATTACATAAGCGTTTTTATGTCCAGGAATCGCTCCCTTAACTACAAGTAAGTTCTTTTCAGCAACTACTTTTAAAACTCTTAAATTTTGAACTGTAACTTTTTCTCCTCCCATTCTTCCTGCCATACGCATTCCTTTGAATACTCTTGCAGGATATGATGCAGCACCAATTGAACCTGGAGCTCTTAAACGGTTATGTTGACCGTGAGTAGCTTGACCTACACCGGCAAAACCGTGACGTTTAACTACACCTTGAAAACCTTTACCTTTTGAAGTTGCTGATACATCAACAAATTCACCTTCAGTAAATAATTCAACAGTTAGTTGATCTCCTAAATTGTGCTCCTCATCAAAACCTTGAAATTCTATGACTTTTCTCTTGGCAGTGGTCCCTGCTTTTTTGAAGTGACCATCTAAAGCTTTATTAGAGCTTTTTGCCTTCTTGTCATCGAAACCAAGTTGAAGGGCTTTATACCCATCTACTTCTTCGGTTCTGACTTGGGTAACTACGCATGGACCTGCTTCGATTACTGTACAAGGAATGTTCTTCCCGTTTTCATCAAATAAGCTGGTCATTCCGATTTTTCTTCCTATTAACCCAGACATTTTAATTTAATTTAATTATTATTCTATTTTTATTTCAAAAAAACAGGGTTAAAATACTTCAACCCTGAATGTATTTTTCCGTTTTTCCTTCGTCAACCGCTCCGGACATGTTATTGAAAGTTTCCTTTCAACATTTAAAGTAGTTAAACTTTAATTTCTACCTCAACTCCGCTTGGTAATTCTAACTTCATTAAAGCATCAATAGTTTTTGATGATGAACTATAGATGTCTAACAATCTTTTGTAAGAACTTAATTGGAATTGCTCTCTAGATTTTTTGTTTACGTGTGGTGAACGTAATACTGTGAAAATCTTTTTATGAGTTGGTAATGGAATTGGTCCGTTTACAACTGCTCCCGTACTTTTTACCGTTTTTACGATTTTTTCAGCAGATTTATCTACTAAATTGTAATCGTACGATTTTAATTTTATTCTAATTTTTTGGCTCATCGTTTATAATTTAGAGATTACCCTTTTGCTTTTTCGATTACTTCTTCAGCAATGTTATTAGGACATTGTGCATAATGTGAAAATTCCATTGAAGACGATGCTCTACCTGATGACAATGTTCTTAATGTTGTAACATAACCAAACATTTCTGATAATGGAACTGTTGCTTTTACAACTTTTGCTCCTGCTCTATCATCCATTGCATTCACTTGCCCTCTACGTCTATTTAAATCTCCTACAATATCTCCCATGTTTATTTCAGGAGTTACTACATCAATTTTCATAATTGGCTCAAGAATTACAGCTTTTGCAGCTTTTGCGGCAGCTTTATAACCCATTTTAGCGGCTAATTCAAACGACAATTGATCTGAATCCACTGCATGAAATGAACCATCATATAAAGTTATCTTCAAGCTATCCATTTCAAATCCTGCTAAAGGGCCGCTTTTCATAGCCATTTTGAATCCTTTTTCAATAGATGGAATAAATTCCTTAGGAACATTACCTCCTTTTATTTTGTTTTCAAATATCAATCCTGTTTCATCATCTGCAACAGGTTCCATAATAAACTTGATATCAGCAAATTTACCACGTCCACCTGATTGTTTTTTATAAACCTCACGGTGATCTGCTTTCGCAGTTATAGCCTCTTTGTATTCAACTTGAGGTTGACCTTCGTTAACTTCAACTTTAAATTCGCGCTTTAAACGGTCAACAATAATTTCCAAGTGTAATTCACCCATTCCAGAAATAATAGTTTGACCAGAAGCTTCATCAGTTTTTGCTGTAAATGTTGGATCTTCTTCAGCTAATTTACCTAAGGCCAATCCTAATTTATCAACATCTGCTTTTGTTTTAGGCTCTACTGCAATACCAATTACGGGGTCAGGAAAATCCATAGATTCCAATACAATTGGATGCTTTTCAGCACACATAGTATCTCCAGTTCTAATATCTTTAAAACCTACACCTGCACCAATATCTCCTGCTTCAATATAAGGAATAGCATTTTGCTTATTAGCGTGCATTTGGTAAATTCTTGAAATACGTTCTTTTTTACCTGAACGACTATTCAATATATAAGAACCTGCATCTAAACGTCCAGAGTAAACTCTAAAAAATGCCAACCTACCTACAAAAGGATCTGTTGCAATTTTAAATGCTAAAGCTGCAAACGGCTCATTTACATCTGGTTTTCTAAGTTCTTCTTCGTCTGTTTTAGGATTAACACCTATTACACCTTCTTTATCAGTTGGCGAAGGTAAATACCTACATACAGCATCTAATAAGAACTGTACACCTTTATTTTTAAAAGCTGAACCACATACCATAGGAATGATAGACATATCCATTACAGCAGCACGAAGTGCAGCATGCACCTCATCTTCAGTAATAGAATCTTCATCTTCCATATATTTTTCTAAAAGATTTTCATCATAAGCAGCAACCTCTTCAATAAGTTTACCACGTAATTCGTGAGCTTCTTCTTTTAATTCTTCTGGAATTTCAACAACATCAAAAGTTGCCCCTTGTGTTTCATCATGCCAAATTATTGCACGATTCTTTACTAAATCAATAACACCTTTAAAATGCTCTTCATCACCAATATTCATAACGATAGGCACAGCATTAGAACCTAGCATTTCTTTAACTTGTTGACAAACACCTAAAAAGTTAGCTCCTTGACGGTCCATTTTGTTAACAAAACCAATTCTAGGCACTTTATAGTTATCTGCTAATCTCCAGTTAGTTTCAGACTGTGGCTCAACACCATCAACTGCACTAAATAAGAAAACCAAACCGTCTAACACACGTAACGAACGGTTTACTTCAACCGTAAAATCAACGTGACCCGGAGTGTCAATTATATTTAAGTGATACCCTTTAGCTTCAGCTGTAGGTTCTCCATTCTCAGTTGGAAACTGCCATTCACAAGTTGTAGCAGCAGAAGTAATTGTAATACCTCTTTCTTGCTCTTGCTCCATCCAGTCCATTGTAGCAGCACCATCATGTACTTCACCTATTTTATGAGAAACTCCTGTATAATAAAGAATACGCTCTGTACATGTTGTTTTACCAGCATCAATATGAGCAGCAATTCCTATATTTCTTGTATATTTTAAATCTCTTGCCATTATTCTAATTAAAATCTAAGGTGAGAGAATGCTTTATTAGCATCAGCCATTTTATGAACATCAACTCTTTTCTTAACTGCAGCACCTTCTTCTTTTGCAGCAGCTAATACCTCAGCAGCTAAACGCTGAGCCATTGATTTTTCATTTCTTTTTCTTGAATAAGAAATCAACCATTTAATTGCAATAGACACCTTACGGTCTGGTCTAATTTGCGATGGTATTTGGAATGTTGCTCCACCAACTCTACGGCTACGAACCTCAACTTGTGGCATTACATTACTTAATGCATCTTTCCAAATTTCTAATGCTGATTTTTCTTCGTCTTGTTTTTTCTGTTCTACAATGTCTAATGCATCATAGAATACTTTAAAAGCTACAGATTTTTTACCCGCCCACATTAAGTTATTCACAAAACGTGTTACTAACTGATCGTTAAATTTAGGATCCGGTAAAAGAACTCTTTTTTTCGCTGCTCTTTTTCTCATGTCTTTACATTAAAGTTTTTAAAATTACTTTTTAGGTGCTTTTGTACCATATTTAGAGCGACGTTGTGTTCTTCCATCAACACCTGCAGTATCTAATGCTCCACGAACAATATGATATCTAACTCCTGGTAAATCTTTAACCCTTCCACCTCTAACTAATACTATCGAGTGCTCTTGTAAATTATGTCCTTCTCCAGGAATGTATGCATTTACTTCATTACCATTTGTTAACCTTACCCTTGCTACTTTACGCATTGCAGAGTTTGGTTTTTTAGGCGTTGTAGTATAAACACGTGTACACACCCCTCTTCTTTGAGGACATGAATTTAAAGCAGCCGATTTACTCTTCTTAGTTATTTTGGTTCTTCCTTTTCGTACTAATTGCGAAATTGTTGGCATACTAAAATCTTGTTATATATTACTTTTTAATTAATTAGCTCTTTTCAAAGAGTTTGCAAATGTACAAATAATTTTGTCTTAATCAAATATGATTATATTTTATTTTTTAAATGATTTTACACCACATATATAATGTATATTCACATCGCAATAATTAATGATTTGAAACCCATTTTTAAACATCTTATATACCCCTTTATATATATACTTTCTTTCACGTCAGTTTATGCTCAAAATTTCGAATTAAAAATTCACTCAAAAGACAGTAGTAATAACGCTACTTTAAAATCTTTAACCTTTTTAAAAAGTCATAAATCTAAGCAAAGTATTGTTCAAGAAATTGAAGCTATTTCAAAAAAAATAGCACTTAAAGGGTTTCTAAACAACAACTACCTTTTAACTCAAAAAGATTCCATTTTTAATTGCCAATACACACTCAATAATAAAGTTGATTTTACACGTGTTAATTACAAAAATAAACTACTAGAAAAACACCTGCTAAATCAGCTTAGTAAAAATTACACTGATACTTATTTTGAAATCCTAACAAGCGAAATTGAAAATACATTAAACTCAATTGTTAATTATTACGAAAGTAAAGGCGCTTCTTTTACTACTGCCTCACTAAAAAATATAATTCAAAAAAACAATAAACTAGCAGCCAACCTTGAATTAAATATTTCTAAAAATCGAAAAATAAATTCTATTGTAATTAAAGGATATGCAAATTTTCCAAAAAAGTATTTAACACATTATTTAAATTTAAAACCCAATGCTTTATTTAATTTAAACAGTTTACTTAAAATTAACAAACTTGTAAACACCATCCCTTTTGTAACGCAATTAAAAAAGCCTGAAGTGTTATTTACAAAAGATTCTACTACCCTATTTCTATATCTAGAAAAGAAATCAACTAACAAGTTTGATGGTATTATTGGGTTTTCTAATGAAAATAATAATAATAATAATAATAATAATAATAATAACAAACTAGCTTTTAACGGCTACTTAGACTTAAACCTAAACAATATTTTTAATAAAGGACAAACTTTCAGTTTAAACTGGAAAAATAATGGTAACGATACACAGACTTTAAAATTAAAATTTAAAAATCCCTTTGTTTTTAATTCAAGATACAGTACATCTGGTGAATTTTCTATTTTTAAACAAGACTCAACTTATATCAACAGCAAATCACTTCTTCAAATCAACTATAGTATTAACAGGAACAACTCTATAAATGCTATTTTAACCAATGAAAATTCCAACCTAACATCAACTATAGATTCACCGATTGGCATTGAGGCGTTTAAAAACACATTTATTGGTGCCTCTTACACTTATAAGAATTTTTTAAAAATTCAGAACAATGGCAAACCTACATTATTCATAAACATTGGCTACTTAATTGGAAATAGTAATCGTAATAACTTAAAAAATCACCAAAACAAAGTGCAACTTTCGGCTACTTATTTATTTGATATAAATTATAAGAATTCAATTTTCATAAAAAACACTACCGAAATACTAAACACAGCGAACCCATTGCAAAATGAACTTTTTAGAATTGGTGGAACAAATTCTATTAGAGGGTTTGATGAACAAAGCATATTTACTTCAAAATATTCAGTCACTAATATTGAGTACCATTATAACATAAATCAAACTTCACATATATACTCCGTTACTGATTTTGCAATTTCACAAGATTCATTAACGAAATCCACTTCAAAACTATTTGGAATTGGATTAGGTTATTACTTCAATACCAATTACAGTATTTTTAACTTAAGTTATGTAATTGGAAAAAATAGCGAAACACATTTTAACCTAAACAATTCCAAAATTCATATTAAAGCAACATACCCTTTTTAGTCATTTTTAACAAACACTTCTTAATTTAACATAAAGTTAACTTCAAAAACATAAATAAAGACAAATAACTTTCTTGATTTTAACACAATTTTAAGATTTAAACCTAAAAACCAATATTTTATTAACATACCTTAACACTTTAACACTAAAAAGTTTGGTTTATTAACAAATTATTAAGATTTTTGACGTAATTAATTCAAATAATTATATAATGAAAACAAAGTTTAATGGTTTTCTAACGCTTTTACTAGCGTTAGTAGTGCAACTATCGTTTGCACAAGAAAAAACTGTTACGGGTAACGTAGCCGATGCAAGCGGCCCACTACCTGGAGTAACAGTTCTAATTAAAGGTGCCAATGTTGGTACTCAAACCGATTTTGACGGAAATTATTCAATCAAAGCCAATACTGGTGATGTTTTACAATTCAGCTTTATTGGATTAGAAACAGTTGAAAAAACCGTTGGTACATCAAGTACTATTAATGTTTCAATGCAGGAAAGTGCTGAAGCATTAGAAGAAGTTGTTGTAACAGGGTTTGGACGTAAAGTTGAAAAACGATCAGCTACTTTTGCAGTACAGCAAGTTGGAGGTGATGAAATGACAGCTGCTCGTGAAACTAATATTGTAAACTCTTTGTCAGGTAAAATTGCAGGGGTACAAATTACAAATAGTTCTGGTGCTGTTGGTTCTTCTTCAAGAGTTGTAC
>CAYPNJ010000069.1:0-9996 GCA_964412305.1 uncultured Lutibacter sp. | reverse complement strand
ACTAAAGCATTTGATTTGTCTAAAATAAAATCGTATTTTCTTTTTGTTGCAATATCCTGAACTGCATTATAAACCAAATCTTGTACAGGTTTTACCAATTGCTGTCTTAAAAAATACAAATCTCCATTAGTACCAAAATAGGCTACCTGTAATTTTTTTAAATCGAATTCTAAAATTTGAATATCTTCTTCCTTTTCTATTATTAACTCATCTGTTAACAATGCTTTTTCATTGTTTAATTCGGCTTTTAAATCTTCAATTTCTTTTTGTTGCTTTTCAATATTGTTTTGCCAACCAATTGCTTTTTCATTAATTTTTGCTTGCGCTTCATTATATTCTGGAATGTTTTCTAAAATATATTCCATATCTATATAACCAATACGTTGCGCTTTTTGTGCATTTGAGGTGATACTCAAAATTAAAACTGCAAATAAAAGAACCTTTTTTATCATAACTAATCTATATTTAGAAAAAACCGTGCCATTTTTAGAATCATTTACAAATATAACTGATTTAGTTTAAAATTGTTGCCCTATAATAAAGTGAGTTTGCCATCCAGATTTTACAGTTGTTCCAGGTAATGGATCATATCCGTGAGCAAAGTCAATTCCTAACATTCCAAAGGCAGGCATAAATATTCTAAGTCCAAGTCCAGCTGATCTTTTTACAGTAAACGGATTGAAATTTTTAAAACCATCATATGAATTACCTGCTTCTAAAAACCCTAAAACATATATTGATGCAGATGGTTTTAATGTAATTGGGTATCTTAATTCCATCTGAAATTTATTATAAATAGTTCCTCCATCAATTGATGAAATTCGTCCATTTTCATAACCTCTTAACGCAATAGTTTCTCTACCATCTAATTGAAATGAAGACATTCCATCACCACCTACAAAAAAGCGTTCAAAAGGAGAGTCACCTAATTTACTATTGTAACTTCCTAAAATACCAAACTCAGCATTGGTCATTACCACTAAATCTTTGGTTAAAGCAGTATACCATTTTCCTTTAAAGCTAGCTTTATAATATTCTAGCCATTTGTATTTTTCTTTATCTTCAATTGTTGAATAATCTTTATCTTGAAATAAAGAGTAAGGAAGCGTTAATTTTGCACCAATACTAAAATCGGATCCTTGTTTTGGAAAAACAGGGTTTGGTCCAGATGAATTTCTTCCTAAAGTAATACTATATGATAAGTTATTTGATGAACCACTTGAAAAAGAAAACGTTGATATTGGGTAATCTTTTAAATCATATAATTGGTAGCTAATACTCTGCGATAACGTAAAATAGTTATCAGGCCATTTTAATCGTTTACCTAATCCTACAGATGCACCAATAATATTTAAACGTTGGTCTTTGTCAACTTTATTAGTCGTATAATCGTATCTAAATTGTTTTGAATTATAAATTGAGAATGATAAAGACTGTGGTTTTTTACCACCTAACCAAGGCTCTGTAAATGAAAAACTTGAAGTGGTATAAAATCTACTTTTTTGTAATCGTAAAGAAAGTGTTTGCCCATCACCCATTGGAAGTGGACGGTATGCTTTTTTGTTAAAAATATTACGTATTGAAAAGTTGTTGAATGATAAACCTAAAGTTCCAATAAAAGAACCACCACCGTAACCACCTTGTAATTCTATTTGGCTAGATCCTTTTTCAGCTACTGTATAATCTATATCAACTGTTTTATCTTGATAGTTAGGGTTAATGTCTGGAGTAATTGCTTCAGCATCAAAAAATCCTAATTGTCCTATTTCTCTAATTGTTCTAATAATATCAGCTTTACTGTATAAATAACCTGGTTTGGTTCTAATTTCTCTGTAAACAACATGGTCGTTTGTTTTGTCGTTTCCGTTAACCGTTACTTTTTTAATTCTTGTTGGTTGATCTTCAAAAATTCTAATTTCAACATCAATAGAATCATTATTTATTCTAGTCTCTACCGGTAATACTCTTGAAAATAAATACCCATTATTTTGATAAACGGTTGAAATATCTTCCGAATCTGGAGAGCCATCACCAACCACTCTGTCTTTTAAAACTTTTCCATTATAGGTGTCTCCTTTTTCAATTCTTAAGATGCGTTGCAGTTGGTCATCTGTATATTTACTATTCCCTAAAAAAGTAATATTCCCAAAAATGTATTTTCTTCCTTCTTCAACTTTAATGTGTACGTTTAATGTATTATCATCATTCCAAGTAAGAGAGTGCTCTAATACTCTGGCGTCTCGGTGTCCTTTTTCACTATAAGTTGTGATAAGGTTTTCTAAATCTTCTTTAAAATCGGCTTCTATATATTTAGATTTCTTCCAAAACCTACCAAGTAATTTTGTCTTCGTATTCTTTAATGCTTTTTTAAGTTTCTTATTGTTGAAAGCACCGTTACCTTCAAAGGTGATGTTTTTAATTTTTACTTTTTCACCTTTGTCAATACGAATTAACATATTTACAATATTTACACCTGAGGTATCTGGTTTGGTATCTAAATTAATTTTAGTTTTTAAATATCCTTTTTCTTGGTATTTCTTTTTAAAGTAGTTTTTAGTTGTAACAATAAGGTTATCTGTTACCATGGCACCTCTTTTCAATTCGGCATCAGTTTGTAAATCTTTTGCTTTGCTTTTTTTAACTCCTTGAATGGTTACATTGTTAAGTTGTGGTAATTCTTGGACATCAAACTCAAGGTAAGCAGTATTCCCATCAATTTTAGAAATGTAAACTTCTACATTGCTAAACTGTTTTGTTTCGTATAATTTTTTAATGGCACTTGTTAATTTGTCACCTGGTAGTTTAACTTGTTGCCCTACTTTTAAACCAGTAAAAACCTTTACTGTTTCATCTTCAAACTTCTTAAGTCCTTTAACAGTAATTCCACCAAGTTCGTACGATTTGTCTTTTATAAAAGTTGTATTCTTAATCACTACAGGAGGAATACTATCTTTAACTATGGAATCGTTTACTATTTGTATCTCTTTTACATCTTTTGTTTGTGGTTCTTGTGCAATTGTAGTTGTTACAACAAAAAATGTTAAAAGTAAAAGGGCTATGTTAAATTTATTCATTGATTTTTTCAATTTGTTCACTAGTTTTTCCAAAACGTCGTTCTCTATTTTGATATTCTAATATAGCATTGAAAAGATTTTCTTTTCTAAAGTCAGGCCAAAGGGTATTTGTAAAATACAATTCGGCATAAGCTATTTGCCATAATAAAAAATTGCTGATTCTTTTTTCACCACTTGTGCGAATCATAAAATCAACGTCCGGCAAAGAAAACGTATATAAATGATTATTTATAATTTTTTCATCAATTTCTTCAACATTTAGCTGTTTATTAACAACTTTTTTTGAAATTTTTTTGATAACATTAACAATTTCCTCTCTTGAACCATAACTTAGTGCTAGTGTTAAGGTTAAGGTTGTATTATTTTTTGTTTTTTCAATAACTTCTGAAAGCTCTTTTTGAGCTTTTTTAGGTAAATTTTCAATATTACCTATGGTATTAAGTTTGATGTTGTTTTTTTGAAGTGTTTTTAGTTCTTTTTTTAATGAAGTAACCAATAAAGACATAAGTGTTCTAACTTCTAATTTTGGTCTGTTCCAATTTTCAGTAGAAAAAGCATAAAGCGTTAAATAGTTTATACCAATTTCAGCACAACCCTCTATCACTTGTCTTACTGAAGTAACTCCATTTTTATGTCCAAAAGCTCTTGGTCTCCCTTTTTGCTTTGCCCAGCGGCCATTACCATCCATAATAACTGCGATATGGTTTGGAACGGGATTCTTATTTATTTGAGACTTTAATTCTTCCATTAATTTGGTGTAGTGTAACAAGGAGGTCTTCCAAAGGTGTAAACTAAAGATATACCACTTAAAATATACCAGTCGTTACTATTTGGATTTCCAAAGGTTAGTGAAGGAATTTTACTGTTATTATAATCTAAATCGTCTTTAAAAGTATACCGAGCCCTTAGTTCTACTGCGATTGCAAAATCATAAAATAATTTTGTTTTATAACCAATTCCAAAGGGAAGCGCAAATGTTGTTCTTGAACTGTATTGATAGTTATTTGGGCTTGTTTCTGATGTTGCCACTTTGTATCTAAAAGCTGCAACTTCAAAGATTAGGTAAGGTGTGTGTGTATTTTTGTAATTGTCTAAATTGTATTCGAAATAATTAAATTCAATTCCTACAGCTAATTCTTTTATGCTATTATTAAAACCGATACCTCTTTGATAACGCGCAATATTTGAGGCGTCAGCATCGTCTGAAGAGATTTGAGCTATGGTAAAAGTACTTCTAACAGCAATTCTTGGGTTCATATTCCATTTATAGATTAGCCCACCCATAAAATTATTTGGTTTGATATAACTTTCGGGTCCAACATCCCCAATGTAATTACTACCACCTACAAAAAAGCCAATTTCGTTAATTTGCGATTTGGAAGTTGTTGTTATACAGATAAATAAGAAAATTAGAACTAGTTTTTTCATAAATAAAATAGCGTGCAAATATAATTAATTATCATTGCTTTTTAAAGTTAAACAAAGTCTTTTTTGATAAACTACTTATAAATGAATTTATTGTAGATTTTGTTGACTACTTTTTTTTGAAGGAAGTAGTTGAAATTAATTTCTAGTATCTTGACCCCAAAGTAATTTTTCACGTAAGGTTTTAATAAAAGTTTGATGATTAATTTGCACCATTTTCAAGTTGAAATTTGATTTCTTAACAGAAACCTCTGTATTCCTATCTATAGTTGTAATACGTGAATCTAATGATAAGAAAAATTTATCTTCTCTACCGCTTACTTTAAATTTAACGTTTGTTTCATCTGGTATTACCAAAGGTCTTGCATTTAAATTATGTGGAGCAATAGGTGTTATCACAAAACTTTTAGCTTGCGGTGTAATTATAGGTCCTCCACAACTTAATGAATACCCTGTAGAACCTGTTGGAGTTGCAATTAACAATCCGTCAGCCCAGTATGACGTTAAGTATTCATTGTCTAAATAGGTTTCAATAGTTATCATGGAAGCTGTATTTTTCCGACTAACTGAAACTTCGTTTAATGCAAAATTTATAGTGGATAAACTTTTAATTTTAGGGAAAGTGGTTACACTCAATAACGAGCGTTCTTTTACTATAAATTGATTTTTTAAGATTAGCTCTACGGCATTTGTAATTTCATCTTTTTGTACTGTTGCTAAAAAACCAAGTCTACCCGTATTTATACCAACAATTGGTATGTTAGAATCTCTAATAAGCGTTACAGCTCTTAAAATTGTTCCATCACCACCAACGGTAAACATAAAATCAAATGAATTATCCAATTCTTTATATGAAGAAAAAGTTTTTGGAGTTTGTATTTTAATGTGTTTTTTTAAACCGGTATAGTATTTTTTTTCAACTACAAATTCTATATGATGTTTAGTTAAGGTGCTAAATAATTCTTCAACATATTTTTTGTCTTCGGTTTTATAATATTGTCCGTAAATAGCAATTTTCATTCTTAAATGTTTAAGTATTTGCGTAGGTAGTTTGATCTATCTTTTAAATCTTCTAAATAAAAATCTTCTTTTAAATTAGAAAGCACATTGTAATTATAGCGTCTAAACGATTGTATAATTTCATTAATGTCTTGTGAATTAAATTTTACAATAATTTTAACATTTGCCGAATCAGTTTCTGAAATAAATAGCCCTAAAATTTTACCATTGTTAGTTTCAACAATTTGGCAAATTTCACTAAACGAATAATCTCTAATTCCTTTTTCTAAAATTACTGTTGCACCTTCATTATTAAAAAAAGGAGTGTCTTTATAAACGTGTAAAATGTCAATTAAATCGTAATACCCTAAATAATCATTTTGTATGTTTATAACTGGAATTAAATTGCTTTCGTTTGAAGCAAAAACAGTTAAAATTTCTAGCAAGTTGGTACTCTCTTCAGTGAAAAATAAATTAGATAAATGATAAAATTCATCAAGGGTTTTATCTAAATCTCCAATGCCTTGTATGTCAGTTTCAGAAATTAAACCAATAAGTTGATTATTTTTTACAATAGGAAAGTGAGAATAGGTTGTTCCATTAAAAAGTTCTTTAACATCGCTAATTGTAGTTTGCAATGTAAAAGCTTTAAATTCGTTTAATATATAAGGAGTTGTTGCCATACCTTTTCTTATGATACTACAAATTAATCAAAAATAAAACCAAAAACATATTCTTAGTTCGTAAATTTGCACACTAATTAAAAATAAAGGGGTATAAGTATGACAAAGTTAAGTGTAAATGTGAATAAAATTGCTACGTTACGTAACTCTAGAGGTGGAGATTTTCCAAATGTTGTAAAAGTATCGTCTGATATTCAAGATTTTGGAGCTGAGGGGATTACCATTCACCCAAGACCAGATGAACGTCATATTCGTTATCAAGACGCTTACGATTTAAAAAAAATAGTCACTACCGAGTTTAATATTGAGGGAAATCCAATTCTAAAATTTATGGAAATGGTCCTTGAAATTTGTCCTACGCAAGTAACTTTAGTGCCTGATGGTATAAATGCAATTACCTCAAATTCAGGTTGGGACACCATTAAAAATCAATCATTTTTAAAAGAAATTATTTCTGAATTCAAATTAAAAGGAATTAGAACATCTATTTTTATTGATACCGATTTAAAATTAATTGAAGCCGCAGCAACTACAGGCGCTGATAGAATTGAATTGTATACCGAAGATTTTGCAACGCAATATGCCCTTGGAAATAAAGAAGCCATAAAACCATATACCCAAAGTGCTATTTTGGCAACTGAACTTGGATTGGGAATTAATGCAGGTCACGATTTAAGTTTGGATAATATTCAGTTTTTTGCTGAAAATACTCCAAATTTATTGGAAGTTTCAATTGGTCACGCATTAATTTCCGAGTCGTTATATTTAGGGTTAGAGAATGTCGTAAATATGTACAAACACAAATTAAGTTTGGCAGTTAAATAATGGAAATGTTGCATTCAACAATTTTAGGAGAAGGAGAACCTTTGCTTATTTTACATGGGTATTTTGGAATGAGCGACAATTGGAAATCGTTAGGAGATCAATTTGCTAAAAATTTTGAAGTACATCTTATAGATCAACGAAATCACGGACGAAGTTTTCACTCTGATGAATTTGATTATGAGTTATTAGTGGAAGATTTAAACCAATATATTCAGCAGAATAATTTAAAAAAGGTTCATTTATTAGGGCATTCAATGGGGGGTAAAGTGGTCATGCAGTTTGCAGTAACCTATCCTGAGTTGGTACATAAATTAATTGTTGCAGATATTGCACCTAAATATTACAAACCGCATCATGAATATATTTTAGCAGCACTTAATTCAGTAAATTTTTCATTGCATAACACGCGAAAAAAAGTAGAAGAAGTATTAAAAATTGATGTTAAAGAAAAAGGAGTTATTCAGTTTTTATTAAAAAATGTGTATTGGAAATCTAAAGGAGAATTAGCGTATCGATTTAATTTACAAAGTTTAACCGATAACAATTCAGAAGTAGGTGACGCATTACCATCTTTCACACATTTTGATGGTGAAACCTTGTTTTTAAGTGGAGAAAATTCAAATTACATCACAAAAGAAGACCTCCCGCTAATACATGTGCATTTTGCCAATTCAGAAGTTGTAACTGTCAAAAATGCAGGACATTGGCTTCATACCGAAAATCCAACGCAGTTTTTTAATGAAGTTGTCAGTTTTTTGGCTTAAATAGTACATTGGCATAATTATAGTTAAATTTATACTTCATTATAAATAAAACCATATGAAATTAATTTTTAAAATAGTACTAACCGCAATAGCTGTGGTTGTAATTGCTAAATTTTTACCAGGCGTAGAAATTGCAAACTATACAAGTGCAATTATTGTAGCTGTAGTTTTAGGAATATTAAGAATTACAGTAAAACCAATACTTATATTTTTCACATTACCAGCAACCATTGTAACTTTAGGTTTGTTTTTATTGGTGATAAATGCAGTAATAATAATGTTAGCAGATTACTTTGTAAGTGGTTTTGCAGTTTCAGGATTTTGGGTAGCGCTACTATTTAGTTTGTTATTGTCATTATTTCAATCCTTTTTGTATTCATTTTTAAATGAAAAGAAAGAAAAATAATTGAATTAGAGTAACTTAAACACTTTGCTAAGTGCATAAAAAACAGTACTTTTGCACCCGATTTTGAATGAGTTAAGATAAAAAATAGTAGAGAATGAATATTACAAAAGAAAATATTGATGCATTAAATGCAGTAGTGAAAGTTGAAATTTCAGCTGCTGATTACCAAGAAAAAGTAGCAACTATTTTACAAGATTACCGTAAAAAAGCTGATGTTCCAGGGTTTAGAAAAGGTCAAGTTCCTATGGGAATGATAAAAAAACAATACGGTAAATCTATAATGATTGATGAAGTAAATAAATTATTACAAGAATCATTAAATACATATTTAACGGAAGAAAAGTTAGATGTTTTAGGAAATCCATTACCAAAAATGCAAGATGATTTCAACTGGGATAAAGAAGATTATTCTTTCGAATTTGAGTTAGGTTTAGCACCAGAATTTGATGTTAAATTAGATGCGAAAAAGAAAATTATACAATATAATATTGTTGCAGATAAAGAACTATTAGGAAAAGAAGTAGAGAATATTCAAAAGCGTTATGGTAAAATAATTGCAAAAAATGTTGTTGAAGATGGTGTAAATATTACTGGAACTTTTGTAAATGAAGAAAAAGAAATTGATAAAAAATCTACTATAGAATTAGCTTCAATAAAAGGGAAATCAAACCAAAAGAAATTAATTGGAAAAAAAGTTGGAGATGTTGTTGAACTAAGCACCAAAAAACTTTTTGATGATGACCACAAATTAATGGGCGCTTTAGGAGTAGATCACGATGCCATTCATGGACTTGACATTATGGTGACTTTTACAATTGAAGAAGTTAATGTTACTGAGCTTGCAGAAGTAAATCAAGAATTATTTGATAAAGTTTTTGGACCAGATGTTGTCAAATCTGAAGAAGAATTGATTGCTAAAATTAAAGAAGATGCTGAAAAACAATTCAAAACGCAAGCAGATCAACAATTATTAAATGATGTAACTGAATACTTAGTTGATAATACAAAATTTGAGTTGCCAACTGAATTTTTAAAGAAGTGGCTAGCGGTTGCTGGTGAAAAACCAATGACTCCTGAGCAAGCTACGGAAGAATTTGAAAAATCTGAAAAAGGATTGCGTTACCAATTAATTGAAGGAAAAATATTAAAAGATAACAACATTAAATTGGATTTTGCTGAATTGCAAGAGTTTGCAAAAGGATTTGTAAAAACGCAAATGGCTCAATATGGACAATTAAATCCTGAAGAAAAAGAATTGGACGATATTGTTCAACGTGTATTAAGTAACAAAGATGAAGCAAAGCGTTTACAAGAACAATTAGTAAGTCAAAAATTACTAACTTTTTACAAAGAAAACATTACGTTTAAAGTAAAAGAAATGAACTATGAAAAATTTGTAAAAGAAGTTTACAAATAGCATACTAGTTTAGCTATAAATTAAAACTCCTTCATGAATTTCATGAAGGAGTTTTTTTATGTTCGTTATTTTGAATGCGTCACACTAAGCCTGTTGAAGTGTTATTTTTAGAATCTCATGATGTTAATTGTCAGTTGATTTTTTTAGAGTCTAAATCAAATTATTACTTCCTCTTTTGCCCCCTGGTTTTAGGTTTCTTATACTTTTTAGCAATTTCTCTTCGGTACGAACCACCTAAATTAATACGTTTATTTTTTTCTTTCTTCTCGTGAAAAGCTGCTCCGCTAGGTTCAGTAATTGTCTTTTTCTTACCAACACTTTCCGGTTCAACTTTAGGCATTTCTTCATCAATTTGTTGAGTGGAAATTTCAATGGTTTCAGGTAAATCGTACACATCAATTTC
>CAYPNJ010000068.1:0-10064 GCA_964412305.1 uncultured Lutibacter sp. | reverse complement strand
ATATGTCTTCCACTTGTAAATAATTCTTCTTGCATAATTTAAATTTTAAGTTAAGTAAAAAACATGTGGATCAGTTCCAGCTTCAGGAGCTAACGTTTTGTACTTTCTATTTTTTAATAATTGTGACACTTCGCTATTTGGGTTGTCTAAATCTCCAAAATACATACACTTAGTTGGACAAACTGATACACAAGCAGGAAGTTGTCCTTTTTCTAGTCTATGATGACAGAAAGTACACTTATCTACATACCCATCAGGGTGTTGATAACGAGCATCGTAAGGGCAAGATTCTATACAAGCACCACAACCAATACATTCATCGTGAGTAACTAAAACAATTCCTCCTTCAATTTGATGACTTGCTCCTGTTGGGCAACATCTTACACAAGGTGCATTTTCACAGTGATTACATCTTTCAGATTTTAATTCTAAGTCTAAATTTGGGTAAGTACCACTTACAGTTTCTGTAATCCAATCTCTACAATACCCAATTGGCACGTCGTTTTCTGTTTGACAAGCGACAACACAATCACTACATCCAACACATTTTAATGTGTCTATTACCATTGCATATCTCATATCTCAGTATTTTTAAATGGGTTTTCCGTTAATATTTCAACATAGTTTCCTCTCATACCTGTACCTCCCATAATTGGATCAATAGTTACTTTTGAAATTAATTGAGTGTCGTTTATTCCTTTACCATAAGCTCGGCTTAATTTTTTGTTATCGTGACCAAACCCGTGTACCATATAAACAGAATCCCAACGTACTCTCTCAGTAACTCTAACTTTAATTGAAAAAGTTGAAGTAATTTTATCTTGATTTCTTAACCAAACTCTTTGACCTGTTTCAATTCCAAGAATTCTAGCAACTTTTGGATTTACCCAAAGATCATTTTCACTCTTTAAATCGTTTAGATTAGGGTTATTAGCTGTTCTACTAAAAGTATGCATTGGTGCTCTTCCATAGTTCAGTCTATAAAAACCTTGTGGTGGTTCAGGGTGTACCGTATATTTAGGCATAGGATCAAATCCTAATTCTTTAAATTCTTCAGAATAAAATTCAATTTTACCACTTACAGTTGGAAAGTCGTAAACTTCATCTTCATTCATATACAATGGTCCGGATTTACGAGGATAATTTTTAACACCAATTTTTTCCATTTCTTCTAAAGAAGTTCCCATCTCTTTCAATTGCCATTCAATTACCTCTTTAAAGTCGTCATAATTGAAATAGTCACCTAATCCTAAACGCTCACCAATTTGTTTTGCCATCCACCATACAGGTTTTGAATCGTATTTAGGTGCAACAGCAGGTACTCTTATTGCAATAGAAGGATGTCTGTTTGTTGCAGATCTTATACCATCATACCGTTCTAAGTAAGTACATTCAGGTAAAACTACATCAGCATAACCAGTGACATCCATTGGCATAGTATCTATTACTACCATAAAATCTAATGAATCTAAAGATTCTTCCAAAATCTTTCTGTCTGGTATAGACTTGGTTAAATTAGTTCCAGCAACCATTAATGCTTTTACTGGATATTTATTGTCTTTATTTGGAATAGCAGCTTTCAAAACTTCAGTTGTTATTCCCATTTCAGCTAAAGGATATTTTTCACCAATATCTCTCCAATCCCATTTTGGATGTGGGAATTTTGGATGTGGGAATTTAGGCACTTTAATTTTTTCTTTGAAGTAGAATCCTCCTCTACGCCCCCAAGAGCCTAATAAACCATTTAGAATAGCCATTGCTCTTGCACGTTGCGTATCATCACCATACCAAGTTACATGACGTCCTGGGTGAATTATTACCGAAGGAGACGCATGAGCCATAGCTCTCGCAGTCTTTCTAATTTCTTTAGGTTTTATTGTTGTAATACCATAAGCCCATTCAGGAGTATATTGACGTACATGTTCTTTTAGTTCATCAAATCCTAAACCGTATTTATCTACATATTCTTTATCGTATAAACCTTCTTCAATTATTACATTCATCCAAGAAAGTAATAAAGCAATATCAGTAGCTGGTTTAATTGCTAACCAATGTGTTGATTTACTTGCTGCAGTAGAAAGTCTTGGGTCAACTGTGATAATAGTTGCACCATTATCAATAGCTTCAGACATTTCTTGTACTTGTGAGTTGTGCATGTTTTCACCAATATGTGAGCCAATAAGCACTAAACATTTTGTATCTCTAATGTCGGTTGGTTCAGGTGAACCTACCCAAGATCCAAACGTGGCTTTAAAACCAGTTTCTCTAGGTCCTCTACACTGTGCGTAAGCAGGTTCAGCAATTGTATCTGATCCGTACGCTTTAAATAAGTGTTCTAAATGTGAACCGGGTGAACCATGTTTTATTAGAGCAAACGATTCTGGACCATGTTCTTCTTTTACACTTTTAAATTTAGAAGCAATTAAATCAAGGGCTTCTTCCCAACTAGCTTTTCTAAAAGTTTCTTCACCATTAACAGTTGTACGTATTAGTGGCGTTTTTAGTCGGTCTTCATCAGTATACATTCCTACACCACCTGTACCTCTAGGGCATAAACGGCCGTATGAATGTGAATCATCATCATTACCAATAATTTTTTTTATTTCGCCTTCTTCATTCGTATATGTCCAAGCAGCACATTTCCAAAAGCAAACTTCGCAATAGGTTGGAGTTCTTTTAAATTTTTTAGAAACTTTTTGTTTTACTAAATCATCTAAATATGAATTGGCACCAAATGCGTTTAACGCGCCGGTTGTTGCCGCAACACCACCTAATCCTATAGCAGAAATTTTAATAAATTTTCTTCTTGAAGTAGTCATAAGTTATTCGTTTTTTTTCTGTGGTAAAGTTATTTCTTCCTTATATCTTAGAATATGACAAATGTCACCTGAGGTAATTTAATAAGGTAACAATGGTTACAATAACAATCTGATAATCAGAATTTTATATGTGACTAAAGTTGCATAAAATCAAATAAAGGTTCTATTAAAATGATTATCAAATATATAGCTTTTTTTGCAGTATTGGAAGTTGATTTTAAATTGTTGTAATTTTACAAAATTAATTTATTATATGAAAATAAATCACTTTAAAACGGTTTTTTTAGGACTGCTAATTGTAGGGGTTGCCTTGTTATTTTATTTTAAAAATCAGAATTATTTAGAACAAGCTAGTGTTCAGGAAATTGAGTATGTGAAAATTAAAAATAATGGAGATGAGTCTTGTTTAAATTGTCATTCCGAAACAAAAGGTTATTCAGAATATCATAATCCGGAATTGATAGGGTGCATTAGTTGTCATTTAGGAAATCCAAATACGTTGGATAAAGATGATTCACATAAAGGAATGGTTTTAATACCAGGAAATTTATCAGATGCTGCTGCGACTTGTGGAAAATGCCACCCCAATGAGTTGTCTAAAATTAAAAATTCATTAATGACAACCAATAGTGGTTTAGTTGCAGTTGATAAATATATTTTTGGAGAGGCAGATTCGCCAGATTATCATTATCATATTAAAAATATTAAAGATTCCCCGGCAGATAAACATCTACGTGATTTGTGTGCAAATTGTCATTTAGGTGCAGAGAAAAAGGAATTTGGTGAGATTACTCAAATGAGTAGAGGAGGAGGTTGTAATGCGTGCCATTTAAATTATACATCAGTAGCTAAAAATGATTTAGAGAATTATATTTCTTCAGGAAAAAAAGTACTACCAAAGTTTCACCCTTCAACGGATATTTTTGTAAAAAATGAACATTGTTATGGTTGTCATAGTAGATCTAGTAGAATTTCATCTAATTATGAAGGTTGGCAAGAAACTTCACTTCATGAAAGTGAAATTGGAAATAAAGTAGGATTTAAAGTTGTTGAAGATAAACGAGTTTATAAATATATTGAAGAAGACGTGCATCACACAAAAGGGTTGTTGTGCGTAGATTGCCATTCTTCTCATGAAGTGATGGGTGATGGTAAAAAATATGCACATGAAGAGCAAGCTGTAAAATTGCAATGTTCCGATTGCCATTATAAAGAAAAACCAAGAACAATACCTTATGATTCATTAGATACAGAAAGTTTATTGGTGTTTTTGCATCGAGATTATTCACATAGTGATAAGCGAATAATAGCAGTTGAAAATGGAAAACACCCTTTAGTAAATACTTTTGTAGACTCATTAGGAAATGCATTTTTAATTGGTAAAAAAGATGGGGATTTGCATGAATTAAAACCTCAACCTGAAATTTGCTCAAGAGATAGTGCACATAAAAATGTGAGTTGTGCTACGTGTCATTCATCATGGACTTCTCGTTGTATTGGCTGTCATAATGAATTTGATAAGGATGAGCCTAGAGCATTTGATTTGTTAGATAAAAAATATGGAAAAGGCCAATGGAAGGAATACGTTGCTGAGTTTTCTTCATCATTGCCAGCAATGGGAGTTCGTGAAAACAAAGATGGAAAACACATAGAACCAGCCATACCAGGAATGATTATGACGATTGATAAAGGTAGTTATACAGGAAATGAAATAGGCAAAGATGTTTCTTTTCATCGTTTATATGCGCCAAATTCACCACATACTACTACAAAAAGTGTGCGTGATTGTAAATCATGTCATTCCAATTCCGCAACTTTAGGGTATGGACAAGGTGAGTTAACCTATGCTATTAAAAATAGAATTGGTAAATGGAATTTTAATGCGAATTATGCTAAGAACCCTAATGATAATTTACCAGAAGATGCTTGGATTCCATTTTTAAAGCCAACTAAAAAAGGTGTTGTAAATTCAACTCGTTTAGATTTTAGACCGTTTTCAGTGGAAGAGCAACAGCAATTATTGTTAATTGGTGCTTGTTTGGAATGCCATAAGGATGATTCAAAAGTAATGCAACAAAGTTTAGTTGAAGGAATTAATCCATTGTTAAAAAGAATAGATAAAAACTGTATCTTACCAACTTGGGATTAGTTTATAGTTAAATGAATAAAGTTAAAGTAATATTTTTTGTATTTGTACTTGTTTCAGTTGTAGATATTATTGGAATTATTTTTAAACTTCCAAGCTTGATTGTTATTTTCAAGCCGTTTATACTTCCGTTATTAGTAGCATTATATGCTGTATCTGTTACTAAGCGAAATATTTGGTATGTAATGGCGTTGATTTTTTCATTTTTAGGAGATGTCTTCTTGCTTTTTGAAGGTTCACTTTTTTTTATAGGAGGTTTGGTGTTTTTTTTAGCAGCTCATTTTCTATTTATAAGAATAGTTATAAGTTGGCTTCAAAAATCTTCATTTCAGCATAAAATACTTGCTTTTATTCCATTTATTATTACATTTTCAGTATTAATTTATGTATTGAAAGATACATTAAATGAATTATTAATACCCGTAATTATTTATGGGATTACCATATCACTATTTGGTGCAATTTCTTTGTTGAATTACTTAAATTCAAGATCCGTAAAATCCTTATGGATGTTTTTAGGAAGTGTTGTTTTTATAGCGTCTGATTCAATTTTAGCAATTGATAAATTTAGTTTTTCAATACCTCTATTTAAGGTGCTAATTATGGTTACATATGTCTCAGCACAGTATTTAATATATCGTTCTATGGTTTTAGAGTCTGAAAATAACAAGTAAATTTTACTTTTAAAAGTACATTACTTGGAAAACACCTCGTTATGTTGCTCTTGTACTCTTATAAAAGTTGTTCTTTTAGTTAATTCTTTCAATCTGTTAGCGCCAACGTATGTGCACGTTGATCGTAAACTTCCTAAAATATCTTGTACCGTATTTTCAACAGCTCCACGATACGGAATTTCAACTGTTTTTCCTTCTGAGGCTCTGTAATTTGCAACGCCACCAACATGTTTATTCATAGCTGTTTCAGAACTCATACCGTAAAATTGCTTAAATTTCTCTCCATCAATTTCTATAGTTTTCCCACCACTTTCAGTATGTCCAGCTAACATTCCGCCAAGCATTACAAAATCAGCACCACCTCCAAAAGCTTTTGCTATATCACCAGGTATTTTACAACCTCCATCAGAAACTATTTGTCCGCCTAAACCATGAGCTGCATCAGCACATTCAATAATTGCAGAAAGTTGAGGGTAACCCACACCAGTTTTAACACGCGTAGTACAAACAGAACCGGGTCCAATACCAACTTTAATAATATCGGCACCAGCTAATAGTAATTCTTCAACCATTTCTCCTGTGACAACGTTTCCCGCCATAATTACTTTATCGGGGTATTGTTCTCTTGTGTTTTTTACAAAATGCACAAAATGCTCAGAGTAGCCATTTGCAACATCAATACAAATAAATTTTATTTGAGGGTGTTGTTTGAAAATTGTCGTTAGTTTTTCAGAATCAGCTTTTCCAGTTCCGGTACTAACTGCAAAATAGTCAGTTATATCTGTAGTAGTTGAATCAATAAATTTTTTCCATTCTTCTAAAGAGTAATGTTTATGAATGGCTGTAAATATTTTATGTTCAGCTAATTTTTTAGCCATTTCAAATGTACCTACCGTATCCATATTTGCAGCCATTATAGGAACACCATTCCATTGGTGATTGCTGTGTAAAAAAGTAAATTTTCGCTCTAAATTAACTTGAGATCGAGAGCTTAATGTAGATCGTTTTGGACGAATCATAACATCTTTAAATCCTAATTTTAAATCGGTTTCTATACGCATTTTAATAAAATATTTTATACAATTATACTTTTCCCTTTACTCGCTTTATTTTTATCACTATCAAAATAGAAGTCTATTCTGCCTACATTTATTCCATAGCAACCTACTTGATTTACCAATACATTTTCACCAACACTATTTTTTGTAATTGTTGGTTTTGGTAAAAAAGTATGAGTATGACCACCAATAATTAAATCTATATTTTTTGTTTTTGAAGCCAATTCTAAATCGCCTATCTCTTTTCGATCAGGTGCATAATTATATCCTAAGTGAGATAAACAAATTACTAAATCACATTGTTCTTCGTCTTTTAAAATACGACTCATATCTTGAGCAATTTCTATTGGATTTAAATAGTTGGTTTCTTTATAATTCTTTTCGCTAACGAGTCCTTTTAATTCAATTCCTAGTCCAAAAATTCCAATCTTAATATCGTCTTTTATTATAATTTTATAGGGTTTTACATGCGTGTCTAAAATGGTATTTTTAAAATTATAATTGGTAGATACAAAATCGAATTTAGCATGAGGTAATTGTTTGTATAACCCTTCAATTCCATTATCAAAGTCATGATTTCCAATAGTTGCAACATCGTATTTTAATAAACTCATTAATTTAAATTCCAATTCTCCACCATAAAAATTAAAATAGGGAGTGCCTTGAAAAATATCACCAGCATCTAGCAGTAAAGTATTTGGATTTTCTTTTCGGATTTCTTCAACCAAAGTAGCTCTTCTAGAAACACCTCCTTTGTTGCCATATCTAGAATGGCTACTTGGGAAAACTTTTATATGGCTATGTGTATCATTTGTATGTAATATGGTAATGTGTTTTGTGCTGCTTGTATTGAAAGATTGTAAAGAGAAGCCTCCTAAAGTTAAAAAGGCAGTTGCAGCAGTTGATTTTTGTATAAAACTTCTTCTTTTCATAGGTTTAAATTTCACTTCGGAATCTACCATCTAGTTTAACTTTAATTGTATCTGTCTCTTTAAAATAATCAATAATTGCATTTCTAAGTTTATAATCTGTCTTGAATAAATTTACTGGGTTTTTAAAGAAACTCATGTTATCTCCACCACTTTGAAGATAATCTGAAGTTAGTACATTATATGTTTTTGTACTATCTAATAGCGCGTTGTTAATTTTTAGGTTGTAGCCGTTTTTTGTAATCACTAAATTTAATTGTTTAGAAATAGGATGTGCTCTTTTACCATTAATTAAGTAGGTTATAAGTTCATTTATTTTATCAGTAGTTAACTCAACTACAACCAATTCATTTTCAAAAGGCATTAAATTAAAAGCATGTTCCATAGTAATGTTTCCTTTTGAAATACTAGCTCTGATGCCACCAAAATTAAACATGGTAAAGTCAATATTTTTTCCAATTCTTGAATTAAAAATGGTATTGGCTTTTTCAAAACATAAATCGGCCATTAAATTTCCTAAAGAACTTTCAAGTTTAGCATCATACCTATTCAATTCTCTAGGAGTAAAACTTAAAACAGTATTCATTTCTTTTTCAACCTTTATTTTGTAAGGTGCAATAACTGAATCAATAGCTTTTGTTGCTGTAATTTCTTTAGAAATTGGGAGTAGATTTCCTTCAATTTTTACTAAATAATGTGGTTCTTTTTTGCAATTAATAAATAGAATAATTGTAAAAAATGAAATAATAATTTTTTTCATTGCAGAAATACTAATGATTTTAATTAATTTTGCTTTCACAAGCGTAAATATAGATGATTTTTACAGGATTTAAACGAAAAAGCAATCAAATTTTTTTAAACAAAAGGGTATCTGAATTCCTTGAAAAGTCAGCAGCCATTTCTTCCGAAGAAATAAAAAAGATACTTATTATTTTAGATGACGTGTCAAAAAAAGAAGAAGTACTTAAAGAAGTAAAAGCTTTATTTGCAGTAGCTGAAGATGAAATAGATTTACTTATTTTTCAACAAAAAATAAGTAAAGAGTTGGTTTTAGAAGAACTAATATCACCAAAAGATTTTGGATGGTACGGGAAGATTAAATCTGATAAATTGAAAGTTGTTTTAACAAAAAAATACGATTTGTTAATTAATTATAGTAAAGTTGATAACTTATATAGCAACTTGCTATTATTGCAATGTAAAACAGGGTTTAAAGCCGGATTTTCACATTTAGACAATCGTTTTTATGATTTGTTAATTAATTGTGAATCAAACGATTTAAAACTCTTTAACACTGAATTAAAAAAATACTTAACCATTTTAAATAAAATATAATGAAAGAATTGATAGGGACTGGAGTAGCGTTAGTAACCCCTTTTAACGAAGATAAATCTGTAGATTTTGAAGGGTTGAAACGTTTGGTAAACTATCAAATAGATAATGGTATAGATTATTTAGTGTTATTGGGTACAACAGGTGAGCCCGCTACATTGACTTCAGAAGAAATATCGCAAATTAAAACAACTGTTGTAGCTGCTAATAATGGTAGACTTCCAATTGTTTTAGGAATTGGAGGGAACAACACGTTAGCTGTGGTTGAGGAGTTAAAAACCACAGATTTATCTGATTTTAGCGCCATACTTTCTGTTTCTCCATATTATAACAAACCTACACAAGAAGGTATTTACCAACATTTTAAAGCAGTTTCTGAAGCAAGTCCAAAACCAATAATTTTATACAATGTGCCAAGCAGAACAGGTGTTAATGTTACACCAGATACTGTAATTAGAATTGCTAACGATTTTAAAAATATTGTTGCTATAAAAGAAGCCGCTGGTGATATAGTCCAAGTTCAGCGTTTAATACAACACAAACCGGCAAATTTTTTAGTAATATCGGGTGATGATATGATTGCTTTACCAATGGTTTTAGCGGGTGGAGCAGGTGTAATTTCTGTAATTGGACAAGGTTTGCCTAAAGATTTTTCAGAAATGATAACTTTTGGTTTGGATGGCAATGTTAATGAAGCAAATAAATTGCATTATAAAGTGATGGAAAGTATTGATTATATTTTTGAAGAAGGAAATCCGGCAGGAATAAAAGCGTTATTAAATACATTGAATATTTGTTCAGAAAATGTTCGTTTACCTTTAGTGAATGCTTCTTATGATTTACAACAAAAAATAAATACCTTTGTAGCTAATTATTAGAGAATTTATCTAATTATTTTAAAGTAAATCAATTAAAATACAAAGCACTATGTTATCAGAAAGAATGCAATCCATTTTAAACAAGCAAATAAGAATAGAAGCAGAATCTTCTCAAATATATTTAGCAATGGCTTCTTGGGCCGAATTAAAAGGGTTAGAAGGAACATCTGAATTTATGTATGCAGCTTCAGATGAAGAAAGAATGCACATGCTTAAATTATTTAAATA
>CAYPNJ010000067.1:0-10280 GCA_964412305.1 uncultured Lutibacter sp. | reverse complement strand
AACAAGGGAAAGTTTTACCAGTAGCAATTACTGTTTATAAAGATAAATCTTTTGATTTTGTTGTTAAAACTCCTCCAGCAGCAGTGCAAATTTTAGAAGCAGCCAAAGTTAAAAAAGGCTCTCCTGAACCAAACCGTCAAAAAGTAGCAACAGTAACTTGGGATCAATTGAAAACAATTGCTGAAGATAAAATGGTAGATTTAAATGCATTTACTGTTGAGTCGGCTATGTTAATGATGGCAGGAACAGCACGTTCAATGGGTATTAAAGTAAAAGGGACAGCTCCTGTAAAACAATAAAACAGTTATTAAAAATGGCAAAATTAACTAAAAAGCAAAAAGAGGCACAAGGTAAGTTTGACAAAACTCAATCTTATTCAATAAAAGATGCTTCAGCTTTAGTAAAAGAAATTACTTCTGTAAATTTTGATGCATCTATAGATTTAGCTGTTAGGTTGGGAGTAGATCCACGTAAAGCAAATCAAATGGTTAGAGGGGTAGTAACATTACCTCACGGAACCGGAAAAGATGTTAAAGTATTAGCATTAGTAACTCCAGATAAAGAAGCCGAAGCTAAAGAAGCAGGTGCTGATTATGTTGGATTAGATGAATACCTTCAAAAGATTAAAGGAGGATGGACAGATGTTGACGTAATAATTACTATGCCTAGCGTTATGGGAAAATTAGGTCCTTTAGGTCGTGTTTTAGGACCAAGAGGTTTAATGCCTAACCCAAAAACAGGTACAGTAACTATGGATGTTGCAAAAGCAGTAAAAGAAGTAAAAGCTGGTAAAATTGACTTTAAAGTTGAAAAATCAGGTATTATACACGCTGCAATTGCTAAAGCATCATTTGACGCTGACAAAATTGCTGAAAATGCAGAAGAGTTGTTACAAACTATAATGAAGTTAAAACCAACTGCAGCAAAAGGAACGTATATTAAAAGTATTTACTTATCTAGTACCATGAGTCCTGGAATAAGTATAGATGAAAAATCAGTTTAATTAAAGTTAAAACTTAGTAATTATGACTAGAGAAGAAAAATCACAAGTAATTGAAGCTTTAACAACAAGATTAACTGAAGGGAATATTATCTATTTAGCAGATATCTCAGGATTAAATGCTTTAGATACATCTAATTTACGTAGAGCTTGTTTTAAAGCAAATGTAAAACTAGCTGTTGTTAAAAACTCATTGCTTGAAAAAGCAATGGACAAGTCTGATAAAAACTTTGGAGAATTATCTGAAATATTAAAGGGAAATACTTCTTTAATGTTTTCAGAAACAGGAAACGCTCCAGCAAGAGTAATTAAAGAATTTAGAAAAAAATCTGATAAGCCTGTATTAAAAGGAGCTTATGTTGAAGAAGCAATTTATGTTGGAGATGACCAATTAGATGCTTTAGTTAACATTAAATCTAAAGAAGAACTTATTGGAGATATTATCACAATTTTACAATCACCAGCTAAGAATGTTATTTCAGCATTACAATCTGGAGGTAGCAAATTGTCAGGAATTCTGAAAACTTTATCAGATAAATAAATAAGTGCACTAATAAACTAAATAATAAAATTTAAACAAAGAGAAATGGCAGATTTAAAAGATTTCGCAGAACAACTTGTTAACTTAACAGTAAAAGAAGTGAACGAGTTAGCTGATATTTTAAAAGACGAATACGGTATTGAACCAGCAGCAGCAGCAGTAGCAGCAGCAGCAGGTACAGCAGCAGGTGGAGACGCAGAAGCTGAAGAACAAACAGAATTTGATGTAATTTTAAAAGCAGCAGGTGGTTCTAAATTAGCAGTTGTTAAATTAGTTAAAGAATTAACTGGTTTAGGATTAAAAGAAGCTAAAGGTATCGTTGATAGCGCACCAGCGCCAATTAAAGAAGGTATCTCTAAAGATGAAGCTGAAGGATTAAAAGCATCATTAGAAGAAGCAGGAGCTGAGGTTGAACTTAAGTAAGTTTTCAACAGCTAACACAATTTAAGGTTTAGGTCTTGGGTATATCCTTAGACCTAAACCATTTTGCGTATATATTCGTTCTTATATTTTAATAGTTTTTTTAACCTAAAGTTTTGTCCATTGGCTACTAAACAATTCACCGAAAGAATAAACTTTGCATCAGCAAAATTGGTAATGGAATATCCAGATTTTCTAGATATTCAAGTAAAATCATTTCAAGATTTTTTTCAATTAAAAACCAAAGCTGACGAACGAAGTACAGAAGGCTTATATAAAACCTTCTTAGACAACTTCCCAATTACAGATACTCGTAACAATTTTGTGTTAGAGTTTATCGACTACTTTGTAGACCCTCCAAGATATTCAATTCAAGAATGTATAGAAAGAGGTCTAACATATTGTGTGCCATTAAAAGCACGTTTAAAATTATACTGTACAGATCCTGAACATGAGGATTTTGAAACGATAGTACAAGATGTTTATCTTGGAACAATTCCTTATATGACTCACAGTGGTACTTTTTGTATCAATGGAGCAGAAAGAGTTGTAGTTTCTCAATTACACCGTTCACCAGGGGTTTTCTTTGGACAGTCATTTCACGCAAACGGAACAAAATTATATTCAGCAAGAGTAATTCCTTTTAAAGGTTCTTGGATTGAGTTTGCAACAGATATCAATCAAGTAATGTATGCTTATATTGATAGAAAGAAAAAATTACCTGTAACAACGCTATTTAGAGCTATTGGTTTCGAAAGAGATAAAGATATTCTTGAAATTTTTGACCTTGCAGAAGAAGTGAAAGTTTCAAAAAGCGGTCTTAAAAAAGTTTTAGGTAGAAAATTAGCTGCACGTGTACTAAAAACATGGTTTGAAGACTTTGTTGATGAAGATACCGGAGAAGTAGTTTCTATTGAAAGAAATGAAATTGTATTAGATAGAGATACAATTTTAGAAAAAGACCAAATTGAAGAAATTATTGAGTCTGGTTCTAAAACCATTTTGCTTCATAAAGAGAATAATGAAATGGCAGATTATGCAATTATTCATAATACACTGCAAAAAGATCCAACAAATTCAGAAAAAGAAGCTGTTGAGCATATTTATAGACAATTACGTAATGCTGAACCGCCAGATTTTGAAACTGCAAAAGGTATTATAGATAAATTATTCTTCTCAGAACAACGTTATAACTTAGGTGAAGTTGGTCGTTATAGAATGAATAAAAAGTTAGGATTAAATGAAGATATTAACCAGAAAGTTTTAACAAAAACTGATATTATTACTATTATCAAGAACTTGATAAAATTAGTAAATTCAAAAGCTGAAGTAGATGATATTGACCACTTATCTAACCGTCGTGTACGTACAGTTGGTGAGCAATTAGCAAGCCAGTTTGGTGTTGGTTTATCTCGTATGGCTCGTACCATTCGTGAGCGAATGAATGTGCGTGATAATGAGGTGTTTACACCAATTGATTTGATTAATGCTAAAACATTATCATCAGTTATTAACTCATTTTTTGGAACCAACCAATTATCTCAATTTATGGATCAAACAAATCCATTAGCAGAGATTACACATAAAAGAAGATTATCAGCACTAGGACCTGGAGGTTTATCTAGAGAAAGAGCTGGTTTTGAGGTTCGTGATGTTCATTATACACATTACGGTCGTTTATGTCCAATTGAAACACCTGAGGGACCAAATATTGGTTTGATTTCATCTTTAGCAGTATTTGCAAAAGTGAATAATTTAGGGTTTATTGAAACTCCATATAGAGAAGTTACAGAGGGTAATGTTAATATTACTGATGAGCCTAGATATTTAAGTGCTGAAGAAGAAGAAGGAATGAAATTTGCACAATCAAATCTTCCTTTAGATGAAAAAGGTAAATTTGTTGATGAAAAAGTTATTGTTCGTGAAGAAGCTGATTATCCTGTAGTTGAACCAGCAAAGGTTAATTTTATGGATGTTGCTCCTAATCAAATAGCATCAATTTCTGCATCGTTAATTCCATTCTTGGAACATGATGATGCCAACCGTGCATTGATGGGATCGAATATGATGCGTCAGGCTGTACCTTTATTAAGACCAGAATCTCCAATTGTTGGTACTGGTTTAGAGCGTAGAGTTGCAAAAGATTCACGTATTTTAATGAATGCTGAAGGTGCTGGTGTTGTAGAATATGTTGATGCAAATACTATTGAAATTAAGTACGATAGAACTGATGAAGATCGTATGGTAAGTTTTGATGGAGATAACAAAACATACAACTTAATTAAGTTTAGAAAAACGAACCAAGGAACATCAATTAACTTAAAACCTATTGTTAAAAAAGGTGATAGAGTTGAATTAGGACAAGTATTATGTGAAGGATATGCAACTCAAAAAGGTGAATTAGCCTTAGGTAGAAATATGAAAGTAGCCTTTATGCCTTGGAAAGGGTATAACTTTGAGGATGCAATTGTAATTTCAGAAAAAGTTGTAAAAGAAGATATCTTTACATCAATTCATATTGATGAATACTCAATGGATGTTAGAGATACTAAATTAGGTGCCGAAGAATTAACAAACGATATTCCAAACGTTTCTGAAGAAGCTACAAAAGATTTAGATGAAAATGGAATGATTCGTATTGGTGCTGAAGTGAAACCTGGAGATATCTTAATTGGTAAAATCACACCAAAAGGAGAATCAGATCCAACACCTGAGGAAAAATTACTAAGAGCAATTTTTGGTGATAAAGCAGGTGATGTAAAAGATGCTTCTTTAAAAGCTTCACCTTCATTAAGAGGTGTTGTTATTGATAAAAAGTTATTTGAACGTGCAGTAAAAGATAAATCTAAAAGAGCGCAAGACAAAATTAGTATTGCTAATTTAGAAAGTAAGTATACTGCTAAATTTGTAGATTTACGTTCAGTATTAACAGATAAATTGTTTACACTAATTAGTGGTAAAACTTCTCAAGGAGTATTAAATGATTTAGGTGAGGAAATACTTCAAAAGGGTAAAAAATTCACATTAAAAATGTTAAACTCTGTACCAGATTTTGCTTATTTAACAAAAGGAACTTGGACAACAGATAGTCGCATTAATAAGTTAGTTGTTGAATTAATTCACAACTATAAAATTAAAGTGAATGATTTACAAGGAGGTTTGCGTCGTGAGAAATTTACAGTTTCAGTTGGAGATGAATTACCAGCAGGGATTTTAAAATTAGCGAAAGTTTATATTGCTAAAAAACGTAAATTAAAAGTAGGGGATAAAATGGCAGGGCGTCACGGTAACAAGGGTATTGTTGCTCGTATTGTTCGTGCGGAAGATATGCCTTTCTTAGAAGATGGAACACCGGTTGATATTGTATTGAACCCACTTGGGGTACCATCACGTATGAATATTGGTCAAATTTATGAAACAGTTCTTGGATGGGCTGGTCAAAAATTAGACACCAAATATGCTACGCCAATTTTTGATGGTGCAACAATTGATCAAATTAATAATATAACAGACGAAGCAGGTGTACCGCAATACGGTCATACTTATTTGTATGATGGAGGAACTGGACAGCGTTTTGATCAAAAAGCAACTGTTGGAGTTATTTATATGATTAAATTAGGTCATATGATTGATGATAAAATGCATGCGCGTTCTATTGGACCATACTCATTAATTACGCAACAACCACTTGGTGGTAAAGCACAATTTGGTGGTCAGCGTTTTGGAGAGATGGAAGTTTGGGCATTGGAAGCATATGGTGCTGCAAGCACATTACGTGAAATCTTAACAGTAAAATCAGATGATGTTTTAGGAAGAGCTAAAACATATGAGGCTATTGTTAAAGGAGAACCTATGCCAGAACCTGGATTACCAGAATCATTTAACGTATTAATGCACGAGCTTAGAGGTCTTGGATTAGACGTTAGATTAGAGGAATAATAATAAAACAAATAGTTAGGAGGTTTTCCTCCTATACTATTCAATATATTTTTACATTTTTAAAATTCGAATCCATCAATAGTATTATGGCAAGAAAAAACGAGAAATACACTGTAAAAAAGTTTAATAAAATTTCAATTGGTTTATCATCTCCAGAAGCAATTCTTGAGAAATCAAAAGGAGAAGTATTAAAACCAGAAACCATTAATTACCGTACGCATAAACCAGAAAGAGATGGGTTGTTTTGTGAACGTATTTTTGGCCCAATAAAAGATTATGAATGTGCTTGTGGGAAGTACAAAAGAATTCGTTATAAAGGAATTGTTTGTGACCGTTGTGGTGTTGAAGTAACTGAGAAAAAGGTTAGAAGAGACAGAGTTGGGCACATTAACTTGGTAGTGCCAGTTGCTCATATTTGGTATTTTAAATCATTACCTAACAAAATGGGATACCTTTTAGGGTTACCATCTAAAAAGTTAGATATGATTATTTACTACGAACGTTATGTAGTAATTCAACCAGCTGGAGCTAAAAATACTGAAGGAGAACCATTACAAAAAATGGATTTCCTAACAGAAGAAGAGTACTTAGATATTCTTGAAGGATTCCCAGTTGAAAACCAATATTTAGATGACAATGACCCAGATAAGTTTATTGCTAAAATGGGTGCTGCTTGTTTAATAGATTTATTTAATAGAATAGATTTAAACGAACTTTCTTATGAATTACGTCATAAAGCAAATACAGAAACATCTAAACAACGTAAAACTGAAGCACTAAAAAGATTAAATGTTGTTGAGGCTTTTAGAGATGCAAATAAAAATAGAGAAAACCGTCCAGAATGGATGATAATGAAAGTAATTCCGGTGACTCCACCAGAATTACGTCCATTAGTACCATTAGATGGTGGTCGTTTTGCAACTTCAGATTTAAATGATTTATACCGTAGAGTAATTATACGTAACAATCGTTTAAAAAGATTGGTTGAAATTAAAGCTCCTGAAGTTATTTTACGTAACGAAAAACGTATGTTACAAGAATCTGTAGATTCGTTATTTGACAACACACGTAAATCTTCGGCAGTAAAAACGGAATCTAATCGTCCATTAAAATCATTATCTGATTCGTTAAAAGGAAAACAAGGACGTTTCCGTCAAAACTTATTAGGTAAGCGTGTTGATTATTCTGCACGTTCGGTAATTGTTGTTGGACCAGAGTTAAAATTGTTTGAATGTGGATTGCCAAAAGATATGGCAGCTGAATTGTACAAGCCTTTTGTAATTAGAAAACTAATAGAAAGAGGAATTGTAAAAACAGTAAAATCTGCAAAGAAAATTATAGATAAAAGAGAGCCTGTTGTATGGGATATTTTAGAGAATGTTTTAAAAGGACATCCTGTATTATTAAACCGTGCGCCTACGCTTCACCGTTTAGGAATTCAAGCTTTTCAACCAAAATTAATTGAAGGAAAAGCAATTCAATTACACCCATTAGTATGTACTGCATTTAATGCTGATTTTGATGGGGATCAAATGGCGGTACATTTACCATTAGGGCCTGAAGCTATTTTAGAGTGTCAGTTATTAATGTTAGCGTCACATAGTATTTTAAATCCAGCCAATGGGGCACCAGTTACGGTACCTTCACAGGATATGGTTTTAGGATTATACTATATGACAAAAGAAAGAAAAAATACTCCAGAGTATCCTGTTAAAGGAGAGGGGCTTACATTTTATTCACCAAAAGAAGTTAATATTGCTTTTAATGAAAAAGCAGTTGACTTAAATGCAGGAATAAAAGTAAGAACAAAAGATTTTAATGAGGATGGAGAACTAGTAACTATGCTAATTGAAACTACAGTTGGTAGAGTTTTGTTTAACGAAGTTGTACCAGAAGCTGCAGGTTACGTTAATGAAGTATTAAATAAAAAATCTTTAAGAGATATTATTGGTGAAATATTAAAAATTACCGATGTACCAACTACAGGTAAATTTTTAGATGAAATAAAATCAATGGGATACAAATTTGCATTCCAAGGAGGATTATCATTTAGTTTAGGTGATATTATTATTCCACCAGAAAAGCACGATATGATTACTGAAGCGAAGGGGAAGGTTGATAATATTATGGCAAACTATAATATGGGTATGTTAACTAATAAAGAGCGTTACAATCAGGTAATTGATATTTGGGGTTCTACAAACAACCGTTTAACAGAGCTTTCAATGAAACGTTTACGTGAAGATCAGCAAGGATTTAACTCTGTATTTATGATGTTAGATTCTGGAGCAAGGGGTTCTAAAGAGCAAATTCGTCAGTTAACAGGTATGCGTGGATTAATGGCAAAACCTAAAAAATCTACAGCAGGAGGTGGTGAAATTATTGAGAATCCAATTTTATCTAACTTTAAAGAAGGATTATCAATTTTAGAGTACTTTATCTCAACGCATGGTGCTCGTAAAGGTTTGGCAGATACAGCATTAAAAACAGCCGATGCAGGTTATTTAACACGTCGTTTAGTTGATGTTTCTCAAGATGTTATTATTAATATAGTTGATTGTGGTACATTAAGAGGTTTAAATGTTGAGCCACTTAAAAAGAACGATGAAATTGTTGAAACATTAAGCGAAAGAATTGATGGACGTGTGTCTTTACATGATGTAGTTGACCCACTTACTGAAGAATTATTAGTTTCAGCAGGTGAAGAAATTTCTACTGAAATAGCAAAACGTATAGAAAATTCTCCTTTAAATTCAGTAGAAGTACGTTCAGCATTAACTTGTGAAGCTAAAAAAGGTATTTGTGCTAAATGTTATGGACATAGTTTATCAACTAGAAAAATGGTTCAAAAAGGGGAAGCTGTTGGAGTTATTGCTGCGCAATCAATTGGAGAACCTGGTACACAGTTAACATTAAGAACGTTCCACGTTGGGGGTGTTGCTGGTAACATTTCAGAAGATAACGCATTAAATACTAAATTTGCAGGTAAGGCAGTAATTGAAGATTTAAGAACAGTTAAAGGTGAAGACGCTGATGGGAATGAAATTAATACTGTAATTTCAAGAACTTCTGAAATTAAAATTATTGACGATAAAACTGGTTTAACACTAAGTACAAATAATATTCCTTACGGTTCATTTATTTTTGTTAAAAATGGCCAAAAACTTAAAAAAGATGATGTTGTTTGTAAGTGGGATCCATTTAATGGTGTTATTGTTTCAGAATTTGCAGGTACAATTAAGTTCGAAAATATTGAAGTTGGTGTAAATTTCCTTGTTGAAATAGATGAGCAAACAGGTTTCCAAGAAAAAGTTATTATTGAATCTAAAAACAAAAAAACTATTCCAACATTATTAGTAATGGATGATAGCGAAAATGTTATTAGATCTTATAACTTACCAGTGGGAGCACATTTAATTGTTGAAGATGGTGAGAAAATTTCCACAGGTAAAGTAATTGTTAAAATTCCTCGTAAGTCAGGTAGATCTGGAGATATTACAGGAGGTTTACCACGTGTAACAGAATTATTTGAAGCACGTAACCCTTCTAATCCAGCTGTTGTTTCTCAAATTGATGGAGTTGTTTCTTTCGGAAAAATTAAAAGAGGTAACCGTGAAATTATTGTTGAATCTAAATTAGGAGATATTAAAAAGTATTTAATTAAACTTTCTAATCAAATCTTAGTTCAAGAAAATGACTTTATTAAAGCGGGTATGCCACTTTCTGAAGGAGCTGTTACACCTAATGATATTTTAAATATTGAAGGACCTGGTAAAGTTCAAGAATACTTAGTGAATGAAATTCAAGAAGTATACCGTTTACAAGGTGTGAAAATTAATGACAAACACTTTGAAGTTGTTGTGCGTCAAATGATGCGTAAAGTAAAAATTATTGATTCAGGTGATACATTATTCCTTGAAAATCAATTAATTCATAAAAACGATTTTATTGAAGAGAATGATAAAATTTACGGAATGAAAGTAGTTGAAACTGCTGGAGATTCTGAAAGTTTAAAAGAAGGTCAAATTGTTAGTGCTCGTCAATTACGTGATGAAAATTCAGTTTTACGTAGAGAAGATAAAAACTTAATTGAGGCAAGAGATGCAAGACCAGCTACGGCTGAACAAATTTTGCAAGGTATTACAAGAGCTTCATTACAAACGAAGTCGTTTATTTCTGCAGCATCATTCCAGGAAACTACTAAAGTATTAAACGAAGCTGCTGTAAGTGGTAAAATTGATTACTTAGAAGGCTTAAAGGAAAATGTAATTGTTGGTAAACGTATACCAGCAGGTACAGGTATGAGAGATTACGATAATATGATAGTAGGTTCTAAAGAAGAAATGGAATCAAATTTATAAGTTATGAGCGATCAAAAAT
>CAYPNJ010000066.1:0-10370 GCA_964412305.1 uncultured Lutibacter sp. | reverse complement strand
CAAAATGGTTTAACGTAGTCTTTTGTCTATATTCTTTTTTCTTTTATCAAAAAAAAAATATGTCAGATTTAAAAAACATACAAAATTTTAATTACGGACTAGAGAAAATATTTCCTGAAGCCGAAGATTTTTTGCCATTATTGGGAACGGATTATGTTGAACTATACGTTGGAAATGCTAAACAAGCAGCCCATTATTATAAAACAGCTTTTGGATTTCAGTCTTTAGCTTACGCTGGTTTAGAAACAGGAATGAAAGACAGAACAAGTTACGTTTTAATTCAAGATAAAATACGTTTGGTGTTAACTACACCAATGCCAAATAGTGAAAACAAAGAAATTTTTGAGCATATTTCAACACATGGCGATGGTGTAAAAGTAGTTGCTCTTTGGGTTGAAGACGCAACAAAAGCTTGGGAAGAGACAACAAAACGCGGAGCTAAATCCTATTTAAAACCTACAAAAGAAACAGATGATTCTGGAGAAGTTGTTCGGTCTGGAATTCACACGTATGGAGAAACCGTTCACATTTTTGTAGAGCGTAAAAATTACAATGGAGTATTTCTTCCTAAGTTTGAAAAGTGGAAATCTACTCACAACCCTCCTAATGTTGGATTGCGCTATATTGACCATATGGTTGGTAATGTTGGTTGGAATGAAATGAATGTTTGGGCTAAATTTTACAATGAAGTTATGGGATTTGCCAATTTAATAACTTTTGACGATAAAGATATTTCAACGCAATATACTGCGTTAATGAGCAAAGTAATGACTAATGGAAATGGCCGTGTAAAATTTCCAATTAATGAACCTGCTGAAGGGAAAAAGAAATCTCAAATTGAAGAATATTTAGATTTCTATAATGGTCCTGGTGTGCAACATATAGCTGTTGCTACCAATAATATTTTAGAAACTGTAAAAGCAATGACCGAACGTGGAGTTGAATTTTTATATGTACCTGGCTCCTATTACGATACGGTTTTGGATAGAGTTGGGGATATTGATGAAGACTTAGCAGAACTAAAAGATTTAGGGATTTTAGTTGACCGAGATGACGAAGGGTATTTATTACAAATTTTCACCAAACCAGTAACAGATAGACCTACGCTATTTTTTGAAATTATACAGCGTAAAGGAGCACAATCATTCGGAAAAGGAAATTTTAAAGCCTTGTTTGAAAGTATTGAAGCCGAACAAGAACGAAGAGGTACCTTATAAATCACATCAATATTTAAATAATTTAATAAAAGCTTAACTCCATTTGCTACCCTTTTATTATTTTTGGCTTAATAATTGCATTTTTTTAATCAAAACAGAAATTAACACTACTACTAAATGAAGAAAAGACTTGTCATATTACTACTTTTTATTTCAGCCTTTTCATATGGGCAATCTGTAAAAAATAAAAATTTGGATACTCCTTTCCCTTTTAAAGATGGTGAGTGGTTAAAATTTAGGATGAGTTATAGTAATTTCTTTAACGCAGGTTATTCAACCATTGAAGTTAAAGAGACAAAAAATAACAAAAAAGAAGCTTTTCATATCATTGGTAAAGGAAAAACTACTGGGTTAATAAGTCTATTCTTTAAAGTTAAGGACAATTACCAATCATATATGTATAAAGAATCTTTAAGACCGTATCGATTTATTCGTAAGATAAATGAAGGTGGTTATACTAAAGACAAGGAAATTTTATTCAATTATGAAGCTAATGAAGCTACTGTTAAAGATTATAAACATAATAAAGTTGAAAAACATCCTATTAGTAGTGATATTCAAGACATCCTTTCTTCACTTTATTTTTTAAGAAATCAAAATCTCAGTGATTTAAAAATTGGTGAACACGTTGAAATTAAAATGTTTTTCGATGAAGAAATCACAAAGTTCAAACTTCATTTTTTAGGAAAAGAAATTATTAAAACCAAATTTGGAAAAGTAAAAACCTTAAAATTTAGACCAATGGTACAAGCAGGTCGTGTTTTTAAAGAGCAAGAAAGTGTTAGTATTTGGGTTAGCGATGATGAGAATAAAATACCATTAAGAATTAAGGCTTCACTTGCTATTGGATCGCTTAGGGCAGATTTAGATGCTTTTAAAGGATTAGCCCATCCTTTTAACATTATTTTTAACAATTAAATTGTATTTTTGCGTTTTAAATTTTTAAGCAATTTCATTCGTAAAAACAACTCCTTTTGAGAAAATTAATTCCACTACTAATACTTATTTTAATAGTTGCTTGTAAAAGTGATAAACCTATAGAAAAACCAACACCTGAACCTCCAAAAGTTATTTACGAATATGGGTTTAAACTAAATGACTACAAAGTAATAAATGACACTATAAAATCTGGTGAGAACTTTAGTGAAATACTAGATAGGCACCATGTTGAATACCCAAAAGTATTAGAAATTGTAACTAAAATAAGAGACACTTTCAATGTTCGAAGAATAAAAAGTGGTATTCCTTATACAATTTTAGCTAAAAATGACTCTACAGAACAAGCACAAGTTTTTATATACAAACACTCTAAAGTTAGATATACTGTTATAGATTTTAAAGACTCAATAGTTACAGCATACAATGCTAAAAAACCTGTAAAAACAGTTGTTAAAACAGCTTCAGGAGTTATTTCAAGTTCCTTATCTGATGCAATTGATGAACAAGGGTTAAGCTCCTATTTAACTTACAAAATGGCAGATGATATTTATGCTTGGACTATTGATTTTTCTCGCCTTCAGAAAGATGATAAATTTAAATTAATATATGAGCAATTGTATATTAATGATACTGTACCTGTTGGTATTGGCGAAGTAAAAGCAGCTTATTTTGAACATGGTAATAAACCATTTTATGCATTTAAATTTATAGCTGATTCTATAATAAATATACCCGATTATTTTGATGATGAAGCAACTAATTTACGACGCCAATTTTTAAAAATGCCTGTAAAATTTAGTAGAATTTCATCTCGTTATAATTTAAGAAGAAAAATTGCCTATTACGGAAATAGAGTAAGAGCACATAAAGGAACTGATTATGCTGCGCCTATTGGAACACCTATTATGGCTACAGCAAATGGTACAGTTACAGAATCTCGTTACAAAGGCGGTAATGGTAATTATGTAAAAATACGCCATAACGCAACATATAGTACGCAATATTTACATATGAGTAAGCGAAAGGTAAAGGTTGGACAATTTGTTAAACAAGGTGATATAATTGGGTTAATTGGAATGACTGGTAATACTGCTGGCCCTCACGTTTGTTATCGCTTTTGGAAAAACGGTGCTCAAGTAGACCCTTTAAGACAAAAATTACCAGCTGCGGAACCTATGAAGGAAGCTGTTAAACCTATTTATTTTGACTTTATAGCATCTTTAAAAAATGATATAGATGCTATTAATTATACTATAGAAGAAAAACCAATTTCAATTCAAGAAGAAGAATTAAAACCGTAGATTATGACAATGAAGAACAGCAACCCAACCAAAACTAAAGCTTGGAAACAACTTACAAAACATTATAACGAAGTTAAAAACGTACATATAAAATCATTGTTTAAAGATGATAGCAAAAGAAAAGAGAAATTCACAATAAATTTTAACGATTTTGAATTTGATTATTCAAAAAATAGAATCACTGAAAAAACGTTACAACATTTATTAGATTTAGCAAATGAAGTTGATTTAAAAAGTGCCATAAACGCCCAATTTTCTGGAGAAGCAATTAATCAGACTGAAAAAAGGGCTGTTTTACACACCGCTTTAAGAAACCAAACCAACAATGATATTTTTGTTGATGGCAAAAATATCATGCCTGAAATAAGAGATACTTTGCATAAAATGGAATCTTTTACCCGTAAAGTTACTTCAGGAGAATGGAAAGGATATACTGGAAAATCTATCACAGATATTGTAAACATTGGTATTGGTGGTTCAGATTTAGGGCCTGATATGGTTGTGGAATCTTTAAAATATTACAAAAATCAATTAAACGTTCATTTTGTTTCAAATATTGATGGAGACCACGTTCAAGAAGTTATTAAAAACTTAAATGCTGAAACAACATTATTTGTAATTGTTTCAAAAACATTTACTACACAAGAAACTTTAACCAATGCAACCACTATAAAAAAATGGTTTTTACAAACTGCTTCTGAAAATGATGTTACTAAACATTTTGTAGCGGTTTCTACAAATTTAAAATCTGTTAGTGAATTTGGAATTGAAGCCGATAATATTTTTACAATGTGGGACTGGGTTGGTGGTCGATTTTCACTTTGGAGCACTGTTGGTTTATCTATAAGTTTAGCTGTTGGGTTCAACAATTTTAAAGACCTATTAATAGGTGCTTTTGAAATGGATGAACACTTTAAAAATACTTCATTTGAAAATAACGCACCCGTAATTCTAAGTTTAATTGGAATTTGGTACACCAACTTTTTTAATACTGAAACCGAAGCAATTTTACCATACACACAATACTTAAGCAAATTGGCTCCTTACCTTCAACAAGCAATTATGGAAAGTAATGGGAAAAGTGTAGATAGAAATGGTGAAAATGTAAATTATCAAACTGGTAATATAATTTGGGGAAGTACTGGTACAAATTCTCAACATGCATTTATGCAGTTATTACACCAAGGCACAAAACTAATCCCTGCAGATTTTATTGGATTTAAAAAATCATTGTATGGAAATAAAGAACATCATAATAAATTAATGGCTAACTTTTTTGCTCAAACCCAAGCATTGGCTGAAGGAAAAACAAAAGACGAGGCACATTTAGACTTAAAAACTCAAGGTAAAATGAATGCTATAGAAACATTATTACCATTTAAAATTTTTGAAGGAAACAAACCAAGTACCACTATTTTAATTGAAAAATTATCACCTAAAACATTGGGGAGTCTAATTGCTTTTTACGAACATAAAATATTTGTTCAAGGAGTAATTTGGAATATTTTTAGCTACGACCAATTTGGGGTGGAATTAGGGAAAGAATTGGCACAAAAATTATACAAAAAAAGTTAATTTTTTAACACTGTAACAAGCAACCATTCATTAAAATTCACATCTGTTAATAAACTGTTAATATTTAAACTGATGTAAACCTGTTTTAAGGATGATTTTTACTACTTTTAATAGTCTTAATTTTTTGTTAAAACTTAACAATTAGTTAATAAGGTTAACTCAATAAAAAAGTGCATTTTTGCACAAACAATTAATTCAAATTACAATTAAACAATGAGAAATTTAAAAAATTGGCTAGTGGTAGTTATGTTGGTTTCAACATCTGCCATTTTTGCTCAAACCAAACTTACTGGTAAAGTTGTTGATGAAACAAATCAACCATTACCCGGTGCTACTGTAGTGTTAAAAGGGACACAAACAGGAGCTTCATCAGATTTTGATGGAAATTTTACATTCGAAACTTCAAGTACAAACGGTACTATTCTAGTTTCTTTTGTTGGTTATGAAACCAAATCTTTAACATTTAACGGAAGTGCAGATTTAGGTACAATTGCATTAAAACCATCTGCAGAAACATTAGATGAAATAATTATTACTGCAACATCTTTTGCAATTGACAGAAAAACTCCTGTAGCTGTTTCTACAATTAAGGCTGAAATGATTGAGATGAAATTAGGGACACAAGAATTTCCTGAAATCTTAAAATCTACACCAGGTGTATATGCTACTAAAACAGGTGGTGGATATGGTGATAGTAGGATTAATTTACGTGGATTTAGTTCAGAAAATGTTGCTGTTATGATTAATGGTATCCCTGTGAATGATATGGAAAATGGGGCTGTATATTGGTCAAATTGGGCTGGATTATCTGATGTAACTTCAGCAATGCAAGTTCAAAGAGGACTTGGAGCTTCTAAAGTTGCTGTACCTTCAATTGGTGGTACAATTAACATTATTTCTAAATCTACTGACGTAGAAAAAGGTGGAATCTTTAGAACAACTGTAGGTAATGATGGTTACCAAAAATATGGCGTAACTGTTTCTACAGGTTTAATGGACAATGGATTAGCAATTACTGCTTCTGCTGCTCAAATATCTGGAGATGGATATGTTAATGGAACACAATTTAGTGGTGTTAATTACTTTCTAAACATAGCAAAGCAATTTAATGAAAGCCATAAACTTTCTTTTACTGTTATAGGGGCTATTCAAACACACGGCCAAAGATATAACACAAAAACTATCGCTCAAAATAGAGCAACAGAACAAGGCGGTAAAAGATTTAACCCAGATTGGGGATATAGAAATGGACAAATTGAAAATATATCATTTAATTTCTATCACAAACCACAAATGTCTTTAATCCACGATTGGATAATCTCTGACAAAACCTACATAACTTCAAATCTTTACGCTTCTTTTGGTAATGGTGGAGGTAGAAGAACCCAAGGAACTGGAAAATTTACAAATGATGATTATAGATTAGGTGGCTCAGATCAACCAATTGATTTTGATAGAATAGTTCAAGAAAACAAAGATAATGGAGCTTTAGGTTCTACAGATGTTTTTGCTTCTAGTAGAAACTCTCACGAATGGTATGGTTTATTATCAACTTTTAAAACTGATTTATCAGACAATTTAATTTTATCTGCTGGTATAGATACTAGATATTATTTAGGGAAACACTGGTATGAAATTTCAGATTTATTAGGAGGAGAGTATTATCTTAATCCTAATTCAAATGACAACAATTATAACGAAGCACTGAGAGTAGGTGATAAATTTAATAGAGATTACACTGGAGATGTTATAAAATATGGAACTTTTTCTCAATTAGAATATACTGTTGATGAGTTATCTGTATTTTTATCTACAGCGATATCAAATACGCAATACAGTAAGTCTAGTTTCTTAGATGATGCTAAAAATCCGAATGGAAGAGATTCAGAAAAAGCAAATTTTTTAGGGTATAGTGCTAAAACTGGAGCTAATTACAATTTAGACGACGAGAACAATGTTTTTGCAAATGTTGGATATTTTTCAAAAGCACCGTTTTTAAATGGAAATGTTTTTGTTAATAAAGAGTCTGTAGATTTAAATGAAAATGCTAAAAATGAAAAAGTATTTAGTGCAGAATTAGGCTACGGTTATAGAAGTGCAAATTTCTCTGCAAATGTAAATGTTTATAGAACATCTTGGTTAGATAAATCCATATCACCAGCAATTCAAAACCCTGATAACGTAGGAGAATATTTAGATGTAAGTATTTCTGGTTTAGACGCACTACATCAAGGTGTAGAATTTGATTTCAGATACAATGCTTCTGATAATTTAACTATCACAGGTATGCTTTCTTTAGGAAATTGGGAATGGCAAAGTGATGTGAGTGGTGATGTTTATTTAGACTCTGGAGAACTTCTTAGAACAATCACAGTTGACGCTAAAGGATTGAAAGTTAATGATGCTGCACAAACCACTTATGCTTTAGGATTAAGCTATAAAGCTCTAGAAAAAAGCTCTATCTTTTTAGATTATAATTATGCAGGTGATTTATATGCTAAAATTGATTTTAGTAGAGGAACAACAGACAGGTTAGACACTTGGGAACTACCTTCATATCATTTAGTTGATTTAGGTTTTAATCACGGGTTTGAAATTGGTGACTTAGATGCTACATTATCAGGAAAAATGAATAATATTTTTGATGTGGAATACATCTCTGATGCATTTGATGATGGTGACCAACATATTGCAACAGGTGCAAAAGTATATTATGGAGCTGGTAGAACATTTAGTCTTGGAATGAAAATTAAATTTTAAAAATATATAATTATGAAAAAAATAATTTATTTAATACTGGTTTTAGGCTTAGTTTTCACAACTGCTTGTGACCCTTTAGATGATATTAATGCTGCTATTGATGCAGAAGAAAATGCTGTTGTTGGTGATGCCGAATACACATTAACAGATGATGATTATGACACTTTAGGTTTAGGCTATGGAAGTTTTAGTTCTGAAGATGATGCAAAAGCTGATATTCCAGCATTTTTAACTGAGATGTTTCCTGTTTGGGGAAAAAAATCTTCAGTTTTAGTTGGTTATAATTTATATATTGGAAATGCTTTTAGCGCTAGAGATTATAATTTAAGTCAAGATGATTATACTTTTAGCGGAAGTGATTTGTTTGGTTTCCAATCAGATGCTGTTCCTTCAAATTATTTAGCTGACATACTTGCTGATAATATTAGTTATGCATCTGAAGGAGATTATGCTGTAGCAAAATACTACCAGTTTACAGGAAGCGCCTATACAGTGTCACCTACGGTTTCTTTCGAAGATAATTTTGATTATGGTACTGAAAATGGAGATATTACAACAGCTTCTAGTGGTAATTGGGTAGCTCATTCAAGTTCTGGTTACAACCCATCTGGATATAGTACTACAGGTTTATCAATGACTAACTACCCTACATCAGATGTAGGTGGATCTATTAGAATTTTTAACCCAGGGAATGAAGATGTAAATAGCTCATTTTCACCAATAACGTCAGGTGCTGCCTATTATAGCGCACTTGTAAATCTAAGTTCTGTTGATGATGGAACTTATTTTATCCATTTTATGGAAGAAGATGGTAGCTATGCTTATTCAGCAAGAGTTGGAGCTAAAGATGATGGTTCTGGTAACATTTTATTTGGTATTGGTGCAAGTTCAAGTAGTTTAACTTATGGCGCTACTTCTTTTGATTTAGATACTACGTATCTTATAGTAGCTTCTTATGATATTGCAACCGGTACTGCTAATTTATATGTACTGTCAAGTGTGCAATCATCAGAGCCTTTAGAACCAGAAGCAACTAATACGGGTACTGCTGGTAATTCTGCGCAAAGAATAGGAGTACGTCAAGGTGGTGGTGGTCCAAATGCTCTAATTGATGGAATACGTGTTGCAAACACTTGGTCAGCAATTATGAGTAATGATGCATTAGAAGATGAAACAGTAGGTGAGAAAGAGGCTCATGAAGTAGGATATACTTATGCTGATGGAGCTTGGGAAGAGCCTTCAAATAGATTTTATTTTGTAAGTGAAGCTGATTTTGCTTCAATGGGTGTGGTAACTTTTGGTAGCCGTGCTGATCCTGTTGCTTTTCCAGAGGATTATTTACCAACATTCTTAGGTTTAAAATTTCCTTATGCTCAAGAAGGTGCTGAATTAGATGTTACCTATAACTATGAATCCTCTAATATGCAAGTTCGTGGTAATTTATACACTTTTATTGATGGGATTTGGGTTGGTTACCAATCTACTATTAGTACTACTTTACAATTTGGTCATGACGGTACTACTTGGGTTCCAGACAATACAATTAAATACACTCTAGTAAGAAATGCCGATTATGAATATATGGCATCTCAATTAACCGATGCTGAATATTCAGGATTCATTGGAAACTTAGCTGGTTACGGTGATTTCGATTATAATTGGAGTGATGCTCAAATTCACTACGCTTTGAGTCTTTTCCTAGATCATCATGACCCGAATGCTGCAGAAGGTCAAAAATATATTTTAACGTATGTTATTTATGATAATGGTGAGAACGACTATACTACAAGTTTTATAAAACAAAATGGTGCTTGGATTGTAAATGACTAAAATTTAATAACTTTATTACACTAAAAAACCACGCTAATTAGCGTGGTTTTTTTGATTAACTAAGAGTGTAATTTAATTGTGGTACAAAACTCACATCATTTTGTAATCTTTAAAGCCAACTTTCGTAAATTTTAAGCTCTTTAAAAAGGGTTTAAACCGCTTATCTGGCTAAATAAAATACGCTTGCTTTTACCCGTATCAAGTCCAACTGCGTATTTGTTTCACTTCCATGTGAGCTTATGTTAATTTGAAAACTTCCTAGAGTACCAAATCGTACAATTTGACCAAAACTAAGTGCATCCCAAATGTTTTCTTCTAAAGCAATTAATACAGCGTAACAATCGGATTTTGTTACGGTACATTGTCCAGGTGTTTTGTGAACTAAATCTTTAAAATTTATTTCTCCAGTTGCTTTCGTGCTTACATAATATTTCACAGGTAAGGTAATATCTCGCGGGTCTCTTTTTTTTTCAATTTTTAATGGTATGGGCATATTTACGTCTTTATAAATTTACATTCTTAAACTTATTTCATTTTAATTCACTATTAAATGTATCAAACAGCTAAGTAGATAATTAATTTTAGTTGTACGAAGACACTAAAACATCTAGACCTTTTCATGAAAAGGTCTAGATGTTTTAGTGTAATTCCTTATTAATATGTAAAAACTAAGCTCTAATCCGTTTTAAATGTCCAAACTTGTCCAATTGTTTGCCCTCCTTGTCCATCTTTAACGACCACTTTCCAC
>CAYPNJ010000065.1:0-10380 GCA_964412305.1 uncultured Lutibacter sp. | reverse complement strand
TTGTACCATTTAAATTATATGGGTACAGAGCAAATTTTTGATGGAAAAAAAGTGCATCTTATTATTCACGAAGACGAAGAGGTAATTATACAAAATTCATCCGATAATGAGGAAGATACATTAACACCTTCAAAAATGTTTTCTTTTTATAAACAAGGGTATACTTATGCAATGGGAGATTTAAAAACCATTAAAGGAGTTAAAATTCAGTATGTTAAATTAAGACCTATTGATAGCAACTCCGAAATTATTAGTGTACTTGTTGGAATTGATATTAAAACAAAACACATTTATAACGTTATTGAAACTGGTAAAAATGAAACCATTACAACTCTTGAAGTAAGAACTTTCAAAACAAATCAGCCTATATCAGAAAAGCTTTTTATCTTTGACATAGCAAAATACAGAGATCAAAAAAAATACACCATCTCTGAACCAAAATAAGAGCGTTGAAAATATTTGATAAATACATTTTAAAAAGTTTTTTAGAGCCTTTTTTAGCAACATTTTTTGTAGTGTTGTTTGTATTGGTTATGCAATCTTTATGGCTAGCATTTGATGAAATTGCAGGGAAAGGAATTAGCCTTTTTTTTATCTTAAAATTCCTTGGATATTTAGCTCTTATGCTTACTCCTACTGCTTTACCTATTGGTATTTTATTATCATCAATAATGGCACTAGGGAACCTCTCTGAAAATTATGAAATGGCTGCTATTAAATCAGCTGGTATTTCACTAAAAAGAGTTATTAGACCCTTAATTATTTTAACACTATTTATTAGCGCACTTAACTTCGTGTTTTTAAATAATATTTATCCTTGGGCTACTTTAAAGCAGAAGAATTTGTATTTAAACATGAAGAAGAAAAAACCAGCATTAGCTCTGGTTCCTGGAGCTTTTAATACTGAAATACCTGGTTATAGCATAAAATTTGAAGAAAAGTATGGTGAAGAAGAAAATTTACTCAAAAATGTTCAAATAGCTGATTTAAGTGCTGCAAAAGGGAAAATAAAAGTGATCACTGCAGAAAAAGGAATTATCTCTACAGAAGAAGGAAGTAAGTATATGACTTTGACGTTAGAGAATGGCAATTACTACGAAGAACATATTAAAAAATCTATGTTGCCAAAAGAAAGAGCTAAAATGCCTGCTTCAAACGCCACTTTTGAAACATATATTATAAATATTGACATTTCTTCATTTAATGATGAAGACTCTCTTGATGGTGAAAAAATTAAAGAACATCAAGGAATGCTCAGTATCGTTCAGCTAGATTCTATTTCAAAAGCAAAAAAAGTAACTTATGATCAATATATTTATACAAGAGCTCAATACTTTTATAATATAATTGAAGCCAAAAAATTATATAAATATCATGACTCTCTTATTGATAAAAAATTGAATCCTGATATCCTTGAAAATTTTAATACTAAAAATAAAAGTATCGTTTTAAGTGAATCTCTTCAATTATTAAAGCGAACAATAGATCGTAAAAAAAATCAGAAGAAATCTTTTAAGGATCAAAGAAAATTATTGAATTTATATGACCATGAATTTAATTATAGAATATCATTTTCATTAGCTTGTTTAGTGTTATTCTTTATTGGAGCACCCTTAGGTTCTATTATTAGAAAAGGTGGTTTTGGATTACCAATGATAATGGCAATTACCATTTTTGTAATTTACTTCTTTATATCTCAATTAGGAAGAAACCTCTCTGAAGAAAGTGCAATTTCAGCAATATTTGGAAGTTGGCTTTCAACATTAATATTGTTACCATTTGGATTTTTATTAACCAAAAGGGCAACTAAAGGTATGGGTATCTTTAATATTGATGCAGTACTTGAAAATATCCAAAAATTCTTTGCCAAAATCACAAAAAAAACGACCAATTAAAAAATGGAAAGTTCAAACAATAAAATAAAATTAAACACAATACAAGAAGCCATTGAAGATATAAAAAATGGTAAAATGATTATTGTTGTTGATGATGAAGATAGAGAAAATGAAGGTGATTTTATCGCTGCTGCCGAGTGTGTAACCCCTGAAATGATTAATTTCATGGCAAAACATGGAAGAGGGTTAATTTGTGCTCCTTTAACAGAAACAAGGTGTGAAGAATTAGACTTACCTCTTATGGTAAATAAAAATACAGTATTACACAATACGCAGTTTACTGTTTCAATAGATTTAATTGGAAACGGTTGTACAACTGGAATATCAGTTCAAGACAGAGCAAAAACAATAAAAGCGCTAACTGAAACTGCAACAAAACCAGATAATTTTGGAAGACCTGGCCATGTTTTTCCATTAAGAGCAAAAGAAGGTGGGGTTTTAAGAAGAACTGGACATACTGAAGCGTCAATAGATTTAGCCCGTTTAGCAGGTTTTAAACCTTCTGGAATATTAGTTGAAATTTTGAACGAAGATGGAACAATGGCACGTTTACCTCAACTAATGGAAGTAGCTCAAAATTTCGATTTAAAAATAATTTCAATTGAAGATCTAGTTGCGTATCGTATGAAATACGATTCGTTAATTTATAAAATTGAAGATTTTACAACACAAACTCGTTTTGGTGAGTTTCGCTTAAGAGCCTATAAACAAACTACAAATAACCAAGTTCATATAGCATTAACAAAAGGTACTTGGAATGAAAATGAACCCGTAACAGTTAGAGTAAATTCATCGTTAATTAATAATGATATAATTAGACTCCTAACAAAAAAACCTGATGATACTTTTTCTAGAGTATTTAAAATGATTGATGACGAAGGAAAGGGCGCCGTTGTATTTATTAGTCAAGAAAACCAATCTTTTAATCTTGTAAATCGTTTATCATTACTTAAAGAATCACAAACAGCAACTGAAAATAAAGTTCCAAGAATAAAACCCGATGATAAAGACTTTGGTATTGGTGCTCAAATTTTACACGATTTAGAAATAACTAAATTAAGAGTTTTATCTAATGCTCCTTCTGTAACAAAACGTATTGGTATGACTGGTTATGGACTCGAAATAGTTGAATATATGAATTATTAAACTTTTAATATGAAGCGTTTATTTTTACTTAGTATTATTTGTGTGCTACTGTTTTCTTGTAAAAAAAATGTTTCTAAAGTTAATATCTCAACTACAACAATTACTAATTCTAAAAGCTTTAACCTTAAAGGAAGGTTAGAAAATTTTTATCCTAAAAAAGTATATTTAAATAAAATTATTGAAAATACTATTTACCCAATAGATTCATTTAGTGTTATTGAAAATAATTTTAATTTCAATGGTATTGTAGATTTCCCTGAAAGATATGCCATAACTTTTGAAAATTATTCAGCAGTTACTATCGTTATCTTAGAAAATGTAGAATTTGAAATTTATATTAATGGTAATTCAATAAACGACCCTCAAATAAATGGTTCATCATTAAATAATAAACTATCTGAATATAAAGTTGAATCTAAAAAAATCTTCAAAAAGATTGATCATTTATTTCCTCAATTTCAAAAAGCAAGACTTGAAAATGATGCTGAAAAATTACTTAAAATTGAACAAAAAATGAAAATTATTGAAAATGAATTCATTAAATTTAGTTACAATTTTATTGTTCAGAATAAAAATTCATTCGTTGCAGCAATGATTTTAAGAGATCAGCTAAAATCATCAACTATTGATACGCTACTAGTCAAAAAAACATATCAATTATTGCCTTCTGAAGTTAAAAACTCTCCAGATGCAGAAATCACTGCTTCTTTTTTAAATTTACACTAGATAACTAAAATCGGTTTCAGGTGGTAACTCAAATGCTGTTTTATTCTGCTTGAATAGCCTAGCTTCAAGCGCGCCTTTTAACAATATTTTATTTCCTTCAACTTGCAACCAACTACCTTCTCTAAGTCCTAAAACAGTTGTTTTATTTATAGTGTGATACTCATTAATACGTGTTTCTCTTGTTTCACCCATGTGTGTAGAATTTACATCTGGGTCTAAGTAATGACAATTTAAATTAAAATTTAAAAACCCAAAAGTATCAAAGCTTGGTGGATATATAATTGGCATGTCATTGGTGTTTTGCATAGTTAATCCAGTAATAACACTCCCTGCACTTGTCCCAAAATAAGGGACTCCATTTTCAACTACATTTTTAATTGTTGAAATTAATTTATGTTTATATAATTGCTTAACCAGTAAAAAAGTATTTCCACCTCCTACAAATATTGCTTTGGCATTATTTACCGCTTCAATTGTATTATTAAATTGGTGTATACCCTTTACTTCAATATTAATTTTTGAAAACCCATTTTTTGCTACCGCTGTGTATTCATCATGAGTCAATCCGCTTGGCCTTGCATACGGGATAAATAAAATCTCAGGAATGCCTTTAAAAAATTCTGATAATTGAGGTAAAATATATTCTAAATAACCCTTTCCATGAACAGTTGATGTACTGGCAATAAATAATTTTCTCATTAAAATAAGTTTTACCAAATTTACAATTTTTCAACCTTTAACAAAAGTTTACCACAGTATTAATATTATTTTAAGATTTCAATCTATTACTTTGTTTTAATGAAATTAAGACTAACCAACTTACTTCTTTTGCTATGAAATTAAAAATCCTATATTTTATTTTACTATCTGTATTCCTAAAATCAAACGCTCAAGAAAACCGAATACAACTTGAAGGAACTGTAAAATACAATTCCATGTATTTACCAGACATCAATATCTCTAATAAAATAACACTCTTAGGAGTGGCTAGCAATAAAAATGGAAATTTTATCATTTTAGCTAAAGAAGGAGATTCTGTATTATTTTCATCACTTGTTTATACAAATAGAATTATCATAATCTCAAAAACACATATAAAGTCAAAAAAAATCACAGTCTATTTAGAACCCGATTATTATCAATTAGATGAAATAATGTTAAACAAGCAAATTGTAATTGACTGGGCCAAAACATCTGTAACTAAAGGAACTATTTTAAATAACGATGCTATCATCAATAGTAAAGCTCCAAATGCTAGAAAACTAACAGACCCTAATGCACAAGCTGGTGGTCTAAACCCAATTTCATTATTTATGTCGCTTACAAAAAAAGCACGTATAAAACGTAAAAAAAGAAGAGCTAAAGAAGAAAAATTACAACAACTAAAGAGTGATTTCCCTGACGATATCAGAAATTTATACAATGATAATTTTTATATAGAATGGCTTCATATTCCTGAAGAAAAAATAAACTTATTTTTAGATTTTTGTGAAAGCAACGGATTATTAGAATTGTACGACAAAGATGAAATTATAATCAAAGATTTTTTAATAAAACAAGCTAAAAAGTTTAATTTGATTAATAATTAACAAACAATACCTCTTGACTTTTAAAATGCTTTTTGTTAATTAGCCAATAAATCAATTACAATGAAAATCAATAATATTCTCATGCTCCTTTTGGTAGTGCCCCTTTTAGCTTTTAGCATACATAAATACTATATAAGTTTGTGCGAAATTGAATATATTGAAGATCAACAATCACTTCAAATTACACTTGGAATTTTTATTGATGACATTGAATTAACGTTAAACAAAAACAACAATAAAACGTTAAATTTAGCTACAAAGCAAGAGGCCGATAGCATTGACACTTACTACAAAAACTATTTAAATAAACACTTTCAAATTAGTGCCAACAACAAATTACAATCTTATACTTATATTGGGAAAGAATATGATGGAGATATTGTTCGATTTTATTTAGAAATAACTAACATTCAACAACTTACATCTATAGAAATTGTAAACACTTCACTTTTTAGAGATTTTAAAGACCAGCAAAATATTATTAAAATTAATGCAAACAACATTCATAAAACATTTTATTTAACAAGAAAAAATGATAAAGGTTTGTTAAAGTTTTAATATTCAGACTTAAATCTTACTTAAAATAATTATTTTTCAAACGTATATTATAAAATAACTTCTAAATGAAAAAATTATTACTCTACTCACTTTCAATACTTTTTATTGCTTCCTCTTTATTTGCACAAGAAATTGAACAAAAAACAGAAAGACAAAATAGTCACTATAATGTTAGTAAATTTAAACAATTAAAGGAAGAATTACCTACTCCAAATAAGCAACATACTGCTTCTGGAGCCCCTGGTTATGAATATACACAACAACAAGTTGATTATAAAATAGATATTGTTTTAGATGAGGAAAACAATAAGATTTTTGGAAAAGAAACTATTACATATCATAATAATTCTAGAGATAACTTAGACTATTTATGGGTTCAATTAGATCAAAATATGAGAGCCCCAGATTCTAAAACTAACGCTATTAAAGGCGGTGGCCCAGATGTATTATATTCACCTTCTAAGTTTACAAAGTCATTTATGGGAAAACCTTTTCAAGGAGGGTTTAATCTTGAATATATTACAGATGTAAATGGAAATGCCCTTGAATATATGATAAACCGTACCATGATGCGTGTTGACCTACCCAAGCCATTGGCTTCAGGAGAAAATTTTGTATTTAATATAAAGTGGTGGTATACAATTAATGATTATACAGCAGATAGAGGACGTTCTGGTTACGAGCCTTTCCCTGATGGAAATAATTTGTACGTTATTGCTCAGTTTTTCCCTCGTTTGGCAGTCTATAACAATGTTGAAGGTTGGCAAAATATGCAATTTTGGGGAAGAAGTGAATTTGCGCTTGAATTTGGAAATTATGAAGTTGCAATTACAACTCCTAAAGATCATATTTTAAACGGTACTGGTGTTATTCAAAATCCAAAAGATGTTTTTACCAGAAAACAATATAAAAGGTATCAAGAAGTTAAAAATTCATATGATTCTCCCGCTTTTATTGTTACTCCAGAAGAGGCTTTAGAAGCTGAAAAAGGAAGATCAAAAGAAACAAAAACTTGGAAATTTTATGCAGAAAATGTTCGTGATTTTGCTTTTGCAAGTTCTCGTAAATTAATTTGGGATGCTATGGCAGTTAAATTAAATGACAAAACTGTAATGGCATATTCTTTATATCCAAATGAAGGAAATCCACTTTGGGAAGAGCATTCAACAAAAGTAGTTGCAAACACTTTAAAAGTATACTCAGAACATACTTTTGACTATCCATATCCACACGCAACATCAGTTAATGCTAGACGTCAAGGGATGGAATATCCTATGATTTGCTGGAATTATGGAAGACCTAGCCCAAATGGTAAATATTCAGAAAGAACAAAGAAAGGAATGATTGGTGTGGTAACGCATGAAGTTGGTCATAACTTTTTCCCTATGATTGTAAATTCTGATGAACGTCAATGGACCTGGATGGATGAAGGTTTAAATTCTTTTGTTGAAATTTTAGCAGAATACAAATACGATTCTGAATTATTCCCAATGAAATCTACACCAAAAGATATAACAAGATATATGTCTGGAGATCAAAGTAGATTATCTCCAATAATGTCTCAAGGAGATAATGTAATTAATTTTGGCTCAAATGCGTATGCAAAACCTGCTGCGGGTTTATATATTTTACGCCAAACAATTATGGGTCCTGAATTATTTGACTACGCTTTTAAAATGTATGCTAAACGTTGGGCGTTTAAACACCCTACTCCTGCTGATTTCTTTAGAACAATGGAAGATGCATCTGCAATGGATTTAGATTGGTTTTGGAGAGGTTGGTTTTATACTACCGGAAATAATGATATTGGCATCAAAGAAGTAAAAAAATATTATGTAACTGATAAGCCAACCAAACGAGCCGAAAATATGGCAAAACGGTATGGAATTACAATTGATCAATTACCACCAGCGTTGTATTTAGTCTCTGAAGATAGTGAAGAGTTTACCAAGAATTTAAAAACTAAAAAAGTGGAAGAATATAATTTGCTAAGTGATTATATTGATAAAAACTTTACTGAAGATGAAAAGTCTACATTAGAAGCACCTAAATATTTTTACGAACTAAAATTTGAAAAGCCTGGAGATTTAGTAATGCCTATAATTGTAGAATTTGAATACGAAGATGGTACTAAAGAACGTAAACAATATCCAGCACAAATATGGAGATACAACGATAAAGAAGTTACCAAAGTATTTCCTTCGAGCAAAGCTGTTACTAAAATCACCATTGATCCTGATGAGCAAACTGCAGATGTAGATTTAAGTAATAATAGTTGGCCAAAAAATAAAGAAACTAAATTCCTGAAATTTAAAAGAGAACAAATTAAAGGATAACAGAAAAGCCACTTTAAAAGTGGCTTTTTTATTTCGTATAATTTTAACTATTTTAGAAACCTAAAAAATTAACCACTCCAAACATGAAAAGATTAGTCATCACCTCTATTTTATTACTTTTTGCAACAACATTCGTTTTTTCACAAGAAGCACAACGTCAAAAAGGACATTACAATACTAGTAAATTCAGACAATTAAAGGAAGAACTTCCAACACCTAATAGCCAGCACACAGCTTCAGGAGCACCTGGATACGAGTATACACAACAACAAGTTGATTATAAAATTGATCTAATTTTAGACGATGAAAACCAACGTATTTATGGTGAAGAAACCATTACATACCATAATAACTCAAAGGATAACCTAGATTATTTATGGATTCAATTGGATCAAAATAAACGTGCTTCAGACTCAAAATCACCTGATATCCAAAGAAGTACTGCTCCAACTTTATATAGTCCATCTAAATTTTCAAAAGCTTTTTTTGAAGACCCTTTTGATGGTGGGTTTAAAATAGAATATGTAAAAAATAGCAATGGAAGTAATGCATCCTACTTAATTAATCAAACAATGATGCGTTTGAATTTAGAAGAACCTTTAGTATCTGGTGCAACACACTCTTTTAAAATTAAATGGTGGTATAACATTAACAATCATGTCACTCAAGGTGGACGTTCTGGCTTTGAACATTTTCCTTCGGATGGAAACAATAGCTATGTTATTGCACAATTTTTTCCACGGCTTTGTGTGTATGATAATGTTGATGGATGGCAAAATATGCAATTTTGGGGAAGAAGCGAATTTGCTTTAGAATTTGGTGATTATGAGGTTTCAATAACAACACCTGCTGATCATATTTTAGGTGCAACTGGAATTCTTACTAATGAAGAAGATGTTTTAACTAATACACAACAAAAAAGATTAGCTGAAGCAAGACTTAATTTTAACAACCCTGTAATTATTGTTACCCAAGATGAAGCTATAAAAGCTGAGAAAAGTAACTCTAAAAAAACCAAAACTTGGAAATTCTTTGCTGAAAACGTAAGAGATTATGCTTTTGCTACATCAAGAAAATTTATTTGGGATGCCATGGCTGTAGATATTAATGGAAGAACTGTAATGGCATATTCTTATTATTCAAAAGAAGCAAATCCATTATACGGAGACCATTCTACAAGAGCCGTAGCCCAAACTTTAATTACGTATTCAAAACATACAATTGATTATCCATATCACAAAGCTATCTCAGTTGATGGGCAAATGGGTATGGAATACCCACAAATATGTTTCAACCCTGGAAGACCAAATCCTGATGGAACTTATTCTGACAGAACAAAATATAGAATGATTGGTGTAACAATCCATGAAGTTGGTCATAATTTCTTCCCCATGATTATTAATTCTGATGAGCGCCAATGGACATGGATGGATGAGGGTCTAAATTCTTTTGTACAAATATTGGCTCAAATTGAATATGAGGATGGTTATCCACTTAGCAGAGGATTACCTAAAAATATTGTTGGCTATATGAAAGGAGATCAATCAAAAATTGTCCCAATAATGACACAAGGAGATCATCTTTATCAGTTTGGAAACAATGCATATGCAAAGCCTGCTGCAGGATTAACTATGCTTAGAAACACTATAATGGGTCCTGAATTATTCGACTATGCATTTAAAACCTACGCAAAACGTTGGGCATTTAAACACCCAACACCAGCTGATTTTTTTAGAACAATGGAAGATGCTTCTGCAATGGATTTAGATTGGTTTTGGAGAGGTTGGTTTTATACTACCGGAAATAATGATATTGGCATCAAAGAAGTAAAAAAATATTATGTAACCGATAAACCCACCAAACGCGCTGAAAATATGGCAAAAGCTTATGGAATCACAATTGATCAATTACCTCCGGCCTTGTACTTAGTTTCTGAAGATAGTGAAGAATTTACAAAAAAATTGACAACTAAAAACCCTAAAGATTATAAGTTGTTAAATGATTATGTTGATCAAAATTTTACTGATCAAGAAAAATCAACATTAGAGGCTCCTAAATATTTTTATGAACTAAAATTTGAAAAACCTGGTGATTTAGTAATGCCAATTATTGTAGAATTTGAATATGAAG
>CAYPNJ010000064.1:3345-10599 GCA_964412305.1 uncultured Lutibacter sp. | reverse complement strand
TTTTTTTAACATAGTTGATTTGTAAGAGTAATAATTACAATTATTACCATGACTTTTTATGTAGATTTTCTAATGATTAACTCTGTAGGTAAAACAATATTTTGGAAGGAATAAGGGATGTTTTTATTAATATTCTCAATTTCACTAATTAAAATTTCAGAGGCCAATCTACCCATCTCAATATCAGGTTGTTTAACGGAAGATAAAGTTGGTGTAATTACTGATGACATGAACCAATTGCTAAATCCAAATACAGCTATATCTTCAGGTATTTTAAAATTATTCTCATTAAGATATTTTATTAATCCAGCAGCAACAACATCTGTAATTGTAAAAACCGCATCAACATCATTGTGATCACTTACTAATTTTTGGGCATTGCTATAGCCATCATAAAAATCATCATTGTTATCACAAGCATATATTAATGAGGCATCAAAGTCAATTCCATTATCTAGCAACGCTTTTTTATATCCTAAAAAACGGTCGATAGAAATTTGAGGCCTTGAATCTCCTCTAAAGTGAGCAATTCGTTTGTGACCCTTTTTAATCAAATAGCTTACAGCATTATAAGCCGCTAGTTGATCATCAATAACAACTTTAGAACAATTTACTGTTTTACTAATTTTATCGAACATTACAACTGGAATTTTAGATTGAAGGATACTTTCTATATGATCAAATCTATAAGTTTCGTTCGATAACGATACAAGAATTCCATCTACTTTTTTTTGTTGTAAAAGTTTAAATTGTCTTTTTTCAGTTTCCAATTTTTCATTTGATTGTACTGTAATAACAAAATAGCCATGCTTTTCGGCTTCTTCAATAATACCTGTTATAACTTTAGAAAAAAATTGATGTACAATATTTGGAACAATTAGCCCAATAGTCTTAGTTTGCTGAGTTCGTAAATTTACAGCTACCGAATTAGGAACATAATTCATTTTTTTTACCAATTCTAAGACGGCAGCTCTTGTGCTTTTACTAACATCACTATAACCTTTTAAAGCTTTAGAAACTGTAGAAGCTGAAATATTTAATTTACGAGCTATATCTTTAAGAGTTGTAGGTTTCATTTAGTTAATGAAATTTAAACCACTAATTTATCTTTTTTTATTGAATATTCACCCATTTTAATGTTTTATTAATAATAAAATATCGAAAACGATTTCGGTTTTTCCGAAAACGATTTCGATATTAAAAACAAGTTCAACAATATAATTTCGGTTACATTAGAATTCATAAAATATTTAAATACAAATAATTTAAGAATGTTCTATTTGATGGTAAAATTTTTGATAATAAGGTTAATTTTCAGGAGGAGAAGTGAAGTGCTCTATAGCTGAACCTAAATCCTTTTCTGCACTTACGTATTTCTTATATGAAATTAACATTAATCACCTTCTGTAAGTGCAGAATTTTACCTTTACGGTTTTTAAATGAATTTCGTTATAAAATTAAATTATAAAATGAAGAATCTAGGAATTAAAATATCATTGTATTTAAATTATTTTGTTTTTGCAATTTTATTAAATAGTGTTGGAATTGTTATTCTAAAGTCTCAAAGTGTATATGGTGTAGATGAGGTTGCTGCTAGTACTTTAGAATTATTTAAAGATCTACCTATCGCTATAATTTCATTTATAATAGCTTCTTTTTTACCTAGAATTGGGTACAAGAACTCCATGCTAATAGGTCTCTTTTTAGTTACCATTGGTAGTATTCAAATGTATTATGCTAATTCTTTTTTAGGGGCTAAAATTTTATTTGCGATAGTAGGAGTTTCATTTGCTTTAATAAAAATTTCGGTATATTCATTAATAGGAGTGGTTGTAAATAGTCAAAAAGAACATAATAGTTTAATGAGTTCTGTTGAGGGCGTTTTTATGCTGGGTATAGCATTGGCCTATTTTTTATTTCCAGCATTTAACAATGAGAATGATCCTAATTCTTGGTTAAGAGTGTATTGGCTACTAGCAGGAATATCTACTACATCATTTATTATACTAACTTTTATAAAGTTTGATGAGGGTGATGAAATACCAGGAGCCAATTTAATTGATGATGCAAAACAAATGATGTTATTAATGACAAAATTACTTGTTTTAGTATTTATTATTAGTGCATTTTTATTTGTTATGGTAGAGCAAGGAATTATGACCTGGTTACCAACATTTAATGAAAGAGTATTAAAACTTCCAGAGAATATAGGAGTTATGATGGCTAGTATTTTGGCAATATCATTGGCAATTGGTAGATTATTAGCAGGGGTATTCACAAAATATATATCTTGGTTTTGGGTTGTGATTATAAGTACGGTATGTGCTATGCTAATTGTTTTATTAATTCTTCCAAAAGCTATTGATATTGAAGTTACTGAAATTACAAACTTAACAGATATTCCTTTAATAGGCTTTGTTTTTCCTTTAGTTGGTCTTTTTATTGCACCAATTTATCCTTTACTTAATTCTGCCATTTTGAGTGTATTACCTCAAAAATTACACAGCCCAATGACTGGGCTTATTGTTATATTTTCAGCTTTAGGCGGTACCATAGGCTCTCGAATTATAGGATGGCTGTTTAAAAACGTTGGAGCGAATAAGGCCTTTTATTTTACACTAATTCCAATGGGGCTTTTAATTGTAGCATTTATTATTTTAAATAGGTTAACAAAAAATAAAAATTATGTTGCTCATTAACCCTACTATAACATTAAAATCTTTATTACTTCAAGAAGATATTAATGGAGATAATCGTATAACAATTGAAGATAAAGGGCCTAGAGAATTTGACGTTATTGAGATTAATGGTACAAAACATAAAATAGAAGGTACTTATTTTTTGTCTAATTTATTGCAGGAATTAGCGTTAGCAATTAAACAAGGAAACACAGAATTAGCAACAATTTCTCTAAATTATATTTATGAAAAACCTACACAACGTATTTCTAGATTAATACGAGAGGTATATTGGGAAAGTTTAACACGGACTATGGATAATTTAGGATTACAAAAAGTAATGCTTGACGAAAAAGTAATTCAATCATATTTCTATATTTACGTTCCGTTTAATGATAAAAAAGCGTATGATTATTATACTCTTTTATCAAAAAAACTAACTAAAATTAAGGTAAAAATACTGCCTGAAAATATTACCCCAGAATATGTACTATCTATAAATGATGAATCAGGACTTTTATCATTGGCTCTTAAGGCTAATAATAAAAGTGTAAAAGGTTATCCTTTTGTTGTTCCTGGAGGTAGATTTAATGAAATGTATGGTTGGGATAGTTATTTTGAATCTGTTGGATTATTAATTGACAACAAGTTTGATTTAGTTGAAGGAATGATTGAAAATTTTAAATACCAAATTAAATATTATGGTAAAATTTTAAATGCAAACAGAAGTTATTATTTGACCAGAACCCAACCACCTTTTTATTCTTCCATGATTAAAGAGTACGTAGAGAATACAAATTTTAGCATTACTTGGCTTAAAGATAAATTGAGCACAGCTATTGATGAGTATGAAAATGTGTGGATGGTTAAAAATAAAAGACTTACTTCAAATGGTTTGAATAGGTATTTTGCGGAGGGGATTGGCTATGTTGTTGAAACTGAAGATGGACATTTTGAAGAAATAATGGAACAATATGCTGAAGAATATAAAATGCCACTTATAGAATTTGAAGCAAAATATAAAAATCGAGAACTAAGTATCCCAAAATTGGATGAATATTTTACACATGACAGAAGTTTACGCGAAAGTGGACACGATACTTCTAATAGGCTTGTGAATAAGTGTGCTCATTTAAATACGGTTGATTTAAATTCGTTACTCTACAAATATGAAGTAGATTTTTCTCAATTAATAAAAACTTATTTTAACGGAATTTTTATAAGTAATAAGGGGAAAAAATACACCAATGAATATTGGTTTAATTTATCAGAAATAAGAAAAAAGCAGATTAATACATTATTATGGGACGAAGATAATGGATTGTATTTTGATTATAATTTTAAAGATAACCTACGTACAAACTTTATATCAGCTACTGCGTTTTACCCTTTGTGGGCGAATTTATGTAGTTCACACCAGGCTAAACTATTAGTGAAAAATGTGCTTCCATTGTTAATATGCAAGGGAGGAATTGTAAGCACAACTAAGAAATCAAGAGGTGAAGTTTCTGAAAATAACCCACAGCGCCAATGGGATTATCCTTTTGGATGGGCACCTCATCAAATGATGATTTGGAGAGGATTATTGCAATATGAGTATTATGATGAAACTCAAGAATTAGTATATCGTTGGCTTTGGATGATTACAAGAAATGCTTCAAATTATAATGGTACCATTGCAGAAAAGTATGATGTGGTAAACTGTACTCATAAAATTGACACTGAATACGGGAATGTAGGAACTAATTTTAAATATATTCCTGATGGTGGCTTTGGTTGGATGAATGCATCATACCAATATGGAATTTCAATACTTAATACAAAATATATTGAATTACTTAACGAGTTAAAAGATCCAGACTGCATCTTTGGCAAAGATTATAGTCACTTTAATTAAATTTTTTTTTAATGAAACGTTTTATTTTTTCTATTGTATTAATTATAACTTTGAGTGAAGTTGCTTTTGGACAAGTAGTAGAATCTGGCTTGGATGATAACTTAACTTCTCAAGAAAATTCTCAAAAAATGATTGTTTACGGCAGTGATACCTGTCATTATTGTATCGATACAAAAACATATATTAAAGAAGAAAAGATAGATTTTATTTATTAAGATGTTGATACAAATTTTTTGAAACAAGGAGAAATGCTTATTAAATTACAAAATACAAGTATATCAGTAGATAATTTATTATTACCAGTTGTAGATTTAATAGGGAATCTTATAATGAATAGTATTGATTTTGAAGGATTTCTTAAAAAATCAACCTTAAAAACTAAATAGGATGAAAATAACAAAACCAAGCTTATCATTTTGGCAAATTTTTAATATGAATGTAGGGTTCTTAGGAATTCAATTCAGTTTTGGTTTACAGCAAACAGCTGTTAATCCTATATTTTCATTTTTAGGTGCGCATCATGAAGATTTACCTTTGTTAAATCTTGCAGGACCAGTTACAGGTTTAATTATTCAGCCTATAATTGGAGCCATTTCTGATAAAACGTGGTCACCTCGTTGGGGAAGACGAAAACCGTTTTTTTTAATAGGAGCGTTAATTGGTAGTTTGTGTTTATTTGCTTTTCCTTTTAGTCCAACACTTTGGTTTGCTGTTGGTTTGTTATGGATTTTAGATGTAGGGAACAACATGGCTATGGAACCTTATCGTGCTTTTGTTGGTGATAAATTACCAAATAAGCAGTTAAGCTTTGGTTACCAAATGCAAAGTTTGTTTGTTGGAGCAGGTATTGTGTTAGCAAATGCATCAATATTTATTTTTCAAGATTGGTTTGGTGGTACTGAAGTGGTTACTGAAACTGCAGAAGGTATTCCAGAGTGGTTGTACTATTCGTTTTTTATTGGAGCTGTTTTATCAGTTTCTACTATATTGTGGTCAGTTTTAAAAACACCAGAAATACCTCCTTCAAACCAAGAGTTAAAAGAGATAGATAAACATAATTCTCTACCATTTTCAGATAGAATTAAAACCCCTTTTCTAGAAATTATTAAAGCCGTAAAAGATATGCCCAAATTAATGTGGAGGCTATCTGGTGTTTACTTATTTCAATGGTATGCCTTATTTGTGTATTGGCAATTTATTTCACCTATGTTTGAAGAAAGTATGGGTTTTGATAAATCACAAGCATTAAGTCAAGCTGCAAAAATGAATACTACTTATAATTTGTCAACTATTATTTTTGCATTGGCTTTAGTACCTTTGACATTAAAATTTGGCGGAAAAAAAGTGTACGTTTTGAGCCTATTTTTAACAGGTATTGCAATGCTTAGCATTCCATATATCCAAGACTCTCTTTTGGTTATTTTACCTATGATTTTATTTGGTATAGGTTGGGCAGCTATGATGGGTATTCCTTACTCTATGGTTTCTAAAATAGTACCTCAAGAACGGCGTGGTGTTTATATGGGGATATTAAATATGATGATTGTTATTCCTATGGGAATTCAAACCGTAACATTCGGATTAATAGAAAAAAATTTACTTGATAATAGTGCTGTTAATGCCATATTATTTGGAGGTGTTTTTTTTATTATAGCAGGTGTTTTAGCGTTACGTATAAAAGAGCCTAAAGCTGATGGAGAAAGTGAAAGATAATATTAAAAATATAGACATTCTATGTGTTGGTGAAGCTCTTATTGATTTTATAGGTAATCAAAAAGAAGTACTTATAAACAACACAAGAGATTATCATAGATACCTAGGAGGATCACCTACAAATGTAGCAATGAACTCTGCAAGATTAGGTTTAAATTCTGTCCTGGTTGCAACGGTAGGGAATGATGGTTTTGGAGAGTACATCTTTAAGAGACTTTCTGAAGTCAATGTAAATACAAATCATATTAAGAGAATTGAAAACAAAGCAACTAGCGTTGTTTTTGTTTCAAGATCAAATAGCACACCAGATTTTATTCCTTTTCGTGAGGCAGATTATTGTATAAGTGAAGATCAAATATCAAAAGAAACACTTTTGGACACTAAAATATTTCATACCACTTGTTTCGCACTCAGTAAAAATCTCGCAAAAACAACTATTTTAACAAAAGCAAAAGAGGCTTTTAATTTAGGATGTCAATTGAGTATTGATGTTAACTATTCTGATAAACTATGGGATAGTCAGAAAGAAGCGCTAAAAGTAATTAAAGAGTATTGTAAGTTCAACCCTTTGGTTAAGATAAGCGAAGATGATATGTTACGTCTTTTTGAAAAAGAACTACGACATGGTGAAATATTTGAATTTTTTCATAATGAAGGAGTTGAAACTGTATGTTTAACATTAGGAAGTAATGGCGTTAAATTATCAAAAAAAGGAAAAGGGGTTATTCAATTACCGGCAATAAAAATTGAAAAAGTAATGGATACTACAGGAGCTGGAGATGCTTTTTGGTCTGGATTTTTATTTGCCCATATAAAGGGGAAATCTATGGAAGAATGTCTAAAAGTAGCTTTACAATTAGCAGCTTTAAAACTTCAAAATGTTGGTAGGCTTCCGGACAGCATTAATATATTATCTAAGCTTTTATAATAAAAAAAACTTCATGCAACAAGATAATAATAATAATA
>CAYPNJ010000064.1:0-3245 GCA_964412305.1 uncultured Lutibacter sp. | reverse complement strand
TTACCCACTTTTTTCAATAGTGATTTAGACAGAGGTTTTTCGATTATTGACTATAACTTGAATAAAGAATTGGTTTCTAAGGAAGATTTAAAAACACTTGAAGAACTCAATATTACATTAAAGTTTGATATTGTGCTAAATCATTTATCAGTTTCATCGCCACAATTTAAAGATTTACTTGAAAATGGAGAGCAGTCAAAATTTAAAGACTTCTTTATCAATTGGAATACATATTGGGATAGTTATGGAGTAATAAATAAAGACGGTATCATAATTCCAAGAAAGGAATTTCTAGATAAATTATTTATGAGAAAATCTGGACTTCCAATTTTAAAAGTCCGTTTTCCAGATGGTTCGGAGCAACCGTATTGGAATACATTTTATCAAGATGTAAAGTATCATAAAATCGATGTGGCTGATTTAAAGAAGATTGAGAAATTAACTACAAAAAGCGCTATATTAATTTGCAACATAGTAAATCAAGCTATTGTAAAAAATGAAGATTTTAGAACTATTGATTTTGGTAAAAACAACATATTTAAAAGTGAAATTATTGAAATTATAGAGGGAAATAAGTCTTATTTAGGGCAAATGGACTTAAATGCAAAATCTGAACTAGTTTGGGATTTTTATGAAGAAACCTTGAAAAAATTAAAAGATTTTGGCTGCAAAATATTACGTTTAGATGCTTTTGCTTATTTGCATAAGGAAATTGGTCAATCAAACTTTTTTAATAAACCAGGTACTTGGGATTATTTAGAAAGAATAAAACAGATAGCGGATAAAAATGATTTACTGCTTTTGCCAGAAATACATGCGGAATATGGACTAGGAGTACATGATGAAGTTGCAGAAAAAGGCTATTTTATTTATGATTTTTTTCTTCCAGGGTTGGTTTTACATACTATAGAAAAAGGAACCAATAAGGCGCTGTTAAAGTGGATTAATGAAATTGTTAGCAAAGGTTATAAAACGGTAAATATGTTGGGGTGTCATGATGGGATTCCAGTATTAGATCTAAAAGGAAAAGAAGTTAATGGCAATTATAATAAAGGATTATTGAGTGATAATGAAATTGAAACCATAATGAATAAAATTATGGAACGTGGTGGAAGGGTTAAAAACCTTTATGATCCTTCTGGGAAAAAGATTTCATATTACCAAATAAATGCTACGTATTTTAGTGCATTGGGTGAAGATGAAAGAAAGTTGTTATTGGCAAGAGCCATACAATTATTTATGCCAGGTACTCCGCAAATTTGGTATTTAGACCTATTCGCAGGGAAAAATAATTATGAAGCTGCAGATAAAATTGGAAACGGAGGACATAAAGAAATCAATCGTACCAATATTTGTATGCAAGAAGTTAAAGAAGGGCTTAAAACTGACATTGTTTTAAATCAACTTCAACTTATGCGATTGAGAAATACTTCTAAGGCATTTTTAGGCGATATAAGAATAAATGAATCCTCTGAAAACGTAATAGATATAAAATGGATAAATAAAAATGATTTTGCACATCTGAAAGCAAACCTTCAAACACATACTTTTACAATAAATTTTTCAGATTTAGGGATTGATAAAACATTGATGTTTTGATTTTTTATTGGTCTCAGTTAGGGGATTAAAACCCTGCACTTTGAGTGCAGAACTTTAGTATTACGAAAAAATAATTAACATTAAATTAAAATATATGAACAACTCATCAAATAAAAAAATTAACATCTATTTTATTACTATAGTAATAACTCTTGGAGGTCTATTGTTTGGTTATGACACAGGAGTTATTAACGGTACTCAATTCTATTTTTCAAAATATTTTGAGTTAACAGGTGCTTTAAAAGGATTTATAGTTAGTAGCGCATTGATAGGTGCTTTAGCTGGTGCTGCATTTTCTGGCATATTAAGTAAAGCTATTGGTCGTAAAAAATCTTTGATTATTGCTGCTGTACTTTTTGCCATTTCAGCTTGGGGTTCAGGTTTACCTAGTATACTGCCTGAATCTATTTCGTTAATGGTGTTTTTTAGAATTTTAGGAGGTATTGCCATAGGTATGGCTTCTATGAATGCCCCAATGTATATTGCTGAAATTGCTCCTGCAGATAGAAGAGGAACTTTGGTTACTTTTTATCAATTAGCCATTGTAATTGGATTTTTCGTGGTGTTTTTAGCAACTTATTTTATTGGAAATGGAATGAGTGATAGTGAAAATATTTCTATAGGTTGGAGATACATGTTTTGGTCTGAATTAATACCAGCAGCATTATTTTTAGGGCTGTTATTTTTTGTCCCTAAAAGTCCGCGCTGGTTAATGATGAAAGGAAAAGAAGATGAAGCAAAAGTTATTTTAACAAAAATTCACGGAGAGGAAATTGCAAATCAAGAATTTATTGAGATTAAAAAATCAATACAAAGTGAAGGAAAAACTGAGAAAGTTTCAATATTTTCAAAATCGTTACTTCCAATTATAATTATTGGGACTATCCTTTCAGTATTACAGCAATTTACAGGAATAAATGCGGTATTATATTATGGTGCTGATATTTTTGAGCAAGCTCTTGGATTTGGAAAAGAAGATATTTTACTGCAGCAAATATTATTAGCGACAGTTAATTTACTATTCACATTTATAGCCATGTTTACAGTCGATAAATTTGGAAGAAAACCACTACTTATGATTGGAGGATTTGGAATGCTTATAGGTTTTTTATTGATGGGATTCACACTATATTTTAGTGATTATTCTCAGCTAAATTCTGCAGGTATGCCAACAATTTCTTCTTCAGAAGGTATTCTTAGTTTAATTGGAATTTTAATTTTTATTGCCTCTTTTGCAATGTCAATGGGGCCAGTAGTTTGGGTGATTTTATCAGAAATATTCCCAAATAAAATACGTAGTGTAGCCATGTCAATTGCAGTTGGTGGCCAATGGTTAGCTAACTATTTTGTATCCCAATCTTTTCCAATATTAGTTGAAAGTGATGTCAATAAATTGCAGATTGATGGAGGTATATGGAATAATGCACTACCTTATTTTATTTTTTCAGGGTTTATAGTTATTATAATTGTGTTTGTATGGAAATTTATTCCTGAAACGAAAGGAAAAACTTTAGAAGAAATGGAAATATTATTTAAATAAAAAACATTTCAATAGCATAAAATATATTATTTATTTGAGTTTTTATATTTTGATTTATGTTATAGGGAAGTAGTTAAATATTAAGATCCTACTTCTCTATTTTTTT
>CAYPNJ010000063.1:0-10791 GCA_964412305.1 uncultured Lutibacter sp. | reverse complement strand
CAGAACATTATAATACAAATTATGACATTTTGGTTTTATAGCTGTTTATCCATTTACTCATTATTTCTTATTTGTTTTAGAAATCGTGAATACTAAAAAGTATTTGATAGCTATAATTCTACATTATGTTAAATATCCCAGTAACCTTTCATTTCTTTACAATATTGAGTACTTGGGTCATTAAACTTTCAAATATGCGATTCTAAAGAAAGTTCTCGTTTTCTAATTTGTAACTATAATTTGTCATTATGTTAAATTGCCGCTAGCAACCACTTTATTGTTTTGTAAACTCAAATGCGATAGCATTCACGAGTTCAAATAAAAATAAATAAAAAATACACGAGTAATTTACAGCCACTTACCAACTCAAAAAAAAGCAATCCTTTTAGTTTTATAATTTTGTTTTGATTATTTAAGAATATTCTCTTTTAAAAAGTTTTCAGGATGTTCTCGTTATGTTGGCGCAACAGTTTAAAATTTTAGAAATCGACTTTTTAGGAGATTCACGAACACCAAAGTAAATTTTTAAAATAAATAATGCTTTGAGTGAAATAAAAATTTCAAAACACTTGCTTAAATTTAGTTCCAAATTGGTTTTCTTTCATTATGCTTATCTTTTTTTCTTAATACGGCACAAATTATAAAGATTGAGAATTTTTGCAATTTTGAGCGAGTTGGTGTGTTGGCAAAAATGCTTGTATACCCCTAAAATATGGTCGCTCCACTCACCTATTGTTTTCGCCAAAGTTTTATGAGGCCGATAAAATTAAAAACTAAAAAACTATTGATATATTTGTCCTAAATTAATTAGGCTTTATGGAATGGCAAATATTAAAACGCATACATTTAATGAAATAATTGAAATATTTGGAGATCCATTTCAATCAGAAGAATTACATATACATTTAAACGAAAAAGAATATACAGAAAGTCCTATTGCGTATCCTTTTCGTTTAAACAATTTTGCAATTCTGTTAGTACTTTCTGGAGAAATAGAAATACAACTTAATTTACTTAGTTATCCATTAAAAAAAAATGAAGTACTGGTAATTAGCCCAAATACAGTGAGCCAAGTTATCAATCTTAAGGGGAAAGTTAAGATATTGGCAATTAGTTTTACATATGATTTTGTGTTAAAGAATTGCTTTAAAAACAGTACTTCTTTTCAATTTTTAGTTTACGATTCATTGCCTAAATTTATGTTGGAAAAAAAAGAAGTAGATACTTTTAAGAGAATTGCTTTGTTTTTACAAGAAAACAACATAAAAACAAATAAAATGAATTTTGAAAATGAGATAATTTATCATTCATTTAATTTGTTAATGTATCAATTGGCAACTATTTATCACAAAAACAAAAAGGCTGTAACTACTTCTTCTTCAAGAAACGAAGAGATAAGTCTTAGGTTTATTAAAATATTAAAAGAAAATTATACTTCTGAAAGAAATGTGCAATTTTATGCAGATGTGCTATCGGTTACCAGAGGTCATTTATCAAAAGTTTTAAAACAGATTTCAGGCAAAACAGCTAAGCAAGTAATTGAAAATGTGATTATTATGGAATCAAAAATATTACTAGCAAACCCTTCTAAAACTATTTCACAAATAAGTGATGAGCTAAATTTTAGCGACCAATCTTTCTTTGGCAAATACTTTAAAAAATATACGGGTATCTCTCCTACACTATACCGAAAACATTACTTAGCAAAATAAGATTTTATTTTGTTATTACAGCGATTTTATAAAAAAGCTTCTTTTAGACCAATTTTAGATTTAATTAGACCTTGCCAAAGGTTTAAATTCTACCCAACTTTGCACCTTAAATTGAAATTATAAATTATAAAATAACTTAATTATGTTAACTGTATTTTTAAAGAGATTTTTTGTAATAACCTCCATTACATTGCTTTTTGTAGGCTGTAAAAATAATGAACAAGTTGATTCTAAAGTAGTTGCTCAAAAAGTAGCTGTAAATAAAATTGTTCCACAAATGCTTTCTGAAATTTTAGATTATAGTGGGACTATTGAACCTGATAATAGTGTTGCTCTTGCTTTTAGTGTTGCTGGTAGAATAACCGCAATAAATGTGCAAGAAGGACAATATGTTAGAAAAGGTCAACTACTTGCTGCTGTTGAGACAATCACCTATCAAAATGCTTTTGATATTGCAAAAGCAGGCTATGAACAAGCTTTAGATAACTTTAATAGGTTAAATGAATTGTATAAAAAAGGGAGTTTGCCTGAACGCGATTTTATTGCTGTAAAATCTGGATTGACTCAAGCTACCGCAAATAAAAATATCGCTAAAAAAAATCTTATTGACACTAAATTATTTGCGCCTTTTTCTGGTATTATAACACGAAAAATTACTGAAGTTGGTGCCATTGTTGCTCCTGGAGTTCCTGCTTTTAATTTAATTAAAACAGATTTAGTTTATGCTACAGCCTCTGTTGGAGAGAATGAAATAAGTAGTTTATCTGTAAATGATGATGTATTGGTGAAAATCCCTGTTTTAGACAAAAATATTAAAGGTAAAGTTACTATTATAAACCCACAAGCAGATAATTTTTCAAAAACATATCTAATTAAAATACGACTTAAAAATACCGATGGTAAATTAATGCCTGGTATGAATGCAAACATAGAAATTAATACAGGAATAAATAAAGATGTGATTGCTATACCTGCAAAATCTATTGTTAAAGATTTAAATGATATTTCTTATGTTTTTATAGCTACAAAAAACAATATCGCATTTAAAAAACGTATTACAATTTCTAAAATTATTGGTGTTGACAAAGTAATTGTCACTTCAGGATTAAGTAAAGGCGATAATTTAATTATAGCTGGTCAAACCAAATTAGAAGATGGATCTCCAATACAATTTTAATTTTTTAAACAATCTCAAATCTTAAAAGATGGCAAAGAAGAGAAAAATGAGCTTTTTTGAAGCAGGAATGAAACACAAACAAGTTGTTATTGTAGTTACTGTTTTATTATTACTATTGGGTGTTAAAGCACTTACAAATATGCCTCGTAGCGAAAATCCTAAAATTGATATTCCTGTTGCTATGGTTTATGCCTTTTATCCAGGAGCTGATGAACATAAAGTAGAACAAGAAGTTACAAAAAAAATTGAACAATATTTATTTTCTTTCGAAGAAATTAAAAAACGTAAAACACGCTCTGAAACTAGAGAGGGGCAAACTTTTATTACAGTTGAAATGTTTGCACGTGTAAAAGATCGTAAAAAGTTTTGGCACACCTTACAGCTTGATATGGATGCAAATTTACGCCCAAAACTTCCTGTAGGTGTTATTGGTCCTTTTGTCAACAGTAATTTTAGTGATGTAACAGCTATGATTATTACAGTTTCATCACCTAAAAGAAGTTATGCAGAAATTGAAACCTATTTAGATAAACTTGATGATGGACTAAAAGTAATACCTACAGTCTCTAAAATAAATAGAAGCGGTGGGCAAAGACAACAAATATACATTAGTATAAATGACAAAAAATTGCAACAGTATGGTTTTGATATGTCAAGAGTTATAGGCGTATTAAATCAACAAAATCTAACTAGTTATACAGGTGAATATAGCTCCGGTTCAAATAATATTATACCAATATATAGTAATAGTAACTATAAAAAAGAATCTGATATCGCCAATCAAATTATTTTTACATCTCCACAAGGAGCCATAGTTAGGTTAAAAGATATTGCTACTATTAAACGCCGTTACGAAGAAAAATCATCTTATGTACGTGATGGTGAAAGTAATACAATGGTGCTTTCAATAATGATGCAACCTGGTAATAACATTGTTGCATTTGGAAGAAAAGTAGAGGCTAAAATAAAAGATATTCAAAAAACATTTCCTCCTGATATAAAAATTAAAACAATTGTATCACAACCTGTAGATGTACAAAAAAGTATTAGCCACTTTATGGTTGAGTTTAGTTTGGCTGTTGGAGCTGTGATATTGATTGTTATGCTATTATTACCCTTTAGAGTATCAATGGTTGCTTCAATTGCGGCTCCAATTTCAATTGTCATCACTTTTGGTATAATGAATATTATTGGCATTGAGTTACATCAAGTAACCCTTGCTGCTTTACTTATTGTGCTTGGTATGGTGGTAGATAATGCCATTGTAATAGTTGATAATTATCTTGAAAAATTAGATGAGGGCATAACTCCTTGGACAGCGGCTTGGACAGGAGCTAAACAATTATCAATTCCAGTAATTACCGCTACGTTTGCCATTATTTTTGCCTTTGCACCACTAGCCTTCTTTATGGAAGGTGTTGCTAAAGATTTTATGCAAACTTTACCTGTTACTGTTGCAATTGCATTAATTACATCAATGCTTGTTGCCTTTTTAATAACGCCATATATGTGTTATGTTTTTATAAAAACAGGATTAAAGCATAAAATGAGTAACCGTCAAAATAGAAGAAGTTTATTAGACATTTTGCAAAAAATATTTGATAAAGGTATTGAATGGGCCGTGAGATGGCCAAAAACAACACTACTTATAGCCTCAGCTTCTATACTATTAGCATTTGTGATTGCAAGTAACGTTAAAACTAAATTTTTTCCATTAAACGAAAGAAATCAATTTAATTTGGAGGTTTGGCTTCCAACAGGAACTTCTTTAGAAAAAACCACAGAAACCGTTAAGGATTTAGAAAAAATTGTAAAAAAAGATAAACGTGTTACAGACATTACCAGTTTTATTGGAATGAGCTCACCTCGTTTTCACGTGACATATGCACCAGAAGCACCTAGAAGAAGTTTTGCTCAAATTTTTATTACTACCACAAGTAATGATGCTTCTAATGAAATGGTTAAAGAATATTTAGAAAAATTTAAAAACTATTTACCCGATGGAAATATAAAAGTAAAACAGTTAAGTATTCAAGAAGGAGCACCTATTGATGTTAGAGTATTTGGTGATAATGAAAAAGATCAAAAAGAAGTAGCTCTTAAAATTAAAAAAATATTAGAAAATACTGAAGGTACCAATTATGTAAGATTGAGTTCAGGTGAAGATTATTTAGGTGTTAAACTTAATATTGACAATGATAAAGCCAACCGTTTAGGTATTACAAACCAAGCTATTAATCAAACATTAGGAGCTGGTATTAAAGGATACCCTATTTCAACGCTTTGGGAAGGTGATAAACCTGTAGATATTTTTTTACGTTATGATTCCATAAGTCGTAAAGATTTTAATGCTATTCAAAATTTACACATTACTTCTATGCTTGGTACTAAAATACCTTTAAAAGAAGTAGCTCAATTAGTACCTGAATGGCATACTGGAATGATTTCTCATAGAAATGGATTAAAACTCTTAAGTGTTTTTTCTGAAGCGCAATTAGATAGAGTTCCTGCGGATATTCTTAAAGAAGTTAAACCAAAAATTGAAAAAATAAAATTACCTAAAGGTATTAGCATTGCTTATGGTGGTGATGAAGAAGCAACCTTAGATAATGTACCAGGTATGGTAACCTCAATGAGTGTTAGTCTAATTCTTATATTTTTAGTTTTATTATTTCAATTTAAAAGTTTAGGGAAAACAATAATTATTTTAGCAACATTCCCATTAAGTTTATTAGGTGCATTTTTAGGATTGTATATCACAGGAAATCCTTTAGGAATGACAGCATTTATGGGTATTATCAGTTTAATTGGAATTGTTGTGCGTAATGGTATTATTTTAGTTGATTATGCAGATGAACTTGTTTTAATACACAATTACACCATTAAAGCAGCTGCTTTAGCCAGTGCTAAACGTAGAATGCGCCCCGTATTTTTAACATCTGTGGCAGCAGCAGTTGGTGTAATTCCTATGATTATGAGTAAATCGCCAATGTGGGCTCCTTTGGGTAGTGTATTATCATCAGGACTTCTTGTATCTATGGTTTTAACACTTTTTGTAATCCCTGTATTGTATTATTTATTTATAACTCCAGAAGTTGGAAATAAACATGGAATTCAACCAGATGCTGGTGACGTAATTTTATATAAACCCAAAAAAGATAGAATGTTACGAACACTTAAAGTCTTAAAATACAAAATCAATAAAAGATTAAAAAAATGAATTCAAATAAGTATAAAAGTCTAATTCTATTTTTAGCCGTTTGTTTTTCGGTACAAATTGGTATTGCACAAGAAAAACAAATATCGCTAGATGAAGCCAAAGCAATGGCTTTAGAGAATAATAAAAGTATTAAAAAAGCTGAACAAAATATAAATGCGGCTAAAGCTGCTAAAGCATCGGCTTATACAGCTAATAAGCCCTCTTTAAGTGCCAGTGCAATAGGATTGTATTTAGCAGATCCATTAAACACTTTATTACCTGAGTCTTCACTTAACAATACTATAGATTTAACACAGGTAATTTATGCTGGAGGTAAAATAAATGCCGCTAAAAAAATAACGTCCTCTTTAGTTGATTTACAAAACGAACAAAAAAACTTAACTACTAGTGAAGTTTTATTAAAAACTGAAACAGCCTATTGGCAACTAATTCAACTAAAAGAGAAAAAAGTATTAGCCAAAGAATATCTTAAACTTTTAGAAACTTTATATACCGATTTAAATAATTATTATAAAGCAGGGTTAATATATAAAAATGATGTTTTGAAGGTTCAAGTTACCTTAAATGAAGCACAACTTAGCTTGATAAAAGTTTTAGATGGCTACACGATGGCTAAATTGAGTTTCGCACAGATTATAGGGCTAAATGACACTAATTTTGATATAAATAATGAAGGATTAGATTCTTATTCTTCTGAATTACTTTCTAACATAAAAGATGCTGTTGAAAATCGTTCTGAAATATCAATTCTAAAAAAATCGGTAACAGTACAAGAATTACAAAGTAATTTATTAAAAGCAGATAGAAGACCTACAGTTGCTTTAAGTGCAACAGGATTATATTCAATAGGTAAGGAAATTAATTTTTCAAATAGAGATGACAATATGAAATCCTTTTATGGATTGGTTAGTGTTAATATACCATTATTTGATTGGGGAGGTAGAAAACAAAAAGTAAAAGAACAAGAATATAAAGTTGAAGCCCAAAAACTTACGTTAGATGAAACCAAAGAATTTTTAGCCTTAGAAATTCAAAATGCTTATTTTGAGTTAAATCAATCTATTAAAAATATTGAATTAACCCAAAAATCATTAGAGCAAGCTAAAGAGAATTTACGTTTATACGAAGACCGTCTTAAAGCAGGAACCGTTGTTGGTAAAGATGTGTTAGAAGCACAGGTTTTATGGCAAAAAGCATATTCTAATGCTATTGATGCAAAAGCTGCATACAAAATTAGCAGTGCCAAATACCATAAAGCTATTGGTTCTTTAAAATAATTAAAATTATAATAGACAAAAAGCAGGTAATGAATGATTTAATTATAGATAAAGAATTTAAAAATATAAATTTTTTAGATGTTATTTTTGAAAAGGCAGAATATGACAATTGCCTGTTTTTAAATTGTAATTTTTCAACTGTAAATTTATCTGATGTCATATTTTCAGATTGTACTTTTGTAAGTTGCGATTTTAGTATGGCTAAAACTACAAATACATCTTTTAAAACCGCCACATTTAAAGAATGTAAGTTATTAGGATTGCATTTTAATGAATGCAATAACTTTTTATTAGCATTTTATTTTGAGAACTGTATCTTAAATTTCTCATCATTTAGCAGACTTAAATTAAAAAAAACGATTTTTAATAACTGCTCACTTAATGAAGTTGATTTTTCTGAAACTAATTTAATGAATGCCATTTTTAATAACTGTAATTTAAGTGGTGCCATATTTAACAACTCAAACTTAGAAAATGTAGATTTTAGAACTTCTAGTAATTTTTCTATTGACCCTACTAATAATCAAATAAAAAAAGCGAAATTTTCATTATTAGGAAGTATTGGATTGTTAAACAAATATGACATTATAATTGAATAAAAACACATAAGGTAGAATACGAGATAATAACGTACAGATTATTTTATCACCAAAATATAAATTAAAATGAAACAAAAAGTAGCATTGGTTTTATCCAGTGGTGGTTCAAAAGGATTAGCACATATTGGTGTTATAAACGAACTAGAGAAAAATGGTTTTGAAATATCATCTATATCAGGGGCGTCAATAGGTTCTTTAATCGGTGGTTTATATGCAATGGGCAAATTACCTGACTATACAGAATGGGTAAAAAAATTCAGTAAAAAATCAATATGGGATTTAATGGATTTTACTGTTTCTTCAAACGGTTTGTTAAAAGGTGAAAAAGTATTTACCAAAATGAAATCATTTATTCCTGATATGAATATTGAAGACATGAATATTCCTTTTACGGCTGTTGCTACTGATATTTTAAATGAAAAAGAGGTGTTATTTTCCAACGGTAGTTTTTATGATGCAATTAGAGCATCGGTTGCAATACCTTCAATTATTACTCCTGTAAAATATAAAGATACTTTTTTGGTAGATGGTGGGGTATTAAATCCTATCCCAATAGCATATGTGCCACGCACCAAAAATGATATTTTGGTTGCTGTTAACTTATATGGCGACAAGGAAGACAAACATAAAACTTTAGAAATAAAGCCAAAGAAAAACCGATATGACTTGATTAATAGTTTTACAAAAATAAACCATAAACTAATCAATACCAGTAACAATAAAAGTCTAGGATATTTTTCTCTTTTATCTTACACCAACTTTGCTATGCTTCATAAATTAGCTAAATTAAATATAGAACTTTACCAACCTGATATTGTAATTAATATTCCACGTGACTCCGCCAAAACTTTTGATTTCGATAAAGCTACTGAGTTGATACAATTAGGAAAATCTATTTCAAGAAAAGAAATAAAGAAATATTTAAAATGAAAACATCTAAAAAAAATCTAATTCTAGAAAACGCACTTGTACTATTTTTAAAAAATGGAATTCATGTTGTATCTATGGATGACATTGCTTCTGCCTGTGGTATTTCTAAAAAAACAATTTATATTCATTTTGAAAATAAAAGCGACCTCCTAAAACAATTGCTGCGTATTCAAATTGTAAAATTTAATTCAGGGTTACGAAATTACCCTAGAGTTTCATCAAATGCAATTGTTGAATTGCAAATTCTTTTTAGTTGTATAAAAGAAACCCTTTCTTTTATATCTCCCACATTTTTTAATGATTTAAAAAAAAGATATTCTGAAGGCTTTTTTGAATTGATAAAATTTAGAGATAATTCTATTTTTCCTTTTTTAGAAAAAAATATTAAACGTGGGCAAAGTGAAAAAATTTACAAAAAAGAATTGAATATTGAAGACGTATTAGCTTCTTATAATATTGTTTATCATCTTTTAATAACAGATAGTTTTTTTATGGATATAGAAAAAGGAGAAAGGGCTATTAATTTTTTGAATAGATTATTTATTTATAGTCTAGTCTCAGTAAAAGGGTTTAAAATTTTAAATAATAAACCCATTCAAATCAGTTACAGGAAAAAGAACTCTTAAAAAATTAGCTATTCTTCCAATTATTGAACAAATGAATAAACAAAATATACTCAGAATAATATTTTCAATAGGAACTGTTCTTTTATTTGTGAATAATCTATTATCACAAACCTTAACCGAAGAAAAGATTAAGGACTCTATAATAAATAAGACACCTTCATTCTCAATTTATAAAGATAATTATTTCATTACAGGTTTCCCAACAAACGGTACACCAACAAAGTACAATTCAGATGTAAAGTATCAGATTAGTATTAAACAATTACTATTTAGAAAAACATTTTCAAAGAACTCATATTTATTCTTAACATATACACAAAAAGCTTTTTGGGATATTTATAGAGAATCAAGTCCGTTTAAAGAAATGAATTTTAATCCGGGTTTAGGTATAGGTAAACCAATTATTAGGGACAATCATCTAAAAGGGCTTCTAATATTTATGCTTGAACACGAATCTAATGGAAGAGACAGTATATATTCTAGATCTTGGAATAACATTTCTCTAAATTATATTACTAAAATAGGGAGCAATACAGAAGTAAGTATAAAAGGTTGGATTCCCTTTTTGTATAAAAAAAACAATCCTGATTTAATTGAATATATAGGATTAAGTGAGGTTAAATTTACTCATCAGATTATACCGAAAAGATTAATGTTTAATATTACTTTAAGAAAAGGGCTTTCTTGGGACTGGAAGGGTGCCATCCAAACACAAATACTTTATAACCCCTTTAAAAAAAGCAACCAATACCTTGTTCTAGAATGGTTTAATGGTTATGCTGAAAGTTTGGAAAACTATAGTGACTATGTTAGTATGATTAGAGTTGGAATTATAATTGAGTCAAGCTACTTATTTAAATAATCATAATAAGAAAAAATAAATCAAAAATATACAATCATAGATAGAGCAAGTTCTCTTCTTAAAAAACGGGATAAAAGTAACTTCAATGGATGATATTGCGATTGAATGTGGTATTTGAAAAATTATATTTTAAAAACCAGGCAATCAACATATTTTCCTATTTCAATAGACTTACTGTAATATTTATATAAATATAAATTTCGGTAATTTATTTATCCTGTTATATTAATTTTCCCTCATATTCTTATGTTTAGCTGGTTACGAAAACATAAAGAATGTAACTTTTATTGCAAAACAAAAATTACATTCTTTATTTAAATAATTATTTTCTTCAGCTACACTTCGTGTTTTGGTGTAAAACCATCTTCACTTAACTGTTTATGAACAT
>CAYPNJ010000062.1:6607-11048 GCA_964412305.1 uncultured Lutibacter sp. | reverse complement strand
GGCTCGTTATTGCTAATATTACAGGGTTATGATAAATTACGGATATACAACTAATATAATATTAAAAAAGCAGCTGCAAAATAATAACTTGAGAAAATTGTCGTCCCCACAACGGTAGTATAATCAAAGCTTCTTATGTTACAACTGCTAAAAGTCTATATTAATCATTAATTCCAAATTTTAGCTGTTTAAATAATTTTGATAAAACTGTTTCATTAAGTAAACAAGCGTTATTATAAATGGTTTAATCAAATTGTAGCTTAAAATTGTTGTCTCCACAACATGTAATATAATATTAAAAAAGCAGCTGCAAAATAATAACTTGAGAAAATTGTCGTCCCCACAACGGTAGTATAATCAAAGCTTCTTATTGTTACAACTGCTAAAAGTTTATTTCATTTTAATAATAATAAATTCTGTTCTTCTATTAAGTTGATGTTCTTCTTCAGAGCATTTTACTCCATTTGAACATTTATTAATTAGTTGAGCTTCTCCAAAACCTTCATATTTTATAATTCTAGTAGCATCTATTCCATTAGAAATTATATATTTATATGTCGATTTTGCTCTTCTATTTGATAAATTTATATTGTATTGATCAATAGCTCTACTATCTGTATGAGACTCTAATCTAATAACCATTCCTGGGTATTTATTCATCAAAACAACAACTTTATCTAATTCTAACGCTGCATCAGGTCTAATATTGGATTTATCTAAATCAAAATAAATAGTTTCTAAATCTGCTAATATTACCACATCTTCTATAGGTGAAAGAGCTATATTTAAATTAACTACCAGTTCTTTCTCTTTTTCTAACCCAAATGAATTAAAATCAACTGCAACATCTTGGTATTTTTCTTTAGATCCTTTTAAAACAAAATCTTCATCTCTCCCAATTAAATGTTCATAAGCTCCATTTTCTTTAGTAATAAAATAAGCAATCTCTTCACCATTTTGACGAGCTAATATAATTTTAGCTCCCTCAACTGGTTCATTATTAATTACATCAAAAATCTGACCTTTTAATGTTAAAGGTGGAATTCTAGTAAATGCATAAATATCATCACCTCCTACTCCTCCTTTTCTATTAGAGGAAATAAAACCCTTAAAGCCTTCATCAAATAAGAAATATCCAAAATCATCCTTTTTACTATTAATTGGTTTTCCTAAATTTATTACATTTACAATGTCATTATTCTCATTTTTAACAGTTGAAAAAACATCTAGCATACCAAACCCTACATGACCATCTGATGAAAAATACAAAGTTTCACTATCTGAGTGAATGAAAGGAAATGCTTCATTACCTTCAGTATTTACAATATTCCCTAAGTTAGTTGGGATTCCTAAATAACCACCTTCTAGCACTTCACTTACATAAATATCAGTCCCTCCAATAGCTCCTGGCATATCTGAAGCAAAGTATAATTTTTTACCATCATTACTAAGCGTTGGATGATATACAATATAATTTGGATTATTTAAATTTGTTGGTTTAACATTATCCCATTTACCATCAACTAATTCTGCACTATAAATTCCAACATGCATAATTCCTTTTTCATCACTAATCTTTTTTGCTTCAAAATAATTATTTCTTGAAAAATACATTCTAGTACCATCATTATTAAATGTTGCTGGACCATCATGTTGTATTGAATTTGCAGATCCTTCTAATTTTGTTGTTAAACCTACAGAACCACCTTCAATAGGAACTTGAAATATATCTAATAATGGTTGTTTATCCCACGCATATAATCTTTTTACTGATACTCCTTCATCACGTGAAGAGGCAAAAATAATATCATTATTTAAAGCTACAGCACCAAATTCATTAAATTTAGTATTGATATTTAATTTTTTTAATGTGTTTTTTTCTTTTGAATTAAAAATTGCACTTGCTAAATCATCATTTTTAAAGAAATTTTTAACTCTGGAATCTTGTTTATTACCTGCATCTCTATATTTTCTCATCCACTCTTTTGAAGCTTCATATTCTCCATTAGCTCTTAATGTTTGTGCATAGTATAAATAATATTCAGATGGTACATTTTCCTGTTTAACAACTCTCTCATAAATTGGCAATGCTTTTTCAGGTTGACGCAACATAATGTATGCATCACCTAGTTTACGTAAAGCGTAATGTTTATTAAAGTTTATATCAATTAATTTTTCATATGTATTAATTGCTTTTACAAATGAAAAGCTATTAAATTCTCTTTCGGCCCTTTTTTGTTTTACAGTTTGACCAAATGTTGATGTACCTATCAAAACAAAGGCAATAAATAAAATTTTTACATTTTTCATAATATTCATCTTTATTTGGTTAAAAATATCTTGGAGATTTTTGTTTTCTTTTCATAAATCTAAACTCATACATTAACAATATTTCATGAGATCCAGATGTATATGGTCTAATTTCACCTGTTGGAATTTCGTATGTATAACCAACTCTAAATTGATCTGTAACTTGAAAATCTACAAGTGCTCCTACTGCATTTTGTTCTCCATTAAACCTATAAGAACCTCCTAACCAAAACTTTTCATTAAATAAAAAGTTCGCTGTTAAATCTGTTGAAATTGCGACACCCTCTGTGTATTTCATCATAAAAGATGGCTTTAATTTTAAATTATCATTTAAATCAAAAACATACCCTCCAATTGCATAATAATGAATTCTTTCTAAAGCTGCAAATTCAGTATCGTTATTCAAATCATGATTAATCATTTTTGGCATTGATAAACCTGCATACCATCTATCGGAATGAAATAATATACCTGCTCCAAAATTTGAATTCCACCTATTTAATTTGTCATTAAAATATGGGTCTTGGTTTACTTCTGTTGCATTATATAGTTCTTCTGCTAATTTATAATAGGTCATTCCCGCTTTTAAACCAAAACTAACATTAACATCATCACTTGCTTTAATAGTATATGAAAAATCTGCAAAAGCATATGTAAAATTTTCATACCCTGATTTATCATTAATTAATGAAAAACCTAATCCTATTTTTTCATTTCGCAAAGGAGAATGTATTGATAAAGTTTGTGTTTGAGGACCGCCATCAAACCCTGCCCATTGATTTCTATTCAACCCTACTATGCTTAATGCATTTCTACTACCAGCATATGCTGGGTTAATAGCAATTGTATTGTACATATATTGAGTGAATTGTGGTAATTGTTGTGCGTTAGAATATTCCAATCCTAAAATAAGCATTACTATAATTATAATTATACGTTTCATAGTTTTATTTTATTAGTGAGTACCTAAGTATATATATCCTGTAATTGGCTTAAATCCACTGCTCATTACATTTACAATATAGTAGTATGTTCCTGTTGGTAGTTTTGAACTAGAACCAATTGTCATTCCTGAGTTATTTGCATATCCTCTCCAATTATTTTGGTAATTATTTGATTGATATACAATTTTTCCCCAACGATTAAATATCTGAACTTCAAAAGTAAATCCACATCCTTCTAGACCTAATAATTCAAAGGCATCATTAAATCCATCATTATTTGGAGTTAATACTTTAGATATTGTCAAATCATCTGTTGAACATGCCAACACAATACAATCATCATTTACACCAACGTAAACTTTAATTATTCTACCACAATCACCTGGTTCAGTATATGTAAATTGATACAATTCTAGATTAACAATTGAAGGGTCAAATAAGCTTCCACTAAGTCCGCCGCTATTATTATCATCTGCCCAAGTTCCTCCTGACACGAAATCTTCCCCTAATAAATTGTTTAAATCATATGCTTCATCCTCTATACATAATTCAATTGAGCCACCTGTTATTTCTACTGGCACATTATCTTGTAATACTTCTACAGTTAATGAACCTGAGCAACTATTATCACTGTCAGTTACAGCTACTGTATAAGATCCAGGTTCTGTTACATCAATAGATGCCGAAGTTTCTCCTGTACTCCATAAATAACTTGCTTCACCTTGAACTGTTGATCCACTTGCATCTAAAGTAACTACTGTATTCAAACAAGTTAGTTCTTCATTTCCTGATATCGCTACTACTACGGCAGTAATATCTTGTAATACTGTTACTTCTGCTGTAGCTGAACATCCTGTATCGAAATCCAATATTGTTACACTATAAACACCTGATGCTGTAACTGCTATTGTAGCTGTTGTTGCTCCTGTATTCCATAAATAACTTGCATTCTCTACATCTGATATACTTGCGTCTAATATTATCTCTGTCGTTTCACAATTTAGCTCTTCATTACCTATGATAGTAGCCTCAAATATTGTAGCGTTTTGCTCAACTTCAACTACTGTTGTTACTGAACAGCCATTGTCACTATCGGTAATTGTTATTTCGTAAGTTCCAGGCTCTGTTACTACTATTGTTGATGTAGTTGCTCCTGTACTCCATAAATAATTTGCTTCTCCTTGAAC
>CAYPNJ010000062.1:5192-6507 GCA_964412305.1 uncultured Lutibacter sp. | reverse complement strand
CTGATGTACTTGCATCTAAAGTAATCTCTTCGTTTGCACACGTTAATTCTTCATTTCCTGTAATAATTGCTTCAGGTTGTGAAATGTCTTGTGCTACTTCTACCATTACTGTTGCTGAACATCCATTGTCACTATCGGTTACCGTTACTTCATAAGTTCCAGGCTCTGTAACACCTATTGTTGATGTAGTTGCTCCTGTACTCCATAAATAATTTGCTTCTCCTTGAACTACTGATGTACTTGCATCTAAAGTAATCTCTTCGTTTGCACACGTTAATTCTTCATTGCCTGTTATAATTGCTTCAGGTTGTGAAATGTCTTGTGCTACTTCTACTATTTCTGTTGCTGAACATCCATTGTCACTATCAGTTACCGTTACTTCATAAGTTCCAGGTTCTGTTACTACTATTGTTGATGTAATTGCTCCTGTACTCCATAAATAACTCGCTTCACCTTGAACTACTGATGTACTTGCATCTAAGATAATCTCATCGTTTGCACACGTTAATTCTTCATTGCCTGTAACAATTACTTCTGGCTGTGAAATGTCTTGGGTAATTGTTATTCTTTTTACTGAAGTACAACCATTAGAATTTTTAATTACAATAACAAAATACGAACCAGGTTCGGTAACTATTATACTCGATGTAGTTGCTCCGCCTATCCAATAAAAAGAATCTCCCCCTGTACTTTCACTTGCATCCAAAACTATACTTGTTACTAAACATGTTAATTCTGTAGCTTCAGCATTTAAAACAGCTGTTGGCTTAGAAATATCTTGGGTTACAATAACTTCGTCACTTTCTGAACAACCATCATCTGTAGTTACTGTTAAGGTATAAATACCATATGCACTTACGACTGCATTAGGAGTGCTAGCTCCACTATCAATAACACCGTTACTAGTTGTCCATAAATAACTTAACCCTATTTGATCTACTGTAGTAGCACTACCTGTTAAAGTAGCTGTAGGATTACTACAAGTTATTAGTTTATTAGGTCCTGCATTTACAAATATTTGTGATGGCTCTGTTATAACAACTTCTTCCGTTGTAAAACATACTACCTCTTCTTCATTATTTCCAAATGTACTTGCTGTAATTAAATAAGTCCCTGGTCCAAAACTAGATTGGTTACTTAAATCATTTCCTGTACCATTTAATTGAATTATATATTGTTCTCCATCACCTAATCCTGAAACACTAATTGTTCCGTCTTCATCATCATAACAACTTACATTTGTTGAAGAAACTTCTATTGCTGGTGTTGGTAACATCGCTAAATTCGTAAAGCTGTCCGATGAACTTGATTCACA
>CAYPNJ010000062.1:0-5092 GCA_964412305.1 uncultured Lutibacter sp. | reverse complement strand
AAGCCTGCTGCCGAACATGTCGGTGGCGTAGTATCTACCAATGGTGCATCTGGTGTTGGTAACATCGCTAAATTCGTAAAGCTGTCCGATGAACTTGATTCACATTCATCGCCATTCGTTGCTGTTACTGTATAAGAAGTCCCTATTGTAGCTCCTGTTACTAATCCTGTTCCATCAACACTTGGCCCTGTTGGACTAAATGTATAGGTATTGGCTGATGCGTAATTCGTAACCATCGTAAAGCCTGCTGCCGAACATGTCGGTGGCGTAGTATCTACCAATGGTGCATCTGGTGAATTATTGATTGTTACTACAAAACTATTCTCATCTGTACAGTTTGGTGTTGTTCCTGTTTCTGCATATACATAAATTGTTTGGGTACTTGTAATGGAAGCTCCTACAGCTAATGCTGTACCTGTTCCGCCTGTACCCGTATAGTAATCTCCTATTAATAACGCTGGTAATGCATAACTATCACACTCGGTTACATCATCTGGTGCATCTGCCAACGATGTGTCATTGATCGTTACTGTAACTTCAAAACGGTTTTCACTCTCACATCCATCTACAGTTTGTGTTGCAAAATAATTTTCTCCATCCTCCAAACTTACATTTGTTGCTAACGCTGCTCTTTCTGTAGCATCAACATACCATATAATAGACACTCCCGTTGCTATTAAATCTGCAACAGTAGGATTGTCTGACGAACAAAACGTTTGAACAGAATCTCCTGTTGGTGCATCTGGACCAACTTCTCCAATTAAAATATATTCTTTCGTTATTTGACATCCACTAGCATCAGTAATTGTAACGCTATATGTTCCTTCTGTTAAACTTGTTTGATCTTCATCTGTAGATTCTAAACCACTTCCATCAGTTGTTGACCAAGCATAGGTGTAATTTGAACCTCCTGTAACTGTAACATCAATTTCTCCTAAATCACCTGAACAAGTAGGATTAGTTAGAAGTTCACTTATTTCTAATTTAACTACGTTTACATTAAATGAACAAGTATCAGAAATTGTACTACCGTCAGGAAAAGTATAAACTGCAGTATAAATTACTTCGGTTTCACCATCTGGAAATTCATCTCCTGGATTATAGTTAGAAGTAACTACAAAGTTAATTCCTCCCACACAATCTAAATCTGTTATAGTTGCATTATAATAAACTCTATCTACTTCCATTTTATCACCTCCATTTGCATTTGAACTTGCAAAGTTAAATTTCAACTTGTAAATACCATCAGCTACCGTATCAGGTATTATTATTGTTTGAATACCATTAGTAGTTATTCCTGTGACAGTATTTGTATAAATAACATTGTTGTTTGTTGGGTCTAAAACCGATAAAGTCCAATCAACTGTAGCAGTAACATCAATTAATTCAACATTAATATCTGTTCCTCCATTTGAATTTACAAAATATTGATTAGGCCCTATGAAATATGAATCTGTATATTTACTTCCAACAGTTCCTGTAGATTGAAATAATCTTAAATTATCTGTTCCTACTCTCTGAACATAATTAAAAGCCCAGCAATTTTCTCCATACGAACTTTCTGGCAAATCAAACTCCATGAAAAATGAATAACCATCCTCAGAACCTGTTGTACAGCAGTTATATGAAAATTGTGGTGGAGACCAAAATACAGGTGTTCCTCCATCTCCATCTGAACAAACTGCCTCTAAATCAAAAGGAGGACAATTATCTTTCTCAATTCTACAAGTACTGCTATCTGGTTGTGTAAGTTCAATTATTATTGGACTTAAATCTTCACAGCCATTTGCATCTTTTACATAAACAGAATACACCCCTGCTTCTAAATTAGTAAAGATTCCTGTAATATTACTATAATCAATATTATCTAAACTAAAACTATATGGTTCAATTCCACCAAATCCTTCTACACTAAATGAACCACCATCACCCAAATAGCAAATAAGATCATTATGTGAAACTAATATTTCAGCTCCCTGAACATCATTTACAGTTACTACTACTGGTTTAATATCAGAACAACCCGAAACAGAATCAACACCTTTAATATAATAAGTCCCTTCTGTAGCTTGTGTTGGTGTTGCATATGGTATTGTTGCAAATTCATCTTCCCAATATGTATACGTTAGACCTGAAGTACTTCCTACGGTAATTGCAGGGTCAGTAATATCAACCGTCGCAGGGTAACAAACATCCACAGGATCAGTAACTACCACAGTATTAGAAGCAAAACTTCTTGCTTTTAAGAAGACTCCTGCATCCCATTGTTGGTCAGAAGCATCTGCAATAGCCATTTTAATTTTATATGTTTGCCCTGGCACAACTGTATATGTTGCTGTTAACTCAGTAGTTAATCCGTCAAATTGCATTAGTGCAGCTCCATTGGGATTATTTATGTAATAACTACCATTTTTACTTGCAAAAGTATCGCCATAAACATTGGTACCCGCTGAATGTATATTATTAATTGTCACTGCATCATTATTTGGCAATTCAGCTAAATTTACAGCATTATTTGTAAAAGTTCCTGAAATCCCGGGCCCACTTAAAAAGAACCCAAAAGCATCATTATACTGTGTTTCTACATATTCCAAATATTCTTCTGAGGCAAACACAAATTTAAATTCAACTATATTGCCATCTGGCACAAAATCAAATTCTAGTACAGCTGCATCTCGCATATTCTCACCTGTAATTGTAGCTAAATCCGGGTCACTAGCATTGCTCACCATTTGATCTGTTTTACTACCAGTATCATTTGAACCTTCAGCAGAACTAATTTTACCTGTTGAAAATAAAAGACCTTCATCTAATGAAAACGTTGAACTAGCTTTATTAAAATAACCTAGCTGTCTATTACCCGCCGTTGATGACCAAGAATGGTTATTCCAAGTCCAAGTCCCACTATTATTTACATAATAACCAAACCTTATATTGCTTGTTGTTAAACATCCTGAAATTAATAAATTATTAACCAACTGTTCTACCGAGTAACTATTATATGTTACATTCTCTGCCACATCTATAGAGCCTGAAGAAGTAGAAACTGCATTAGTTAACCCTATTCCTTTTGATTGATTTATTTCTTTTGTTACTTTTTCAGGAGTTCTAACTTTTGTTTTTTCCTGTTGAGAAAAAACATTAGTAGCTGAAAATAACAACATTAAAAAAGTTACTATACTAAAAAAAGTAATTTTTTTCATAATTTTTTTATTTAATTAAACTTAGCTTTGTCACTCTTATAAAGTCACAAATACCAACATTTTAAAAGTATAAACATTTACCATTTAGGCAAAAAGATTTAATTGGGGTCTAACTCTCTAAACAATGCTAAAATTTTGCATTATTTTAAAATTTGTGGGGTACTAATTAAATGAAATCTGTGGGGCACATTTCTCAATTCTAGAACAAATATATTAAATAATTAAGGTAACTTGCTAAAAATCAATCACTTTTTTATAAAATTCAATAAAATGAAGAGAAAAACTAACAAATGGCATAAGTTTTCAAACAAACTTCATTATATTAATACATAACGGTTGTTACAGATATTTTTTTAGATAAAAAGACCTTTTTTAAATAAATTAATTTTAATAAAATTCAAAAATAAATTGGCTATTTTTGCTGCTAAATTTTACAACTACTAATTATGAATACGTATGATGTAGCCGTTATAGGCTCAGGACCTGGAGGATATGTTGCAGCTATTAGATGCGCACAACTAGGATTAAAAACAGTTATTATTGAAAAATATAATACGCTAGGTGGAACTTGCCTTAATGTAGGGTGTATTCCTTCTAAAGCACTATTAGACTCTTCTCATCATTATTACGATGCAACTAAACATTTTGCTACTCATGGAATTGATGTTACTGGGTTATCAGTAAATTTTAAACAAATGATTGCACGTAAAAACGAAGTTGTTACTCAAACATCTGGAGGTGTCAATTACTTAATGGATAAAAACAATATTGTTGTACTTCAAGGAATTGGGTGTTTTAATGATGCTACTCATATTACTATTACAAAAACTGATGGTACTTCTGAACAAATTGAAGCTACTAAAACCATTATTGCAACAGGTTCAAAACCATCAACATTGCCTTTTATTGAATTAGACAAAAAAAGAGTGATAACATCTACTGAAGCTTTAAGTTTAACTGAAATACCAACACATTTAATTGTAATTGGTGGTGGAGTTATTGGATTAGAATTAGGATCTGTCTATAAAAGGTTAGGTGCAGACGTTTCTGTAATTGAATTTATGCCAACTATTATTCCGGGAATGGATAGTATGCTTTCTAAAGAATTACAAAAAACTTTAAAAAAACAAGGTGTTAAATTTTTTACTGGTCATAAAGTAACTTCAGTTGTTAATAATGGAAATGAAGTAATAGTTATTGCAGATAACAAAAAAGGAAATCCTGTTGAATTTAAAGGTGACTATACATTAATTTCAGTAGGAAGAAAACCATATACCAAAGGGTTAGGATTAGAAAAAGTTGGTTTAAAAGTAAATAAAATAGGTCAAATTGAAACTAACGAACAATTACAAACATCTATTTCTAATATTTATGCCATTGGTGATGTTGTAAAAGGTGCAATGCTAGCTCACAAAGCTGAAGAAGAAGGAACAATGGTTGCAGAATTAATTGCAGGTCAAAAACCTCATATTAATTACAATTTAATTCCAGGGGTGGTTTATACGTGGCCCGAAGTTGCTACGGTTGGAAAAACAGAAGAGCAATTAAAAGAAGCTGGGGTTAATTACAAATCCGGAAGTTTTGCGATGCGTGCATTAGGTAGAGCTAGAGCAAGTATGGATTTAGACGGACAAATAAAAGTACTAGCCGATGCTAAAACTGATGAAATATTAGGAGTTCATATGATTGGTGCTAGAGCTGCTGATATGATTGCTGAAGCTGTTATAGCTATGGAATTTAGAGCTTCATCTGAAGATATTGCACGTTCTTCTCACGCACATCCAACATATACGGAAGCTTTTAAAGAAGCTTGTTTGGCGGTGAATGATAGAGCTATACATAACCCGTTGGGTGCAATTATTTAGTTTAAAGAAAGTGTTATAAATATT
>CAYPNJ010000061.1:5382-11620 GCA_964412305.1 uncultured Lutibacter sp. | reverse complement strand
TTTAAAGGATAAATTATATGAAAAAATTCAGTCACATCGCATAAGAACAACTAGATTAGTGAAAGAGCATGGTGATGATGTTATTGATCAGGTTACTGTAGCGCAAGCTATTGGAGGAATGAGAGGGATTAAGAGTTTGGTAACCGATATTTCATATTTAGATCCATTTGAAGGAATTCGGTATAGAGGTTTTACACTTCCAGAAGTTTTAGAACAATTACCAAAACCAGAAGGTGCTGAAATGCCCTATGTGGAAGGTTTATATCATTTGCTATTAACAGGTGAAATGCCAACTAAAGGTGAAGTAGAGGAGCTAATGATTGATTTTAACAATCGACGAATGATTCCTCTTTATGTTTGGGATGTTATTGATGCTTTTCCAAGTAATAGTCATCCAATGGCAATTTTGTCGGCAGCAGTTATGAGTTTAGAGCGTGAATCTCATTTCAATATTAAATATAAAAAGGGAATGAGTAAAATGGATTATTGGGATACTACCTATGAGGATGCCACAAATCTATTAGCAAAAATGCCTCTTATTGGTGCGTATATTTATAACAAATTATACAAACCTGAGAATGGGCATAGATATCCAGATCCAAATTTAGACTTAGGTGCAAATTTTGCTTATATGATGGGGAAAGACAAACCTTATGACGATGTATCGCGTATGTATTTTATTATTCATGCAGATCATGAAAGCGGAAATGTGAGTGCTCACACAGGGCATTTAGTAGCGAGTTCATTATCAGATGTTTATTATGCAACTTCAGCAATGATAAATGGGTTAGCAGGACCTCTTCATGGTTTAGCAAATCAAGAAGTATTACGTTGGTTACAAGGACTAATGGATCAAATGGGAGATAAAACCCCTTCTGAAGATGAAATGAAAAAATATGTTTGGGACACATTAAATAAAGGACAGGTTATTCCAGGTTATGGACATGCAGTTTTAAGAAAAACAGACCCACGTTATTCAGTTCAGAGAGAATTTTGTTTGAAGCATTTACCAAATGATAAAATATTTAAATATGTTGATGCGCTATACAAAGTAGTACCAGATATTTTAGTAGAACAAGGTAAAGCTAAAAACCCTTGGCCAAATGTTGATGCACAATCTGGTGTAGTGCAATGGCATTATGGGGTTAAAGAATATGATTTTTATACAGTGCTATTTTCAATTGGAAGATCATTTGGTGTTTTATCTAATATAATTTGGGATAGAGCCTTAGGATATTCACTAGAAAGACCTAAATCTGTTACCACAGATATGCTTGAAAAAATGGTTGGAATTAAAAGTGATTTAGTAGAAATGGAATAAAAAAATGCATTTATTAAATTAAAAAGGGAGCCTCACTATTTTATTATTAAAATAGTGAGGTTTTTGCTATAAATGCTACATAATAAAACTTTTAAAAAACGTTAAAATTTCGTAAATTTGTGTGAAAATAAAAAAATAATTATAAATTTAAAATATGTCAGATATAGCTAAATTAGAAATTGATGGTAAAATATATGAGTTCCCAATTCATAGAGGTACAGAAAATGAAGTTGCCATAGATATTAAAACTTTGAGACCAATTACAGGAGGTGTAATAACAATTGATCCAGGATTTAAAAATACAGGATCTTGTACTAGTAAAATTACATTTTTAGATGGTGAGAAAGGAATTTTACGTCATAGAGGTTATGCTATTGAAGATTTAACAAAAAAAGCAAGTTTTTTAGAAGTTGCCTATTTAGTAATATTTGGAGAATTACCAACTAAAACTGAATTGAAAAAGTTTGAGGCTGATATCAAATCCCATTCTATGTTAAATGAAGAAATGAAAAACATTATTGATGGTTTTCCTAAAGTAGCTCACCCAATGGGAGTGTTATCTTCATTAACAAGTGCTTTAACAGCATTTAACCCTAGTAGTGTAAATGTTGAATCTACTGAAGATATGTACAGTGCCATTGTAAAATTATTGGCAAAGTTTCCAGTGTTAGCATCATGGGCACATAGAAGAAATAAAGGTTTGCCTTTAAACTATTCAGATAATTCTTTAGACTATATATCAAATATCATGCAAATGATGTTTAAAATACCTACAGAAGACTTTAAATTAAATCCAATAGCTGTAAAAGCTTTAGAGGAACTCTTAATTTTACATGAAGATCACGAACAAAACTGTTCTACATCAACAGTACGTATTGTAGGGTCATCGGCAGCAGGATTATTTGCATCTATTTCTGCAGGAGTTTCTGCTCTTTGGGGGCCACTTCATGGTGGTGCTAATCAAGCAGTGCTAGAAATGCTAGAAGAAATACAAAAAGATGGTGGAGGTGTTGAGAAGTTTATTAATAAAGCAAAAGATAAAAATGATCCATTCCGTTTAATGGGATTTGGACATAGAGTTTATAAAAATTTCGATCCAAGAGCTCGTATTATCAAGAAAGCAGCTGATGAGTTGTTTGAAGATTTGAATTTAAATGATCCAATTTTAGAAATTGCAAAACATTTAGAAGAAGTAGCCTTAAAAGATGAGTACTTTGCTGAACGTAAATTGTATCCTAATGTAGATTTCTATTCAGGAATTATATACAGAGCATTAGGTGTACCAGTTGAAATGTTTACAGTTATGTTTGCTATTGGGCGTTTACCAGGATGGATTGCTCAATGGAAAGAAATGAGAGAAAATGGAGAGCCAATTGGTCGTCCACGTCAATTATATATGGGTGAAGCTTTGCGTTCATTTAAATCGTTTGAAGAAAGATAAATTTCTATAGATATTTATAGAAAAAAATTAATATATAAATAGCCTTACAATTAAGTAGGGCTATTTAATTTTAATAATATCATTACAAACTGTACTTTTGTTAAAAACCAAACATTAAATGAAGACAATTAAGCTTATTAAAAATAGATCTGATTTAGGTGCTGGAACTAGAGGGTCAGATATGGGCATTGATGCAATTGAGATTGCCGCTATAAATAAGAATGACGATTATTTTAATTGTTATCCATTTGAAGACATTGATACAGAAAACGAAACAATTTATAATAAAGAGAATAATTCATTTGCGAAAAGAATTGGAAGTGTTTTAGAAGTTTGTAGCCGTTTAAGTGCAAGTATTACTAAAGCGCTATTAAGTAATAAGTTCCCAATAGTATTATCAGGAGATCACTCTTCAGCACTTGGGAGTATTAGTGGAATTAAAGCAGCATTTCCAGAAAAAATATTAGGTGTAGTTTGGATTGATGCGCATGCAGATATTCATTCACCATATACATCCCCAACAGGAAATATACATGGAATGCCTTTAGCAGCTGCTTTAAATGATGATAATTTAGATTTTAAAATAAATAATGTAATTGAGCAAACAGAAGTCTATTGGAATCAAATGAAAAATATAGGTGTTGAAGGCTCAAAAGTATCACATGAAAATATAATTTATTTTGGGGTAAGAGATACTGAAGAACAGGAAGAAGAGATAATTAAAAATCACAATATAAAAAACTATACAGTTTCTGAAATGCGTTACAGAGGCTTTGATATTTGTTTAAATGAATCTATTGAAAAATTAAGTAATTGTGATGTTATTTATATTTCATTTGACGTAGACAGTATGGATTGTGATTTAATTTCAAAAGGTACTGGTACACCAGTTTCAAAAGGGTTTGACGAACTTGAAGTTATTGAAATAATAAAAGCATTTATAAACACAAAAAAAGTTGCTTGTTTTGAAGTGGTTGAAATAAACCCAACATTGGATAATAAAGGAAATAAAATGGCAGAAACTGCTTTTGATGTTTTAAGAGCTACAACAAGTGCGTTAATTAATATTTTTTAATTAAAAATCATGAATCAGATTACAAATACTATTTTAATGATTCGCCCAATTTCATTTAGAGCAAATGAACAAACGGCAGTAAACAACTATTATCAAAAAGTAGTAGACGATTTAACTCCTGAAACAATTCAATTTAAAGCTTTGCAAGAGTTTGATACTTATGTAGAGAAATTGAAAGGGATTGGAGTTGAAGTAATTGTAATTAATGATACAAAAGAGGTAGATACACCTGATTCAATATTTCTAAATAATTGGATTTCATTTCACGAAAATGGTGATATAGGCTTGTATCCAATGTTTGCAGAAAATAGGAGGTTAGAACGAAGAGAAGACGTATTAGAAACTCTAGAGAAATTAGGATTTATAATTGAAAATGTAATTGATTATACTTCAGCTGAAGAAGAAAAATTATTTTTAGAAGGCACAGGAAGTTTGATATTAGACAGGGTAAATAAAAAAGCTTATTGTGTATTATCGCCAAGAGCTGATGAAGATTTATTTATAGAATTTTGTGAAGAATTTGAGTACACACCTGTCCCTTTTGTTTCTTATCAGACGGTTAATGATAAACGGTTACCAATTTACCACACAAATGTTGTAATGTGCTTGGGTGAAAAATTCTCAGTAATTTGTTTAGATAGTTTTGATGATAAAAAAGAACGTAAAAATGTAATTAAACATTTAAAGGAAGACGGTAAAGAAATTATTAAAATTACTGAAGAGCAAGTAAATTGTTTTGCAGGAAATATGCTACAGGTATTAGGAAAAGACAATAAGAGATACATTGTGATGTCTAACTCGGCTTATGAAAGTTTAACAAAACAGCAAGTCTCTCAACTAAAAAAACATGGAGAGCTACTCTATAGTTCATTAAATACCATTGAGGCTTGTGGTGGAGGTAGTGCCAGATGCATGATGGCTGAAGTTTTTTTACCAAAAACCTCTTAAATTAATTTCAAAATTAGTATTTTTAAAAATGCTCTCAAAAAAAACAAAATACGGACTTAAAGCACTTAGCTATCTTTCAAAGCAAGAGCAAAATGTACCTGTTTTAATTTCAGATATTTCGACATCTGAAAATATTTCCAAAAAATTTTTAGAAAGCATTTTATTAACCCTTAAGAAGAGTGGTATTCTTTCTTCAAAAAAAGGAAAAGGAGGTGGTTATTATTTATTGAAAGAACCTTCTGAAATAAAAATTTCTACAATAATTAGATTACTTGAAGGCCCAATTGCAATGTTACCTTGTGTGAGTTTAAATTATTATGAAAAATGCGATGATTGTGTTGATGAAGAATTGTGTAGCCTAAGCATATTAATGGCAGAGGTACGAGATAGCACATTAAAAATTCTTGAAAATAAAACACTAGCTAATTTTCATTGTGGTGAATAAATAGTGTTTTAACTAATATAAAAAAAGGTCTTTTCAATTGAAAGACCTTTTTTTATTAAACTTTAACTAATATTGGTACTTTAATATTAAATAATTCTTCTTTTAACCTTTCCAAATCACTTAATAAAGTTTCTTTATTAGTTTCAAATGAAGAAAATAAATGGTGATAATATTCAATACCATCATTTAAATTACTTTGAAAATTGGTTAAGTACTTTTCTTGTTTTTTAGAAACAGAATCTTTTACTTCTTCTACTTTATTAGAAAAATAATCAACATACATTTTTAATTCTTTAATAAACATGTGTGGACGATTATTTGTTGCAATAACATTTACTTTTCCATAAATATGATGCACCATTTCTTTTAAAGAAAGTTCTTTTGTGAAATACGCCATATTTGGACCTGGACAAATTGCGACACCTTGCTCTTCAGCTTTATGTTCAATATTATTTTTAAGTAGTGCGGCATTTGATAAGCCTTCACATAAACAAGTTTTTGCAGTAATTGCATTGAATTTCTCAGTATATTCATTTGAATTAAGATCTTCAAGACTCAATTCATTTAGTTTTATACGTTGAAATTTTTTTGATGCAGTACAAATTGCTTTCTCTGTATATTCTGTATTAGAAACTAAAAACTTTTTAGGGCAAGAACTACCAGCGTTATTATTTGCTATTTTTTTATTTTTAACAATTTCATTGGTACTACCTCTTAAACTATTAAAGGGAACACCTAGAGGAGAAATATCACTTAAGTACAAGTCTTTTTCTGTGGCATTTTTTAATATTTCTACTGTTTCAGAATCAACGGTGGTTGCTTCAGGAACAACTAGAAAAGGAGATCCCCATCCTACAGAATCAATATTGTAGTTGTCTAATAAAAATTCGTGTTCTTCTGAAGTCCCAATTCCTCCTTGAGCTGTAATTTTTAAATCTAGAGGACTGCTAGGAACATGTTTCTCTTTACTTTCTAGTGCTGTTACTAGTAAGTTATGTACATCACTTA
>CAYPNJ010000061.1:0-5282 GCA_964412305.1 uncultured Lutibacter sp. | reverse complement strand
AAAATTTTCAAAATAGCTGTATAACCTGGGGTTCATACCAGCTGATAGAACTACAGATGATTCTAAATTACTATTAGCAAAGCCTCTTAAAGCAGCGTGAGCATCATTAAATTCAGAAGGGAGTTGTTCTTTTTTGTTATAATTTACTTTATCAAGTTTTGTCATGATGTTAACATCAATACTTCCTAATTTCAGGTTGTTTTGAGCCCAGCTATTTACATCTTCTTTTAATGTGTTATTCTGAATAGCTTTAACAAAACTTTGTTTTAATTCAGAAAAGTCAGGGAGCATGTCTATATATTTTTCAAATTCTCCGCTCTTTTCATTAAAACTACTTTTGAGTTTTTCAAAAGTTTGTTTTGTAATGGTATCAACTGTATTTAGATAAGAAGTAATTCTTTTAGCTCTATAATCTTCAACTTTTGTTGAAATTTCTTTATAAGGGATTTCAAATTTATTTGAATAATATTCATTCATTTTTTCAATTATAAAATCGTCAACAATTGAAATTACAGATGAAATACCGTATTTTGCTATTTTAATAGGGCTGTCTAAGGTGAAAGCGATTCCCATCACAGGTATGTGAAACGAGTGTGAGCCTATTCTTTTTTTTGTCATTTTAATATTTTATTAGTGTTGTTTAATAAATAGCTGTAAAAGTAAGCAACTTGGATTGATTAACAGTGATGTTTATCATAGTTTAACAAATTTATAATAATTGTAAGATAGCTTTTTTTATAAAAAAAGCCAGTTCAAACTAGTTGAACTGACTTAACAATTTAAATATATAAATTGGAATTAGCTTCTTGTTACACTACCTCCTGATGAGGTATCTTTATCTACATTTGTTGGTTCACCATCAAAATCTATATCACCACCACTACTTGCATTTGCAGTTAGTTTTCCTGATACATTTACATCAATATTAGCTCCACTACTTGCTCTTGCATAAGCATCTACAGCTTCTAATCTATCTGCATCAATTGAGCTACCGCTACTTGCATTTGCAGATAATAAATTAGTTGTTCCATAAATATCTATATCGGCACCACTTGATGTTGATGTTGTTATTTCTTCAGCATTCACATAAATTTTTATGGAGCTTCCACTACTAGAATCTAGTTCTAATGAGTTTACTTGTAATGTGTTTTCAGATTTAACTGATGCTCCACTAGATGTTCTTATGCTTGAAATTGTATTAGTAGTTAAATATACATTACGTGCTTTTGCTCTGTAAACATTTTTTTCGAAATAAACTTTCAGTTCATTATTTTTTACTTCAGTAATTAATAAGTCTAAAATATTTTCATCGGCTTCAACACTTAATTCTGTTGAGTTTCCTTGTGTTAAATATAAATTAATTCCTTGTTGCACTTTTATTGCGTCAAAATCTTTGTGTATAGATCTTTCTTCTGAGAGAACATTTCCGTTGCCTCTTATTCCTGTCATTCCTTCAATAAAACAAGATGAAGTTGTAATAAGTAGTAGAAGAAGTGCTGTTATTTTTGTGATTGTTTTCATAATTGTGTTTTTTGTGTATTCAAAAGTATTTTTAATTGTACTGAGTACAAATTTTTAAAGTACCAACTGTTGAATTTTAATGTTGAATTGTAATTATTCAATAAGAATTCCTTTTTTATCTAATTTAAGCTTTGCATCACCATCATCATCTTTTATTTTAACTTCTAAACCATCTTTATCTATATTTAGGCTAATTTGTTTAATATTGCTTTTATAACCATGCCCAAATATACTTGGGTCACAGTCTAAACATTCTAAACCATCATCAGTCATTTTATAGAAGTGTTTTGGCATATCACGGTCGTAAATATTTTGAACATTTTTCACATCGTATAAAAATGTACGTGTTGTACTGTCTAAATAAATAACTGAATTAACAGGTAAGTAGATAGTAATATCAATTAATTGATCTTTAAATTGGCTTTTTAATTCTGATAAAAAATAACCATTTAATTCTAAATTAGTATCATTTAAGCTAAATTGATATTCAAGTGATTCCGCACTATTATTTGCAAGTAAACGATTTCTATCTTCAGATTCTTTTCTAATTTTAATAAAAGCATTTTCTTTATCAGTATATTTAATATCAACATTAATTCTTGTTGAATATAATTTTTCGATATCATTATCATAAACGGTTTCTGGACTATACTGTTTTCTTAATTCTTTTCTTGAAGATAAATCATCGTTACCAATCATTTTTACTTTTAAAGTATCTAATGCAACAATTGGTAATTCTTCGGTTTGGTTGTTTACACCATCAAATGCAGTTCTAGTTGCAAAATCTGCTCCTGCAAAACCTAAACCAAGTAAAGAAATTATCCATACTCCTAAAAATGAAAGTTTAGTAGTTGTGCTAAATGATTTTACATTGCTTGATAATATTTTTAAACCTAGCATAAATAATATGATGAAAGGAATTCCTACAGCAAAAAATCCAAAAAGAATTAACAACCAAGATGGTAACATTGAATCTATAAATATTGATGGGTAATGTACATACTCATCGCCAATACCTAATATTTCAATACCTCCCCATGAAAAACCTCCAATTAGAAGTGCTATTAAAGTAGTTGCAGCAACTAATATTAAAATGGCTCCAATAAATTTTCCAAATATGTTAAATATTGCAGTAAAAAATTTCCCAAGAGTTTCTATTACTTCTTGTAAACCAGATTTTGCTTTTTCTTTAAATTCAGAACCTTTTACTTTATCAGTAACATCATTAACACCGTCTTTTACACGAGATGTAACACCTTCAAATTCTTCTCTAATTTTACGTTCTATGTTACTAATATTAACGGGTTCTCCTTTCATTTGAAGTTTTTCAGCAGTTGATTCTGCTTCAGGAATTAATATCCAAAGTAAAATATAGATAGGTATTCCAACTCCAAAACCAGCAATAACAAATATTACCCAAGCTAAGCGTACCCATAAAGAGTCTATACCAAAGTAATGAGCAAGTCCAGATGATACTCCACCTAAGAACTTATCTTCACTGTCTCTATATAATTTTTTTGAAGTACTTTTTTTACGGTATTTTGGTTCGTCTTCAAACATTTCTTCATCAACTAAATAATCTTCAGGTTTCCCCATTATTTTTGTGATTTCATCAATGTCATTTTCATTAACAACCTGGCGTTCGTCTTTCACTCTTTCAGAAAGTAATTCTCCAATTCTAAGTTCAATGTCATTTATAATTTCATCGCGTCCCTGTGGGTCGTCACTTAGAGATCTTCTAATAGCATCTAAATAAAGTTTTAGCTTTTTATAAGCTATTTCATCAATATGAAAAAAGATGCCTCCTAAATTTATATTTATTGTCTTGTTCATTTTTTTGTTGATTTTTTGGTAGTTACTAAGTTTACTGCTTCTACAAGGTCACTCCAAGTGCCGTTTAATTCTTTTAAAAATAACTTCCCTGTTTCTGTTAATGCATAATATTTTCTTGGCGGTCCAGATGTTGATTCTTCCCAGCGATAGCCAAGCAAACCAGCATTTTTCAATCTAGTTAATAAAGGATAAACTGTTCCTTCAACAACTAATAGTTTTGCATCTTTTAAGTGCGACAAGATCTCTGAAGTATATGCATCACCATTTTGTAGTATGGATAGTATGCAGAACTCTAAGACTCCTTTTCGCATTTGTGCTTTTGTGTTTTCTATCTTCATAAGTTGTAATTTAATAGTTAAAAAGCATATTGCTATTTAATAAATTCTATGGTGAAAGGGTATGTGTAATACTCTCCACTATTTGCTTTCATACTTGCTGTTATAATTAAAATTATTTTTAATAGTATGGCAGGTACAATTGCAATAACAATTGCTAAAATTCCTAGGCCTAAGGTAAATATAGCAATTGGTACAATTAATAATGCCAATATAAAACCATACAGAATTAAACTAAGCTGAAAATTTACAGCAGATTTTCCGTGGGTATCTATATAAGAGCTTTCGTTTTTTTTAACAGACCATAATACAAGAGGCGCAATTATATTTCCAAATGGAAAAAACCATCCTGCGAAACCACTTAAGTGTGTTATTGAACTGTAATTTTTATCGTTTTGTGTAATCATAATTAAAGTATATAGTATTCTCTTATGCAAATATATGGATAAAAGATAGTAGTATGCAAGACATAGTACTATTATTTAACATTTATTTAACAATTGAATTGCTTTTATGTGTATTAATATTGTAAAAAATTCACAGAAGTTATTAATTATTAAAATGCTTTTTCTATATTAGAATCTGAATTGTAGTAAGAGATAGTAGAAGAATTAGCATTAGGTTAAATACAAAACTTAATTTAATGGAAAGTAAAATTTCAAAAACACCTATAATGAGTGAATTAACAAAAGATGAATTATTAACACTTATAAGTGAACAAAAATTAGTAATTGAAGATTTAGAAGTAGCAAAAGCCAAGTTTAAAAATTTATATAATAATTCAATTAATGGAAAATATAAAAGCACTCCTGAGGGTAAGTTTCTCACAGTAAACTCAATGTTGGTTAATATGCTAGGTTATAATTCTGAAGAAGAACTCTTAAATATTGATATTAAATCTCAATTATATTTTAACGTTGAAGATCGTAAGACGAGCATTAATACGCAAAATTCTGAAGTAGTAAATATGTACCATGTTAGAAAGCATGATGGTACTTCAATTTGGGTAGAAGATTATGTAAAAAGCATTTTTGATGAAAACGGAAATTTGTTGCATTATGAGGGTATTTTTAAAGATGTTTCAGAAAGAAAAAAAAGGAAAGTATTATTAAAAATATCAGAAGAAGGTTATAAGATTCATGATTTAAAAAAGTTTAATGAGTTTATTATGAATGAGCTGGGTCAGTTAATTGATACTACAAACTTTTATATTGCTTTTTATAATGAAGATAGGGGAACTATAAGCATTCCTTTTATTGCAGGTGAAGATGCTGATGAAGAGTTTCCAATAGGGAAATCTATGACGGGTTATTTAATAAAAAAGGGGAAGCCACTTTTAGTAAAATCAAAGGAATATAAAAAACTAATTTCCAGTGGGGAGATTGAGCTAATTGGTACTTTTCCTAAAATTTGGTTAGGAGTCCCTCTAAAAGTTGACGGAAAAGTAATAGGAGCAATTGTAGTCCAAAGTTACAATGATAAAAATGCATATCAAGAAGCAGATATAGAATTATTAGAGTTTGTTTCTTCTCATATTAGTGTAAAATCCTGAAATAGGTTGACTAAAAATTTAAACACTTTTAGTTAAACTAT
>CAYPNJ010000060.1:0-11683 GCA_964412305.1 uncultured Lutibacter sp. | reverse complement strand
TACTAATTTCGACAAAACTAGTTATTTTTACATAGTTCAACAATAAAAATTACAACTGATTATGGAAGTTTCAAAAATAATTAACCGAAAAAACTCACAAATTAGTCTTTTATTAGTGCTAGCTGTTAGTTTATATTCTTGTGGGACTTATCAAGGTGCTAACAATACTAATGAAGATGGTATTTATACTTCAAATAACCAAACGCAACCAGAGGTTGTAATTGTTGAAAAGAATGCTACTTTTGATAAAAATTATTTTACACGCCAACTTGAAGAACTTCAAAGTTTAGATGAAAATGATTCCTTTACTGATATTGATGAATACCTTTATGATGATACTACCGCTGAAAATGACACATTAGTTGATGAGTATGAAGCCCCTTGGGAATATTCTAACGATGTTACAATTACCATAAATACAGGTTATGCAAGTTCTGGTTTCTATTGGCATAATCCTTTTTACTATTCGTATTATAATTATTATCCATACTACTCTAATTACTATTCTTCTTGGAGATATTACAGTCCATATTACAGTTATAACTATCCTTATGAATATGGCTATGGCTATTACGGAAGTTACTACCCATATTACAGCTACCACCCTTACAATTATAACTATCCACGCTCCTACAGAAGGTACGACAGTTATGGTAAAAGAACTGCTTACAATACCAGTACAAGAAGGTATAGCAACAATTTAGCAGCTATAAGCAGAACAACTACAGTAGCTACAAATCAACCAAGTAGAAGAAGTGTAAGTTCTACATCTAGAAGAGTGGACAATACAACTACTAGAAGTACACAAACTAGAAATACCAGTACCAGAACATACAAAGAGCCAAGAAGCACCAATACTCGTTCTACAACAAGAACAACAAGAAGTAATGGAACTTCAACTACTCCTAAAAACACCAAAAGAACTGCTACCAATTGGAGAACAACAACTACAAGCCAACGTTCCCAAAATACAACTAGACGCTCAACCTCAAATAATTCTAGCACATCTAGAAGCACAAGATCATCAAGCTCTAATAGTTCATATTCCCCAAGTCGAAGTAGTTCATCATCAAGATCATCAAGCAATAGTTCATCGTCAAGTAGAAGACGTAATTAAAACAACACATTATGAAAAATTTATATTTAGTAGCAATGCTTTGCTTTGCTTACATTTCCAGCGCTCAAACATTAAGCTATAACGACATTGGCATATTATTTTCAAAAGAAGAAATAAGCGGTACAGCTCGATATAGCGCAATGAGTGGTGCATTTGGTGCATTAGGTGGCGATTTATCTGCAATTGAAATAAACCCAGCAGGAGCCGCTGTATTTTTAAAAAGTGAGTTTGCCGTATCTCTAGATATAAAAAACACTAAAACTACGTCAACATTTTATGGAACTAACAACCTTTTAGAAAATGATTACTCAAATTTATCACAAGCTGGAGGCGTACTTGTTTTAAATACTCGCAACAATTCAGATTGGAGTAACTTTGCTTTGGGCTTTAATTATAGTGCCATTAACAATTTTGAAGACCTTTGGATAGCAAATGGAAATAGTGGCTTTGCTCCTATTTCAGATATTTACGATCCAGATTTAGTATACCCAAATTCTGATGGTCAATATTTAGAAAATTTTGCCGATGGTAAAAATTATAAATATTCTTTTACCGTAGCATCTCAATACAGAGATAATTTATATGTTGGAGTTTCTATTAACACTTATGATATTGAACATTATCAAAGTGCACTTATTGAAGAGTACAATAATGATGGAATCGGAAACACTTTTGATGTATCTCAAATTCAAGAATTGTTAACCTACGGCGAAGGCTATTCATTTAATATTGGTTTTATTTCAAAACCAACAGACAATGTTCGACTTGGACTAGCATTTCAATCACCTGTTTGGTATACACTTTCTGAAGAATTTGTAGAATTTGATGTAGTCACTTACGAAAATGATATAACTACTTTTGAAGATTATTCTGGAGTAAACGGATTTAATTATAAATTAAGAACTCCAAGCAAAGTAACGGGTAGTTTTGCTTATATTTTTAATAGAATGGGTTTAATTAGTGTTGATTATACCTATAAAAATTACAGTAATTTAAAACTTAAAAATGCTGATTTCACACAAGAAAACTTAGCTTTTGATACTAATTTAGAAGGTGCTGGACAATTGCGCCTTGGAACAGAATGGCGCTTTGATAACATTTCAATTAGAGGTGGTTATCATTTAGAAAAAAGCCCATATAAAAACGCATTAGATTCTGATAATATTGAAGGGTATTCACTTGGAGCTGGTTACAAATTTAAAGGTGGAAAACTCGATTTCGCTTATCAAAATTCAACCAATACCGCATCGTACAATCTGTATCCTCAATACAACCAATTAGAAAGCACAAATTTAGATATAGACACTTCAAAAATAACAGTAACTCTTGTCTTAAATATTTAATTTAAAATAACTTATTTAAAAAAGCGCCTCAAAATTGAGGCGCTTTTTTATTTTTGAACCTCTTACATTAATATGTTTTAGTACTTTTGCACAAATTAGTTAGAAAAATGGAAGCAATTTCTTTAAAAATAGATAAAACAAATTCAGATTCAATTATAAAATTTACAGCTAACACTATTTTAATTAGTGGAAGTTATGAATTTAGTAATATTGACGAAGCTAAAAACTCCCCTCTAGCACAACAACTTTTTCATTTACCTTTTGTGAAACGTGTTTTTATTTCAGCAAATTTTATTGCTGTTGAACGGTTTAATATTGTTGAATGGGCTGATGTTCAGGAAGAAGTAAAAGAGCAAATTGAACTATATTTAAACAATCCAGGTGTGTTAGTTATAGAAGAAACAGCACCTCAAAAAAAAGTTCCTGTTGAAGTATATGCAGAAGTAACACCAAATCCTGCTGTGTTAAAATTTGTTGCGAATAAAAAATTAGTTGATTCAGATTTAGAGTTTAAAAATATTGAAGATGCTAAAAACTCACCACTAGCAACCGAATTATACAATTTTTCTTTTGTGAAAGAAATATTTATTTCAGGAAATTATGTTTCTGTCACAAAATTTGATGTGGTAGAATGGGGTGAAATAACAAATGAAGTTAGGAGCTTTATCAAGCAGTTTATTGCAGATGGTAAAACAATTACAACTTCAACAGCTCAGAAAAAAGAAGATAAAAAAACAACTATAGAAACAGCTACTGAACTTGATGAAGTTTCTAAACAAATTATTAGCATATTAGATGAATATGTAAAACCTGCTGTGGCTGCTGACGGAGGAAATATTGCATTTCAATCGTATGATACAACTACACAAACAGTGCATGTAATTTTACAAGGTGCTTGTAGCGGTTGCCCATCATCTACAATTACCTTAAAAAACGGTATTGAAAATATGTTAAAACAATTAATCCCAGGTAAAATTGGGGAAGTTGTAGCTGTAAATCACTAAAATATTTATGAGTAAAAAAGTTAAGCCTTATAAAAATTCTGAACTAGGAAAGAAGGAACAAGTTGCAAAAATGTTTGATACTATTTCTAAAGAATACGATAGTCTAAATCGAATTATTTCTTTTGGAATTGATGTGAAATGGCGAAAAAAAGTTGTCAAAATTGTTGGAGACACAAATCCAGATTCAGTTTTGGATATTGCAACTGGAACAGGCGATTTAGCAATTAACCTAACAAAAACAAACGCTTCAAAAATAGTTGGTTTAGATATTTCTGAAGGAATGTTAAATGTTGGAAGAGAAAAAATTAAAAAACTACAATTAAACAAGACTATTGAAATGGTTTTGGCCGATTCAGAAAAAATTCCATTTGAAGACAATTCTTTTGATGCCATTACTGTGGCTTTTGGGGTTCGTAATTTTGAAAATTTAGAAAAAGGACTTTCAGAAATTTATAGAGTTTTAAAAACTGGTGGAACTTTTGTGGTTTTAGAAACTTCTATACCAACAAAAACACCTTACAAACAGGGATATAATTTTTATTCAAAAAATATTTTACCCGTAATTGGAAAATTGTTTTCCAAAGACAAATCAGCGTATAAATACTTATCAGATTCTGCAGCTGCATTTCCCTATGGTGAGGCTTTCAACAATATTTTACAAAAAATTGGGTTTATAAGTATTGAAAACAAACCACAAACTTTTGGGGTTGCTTCAATTTATATCGCAAAAAAATAAGAAATGAAAAAAGTTATTACAACTATTCTTATAGTTGTCTTTTTTATAAATAATATTACTGCTCAAAGGAGAGATATTGTTCAATACAAACAAAACTGGGACAAACAAAAAGTGTTTTGGGGCTATTATTTAGGTTTAAATAATAAAGATTTAAAAATAACTTATAACAACCCTAATGCTTTTGTAAACGTCACAAGCTCTGGAGGGTTTGAAGTTGGATTAATTGGAGATTTAAGATTACACAAAAATATTAATTTACGCTTAGAACCAGGGCTTTCAAGCAATACTAAAACACTTGAATTTACCCATATTGAAGGTGGTGAAAATGTGAGAATTAGAGAAATTAACGGTACCTATTTAAGAATTCCTTTATTATTTAAATTTAGCACCGATAGATTAAACAATATAAGGCCATATGTGGTTGGTGGTGTCTCTTACGATTATAACTTCTCCAGTAATCAGGACAATCCTTTTGATAATTTAGATGGAGAATTTAGAATGAAGAAAAATAATTTCATGTATGAAATTGGTATTGGAGTAGATTTATACTTGCCTTTCTTCATTTTTTCGCCATCAATTAGAGGTGTTTTTGCTATAAATGATGAATTGGTAAGAGATGCCGATACAGATAGCCTATGGACAGGTTCTATTGATTATTTAGGTACAAGAGGTGTTTTTATAAAATTTGCTTTTCATTAAAAATATATGTTTAGCGTTTAAATTCGCTTAATAATATTGCAGTTGCTGTAGCCACATTTAAGCTTTCTGTTTGTTGTAAGTTTCCAAATCTAGGTATAGAAACTGACTTAGTTAACAATGGTAAAATTGTATCACTAATTCCGTTTGCTTCATTTCCCATTACTAAAATTGCACTTTTAGGCAAATCTGTTGTGTAAACATTAACACCATCCATTAATGATGCATATTTTGGTAAAGTCGAATTTTGTAAACATGTTGCTAAATTGGTATAAACAATAGAAACTCTGGTTAGTGAACCCATAGAAGCCTGCACAACTTTCGCATTATAACAATCAACTGTATTTGAAGAACATATCAGTTGATCTACACCAAACCAATCACACAATCTAATAATAGTCCCTAAATTTCCAGGATCGTTAATTTCATCAAGAGCTACTATTAAACCTTCCTTTGAAATTACTTTTTCTGAAGGGATTTTAAACAATGCTAACACATTATTTGGAGTTTTTAAAGTACTTATTTTTTTTAATTCAACTTCAGAAAGTTGACAAATACGTTCTATATTTTTATAAGTAGAAGCATCTACACAAAACAGCTGCTCTAATTCAAAATCTGAATTTAAAAATTCAGCCACAACTTTAGTTCCTTCAGCAATAAATAAATTATTTTTAGTTCGGTACTTTTTTTGCTGTAAACTCGTTATTAATTTTAACTGATTTTTACTTAAACTCATATTTTTATTTATAAAAAATTGTAATTTGGTAATAGCTTTAAAAGAATTACTTTTGAAACAAATTTAAACTCTTATTTATTGAAAAACAATTTTATAATATTAATAATTCTATTAAGTCTATCTTATAGTTTTTCATCTTGTAATACGGTAAAATATATTCCTGAAGGTAAGCACTTGCTTACAAAAAACACCATTACTATTAATAACAAGAAAAATAATGATGATGAAATAACCGATTATATTGTTCAACGACCAAATCAACTTGTACTTGGAATTCCATTTCCACTTCATTTTCACAATATTGGGAACAAAAATTTTGAAACAAATTTTGAAAAATGGAAATTGGACAGTCCTAATTGGTATCGTTTTACAACAGGTGTGTTTTCGGAAAAACAAGCAAGAGGGCTTAGAAATTTTAAGTATAAAACACATCAATGGTATTTAAATAACGGTGAAGCTCCAGTATTGTTAGATGCAAAAAAAACAACTCAAACAATTGAAAATTTAACCCAGCACTATTTAAATGAAGGGTATTTTAAAGTAAATGTAACTTCAGAAACAGCAGTACTTAAAAATAAAAAAATCGCGGTTACTTACCAAGTAAATACCAACAAACTATATACTATAGATACCGTATCTACTACTATAGAATCGAAAGTTTTAGAAACAATTTATAATAGAAAAAAAGAGGGATCCTTCATTAAAAAAGGAAATCCCTTTAAGCTGTCTTCATTTGTAAGTGAACAAAATAGACTAGCCAGTTTATTTAGAAATTCAGGAGTTTTTAGATTCAATAAAAATGCTATTACATTTGAAGCTGATTCAGCCAATTACGAATCTAATATTAATTTAATAATTAATGACAGTATTGGAAATGTTCCATTTAAAATTCAAAAAATAAAGAATATTAATATTTATACAGATTTTTCTTACAATACAAAAGACAATCCAATTAAAGACAGTTTAAATTATAATGGTTATTCATTTTTGGCTCAAGAAGAATTAAAATACAATCCAAAATTATTATTAAATTCAATTTTTATTGAACCAAATACAATTTACCAAGATAAAACTCGTGAATTAACCCGAAAACATTTAAGAGGTTTAAAAAACTTTAGATCAGTTGACATTAAATACACAGAATTAGAAAATGATATGCTTGAAGCATCCATATTTTTAACACCTCTAAAAAAATACTCTATTGGTTTTAATACGGAGCTAACACACTCAAACATTAGACAATTAGGAGTTTCTGGAAAATTATCTTTTTTAAACCGAAATATTTTTAAAGGTTCTGAAATTTTAAAATTTTCCATTCAAGGTTCTTTTTTAGATTCAAAAGATGCAGCAGACAATGAAAGTTTATTAAACGCCTGGGAAATTGGTGGTGATGTATCTCTAGAACTTCCAAGGTTTTTAGTACCATTTAAAACCAATAAAATCATTTCAAAAACAAAATCACCCAAAACTACTTTTACAATAGGTACTAGTTTGCAAAAAAATATAGGACTTGATAAACAAAAATTTACAGGAATTATAGATTATTCTTGGGAATCTTCTAAAACTAAGAAACATAGTTTTCAATTGTTAAATACACAATTTATTCAAAATTTAAATGTGAGTTCTTATTTTGATATTTACAATTCTGAATTTCAAGAAATTCAAAACATTGCAAATACTTTTTTTAATGAAGCTTTAAGCAGTACAAATGTTATTGATTTCATTGAAACTAATATTGATGCTAATTTTGAAGCAAGTAACCCTGAAGAATTTAAAACTGCTCAAAACATAAAAAATAGGTATAATATAATAACAGAAGATGTATTAATTCCTTCAATAACTTATTCATTTACCTTTAACAATAGTGAAAATTATAAAGATTTAGATTTCTCATTTTTTAAAGCACGTATAGTTTCATCTGGTAATTTAACAACATTATTAGCTACAAATAGGGATGCTAACAATTCAAAAATGTTATTTAAAACTCCAATAGCGCAGTACATTAGAACCGATTTAGAATATAAAAAATTTTGGAATTTATCACTAGAAAATGTATTGGCTTTTAGAAGCTTTTTAGGGATTGCTATTCCTTACGGAAACTCAAGCACCATACCATTTAGTAGAAGTTATTTTATTGGTGGACCAAACGATTTAAGAGCTTGGAAAATATATGATTTAGGTCCTGGAGTAACAAAAACAGGATTAGAATTTAACGTTGGAAGCCTTAAATTTATAAGTAGTTTAGAATATAGATTTAAAATAATTAACAGTGTAAAAGGGGCTTTATTTGTTGACGCTGGAAACATTTGGGACATTACCAATTCTTCTGTAACCTCTTCAGAAGCAAAATTTAATGGTTTAAATTCACTAAAAGATATTGCTATTGGTTCTGGTTTTGGAATTAGATACGATTTAAGTTTTATTTTGCTTCGTTTAGATTTAGGGTTTAAAACCTACGAACCTTACCTTCCCGAAGGAAACAAATGGTTTGAAAATTATAATTTCACAAAAACTGTCTATAATTTTGGGATAAGTTATCCGTTTTAAAACATACCTCCTTCTACTATTACGATTTCGTGTTTTTTCTTTTCAAAATCTCTATTTAAAAAGTATAATTCCTTAATTTTGCTACAATTAAGTTAATAATACTAACTACACATAAAATATTATGAGTCATACAATTAAACCAGGAGTTGTAACAGGGAAAAAGGTACAAGAAGTTTTTAAACTAGCAAAAGCAAAAAAATTCGCTTTACCAGCAGTAAATGTTATAGGCTCAAGTACAATTAATGCAGTTTTAGAAACTGCAAAAGAACTAAACGCACCAGTAATAATTCAGTTTTCAAATGGTGGCGCTCAATTTAATGCAGGAAAAGGTTTATCTAACGAAAATGAAAAGGCTGCTATTGCTGGAGCTATTGCTGGAGCAAAACATGTACACTCTTTAGCTGAAGCATACGGCGTACCTGTAATTTTACATACTGACCATTGTGCAAAAAAATTATTACCTTGGATTGATGGACTATTAGATGCAGGTGAGCAATTTTACAAAGAAAACGGAGTGCCGCTTTTTAGCTCGCATATGATTGATTTATCTGAAGAATCTCTTGAAGAAAATATTGAAATTTGCAAAACTTATTTAGAACGTATGAGCAAAATAGATATGACTTTAGAGATTGAATTAGGAATTACAGGTGGTGAAGAAGATGGAGTGGATAATTCAGATGTAGATGTTTCAAAATTATACACTCAACCCGAAGAAGTTGCTTATTCTTATGAAGAATTAAAAAAAGTAAGTGACTGTTTTACAATAGCTGCATCTTTTGGTAACGTTCACGGTGTTTACAAACCTGGGAATGTAAAATTAACACCAAAAATCTTAGACAATTCTCAAAAATATATTGAAGACAAATATAGTACTGAAGCCAATCCTGTAGATTTTGTATTTCACGGAGGATCAGGTTCTTCACTTGAAGAAATAAGAGAAGCTATTGGTTACGGTGTAATTAAAATGAATATCGATACGGATCTTCAATTTGCTTATAACGAAGGGATTAGAGATTATATGAATGATAAAATTGACTATTTAAAAACACAGATAGGAAATCCTGAAGGAGCTGACCAACCGAACAAAAAACACTACGATCCAAGAAAATGGGTGCGTGAAGGTGAATTAACATTTAAATCTCGTTTAATTCAGGCGTTTAAAGATTTAAATAATGTAAACACATTATAATCATCACAATATCAAGTTAAAATTATAAAGAGAGCATTTTTTTAGGTGTTCTCTTTATTTTTTTTAGTAATTTGCACCCCTATTTTCAACTAAAACAAAATATGTATGTCATCTTGGTTTAAAAGAAAAGATAAAGGAATTCAAACAGCTACTGAAGATAAAAAAGATGTACCTAAAGGATTATGGTACAAAACACCAAGCGGGAAAGTAATTGACACTGAAGAATTAAAAGAAAACTACTATGTAAGCCCAGAAGATGGCTACCATGTTAGAATTGGAAGTGCAGAGTATTTTGAAATTCTTTTTGACGATAACAACTTTAAAGAATTTGATAAAGATATGGTCTCTAAAGACCCTTTAAAATTCTCAGATAGTAAAAAATATATTGATAGACTAAAGCAAGCCTACGAAAAAACCAATTTAAAAGATGCTGTTAGAACAGCTGTTGGGAAATCTTTTGGCAAAGATATAGTAATTGCTGCTATGGATTTTAGTTTTATCGGCGGTTCTATGGGAAGTGTTGTTGGTGAAAAAATAGCACGTGCTATAGGTTACTCAATAAAACACAAAGTTCCTTTTTTAATGATTTCAAAATCTGGTGGTGCAAGAATGATGGAAGCATCATTATCTTTAATGCAATTGGTAAAAACATCGGCTAAATTAGCACAACTTGCTGAAGTTAATATTCCATACATTTCATTATGTACAGACCCTACAACAGGAGGAACTACTGCTTCATACGCTATGTTAGGTGATATCAACATTGCAGAACCAAATGCTTTAGTTGCATTTGCAGGGCCAAGAGTTGTAAAAGATACAACCGGTAAAGAATTACCTCCAGGATTTCAACGTTCTGAATTTGTACTAGAACACGGTTTTTTAGACAAAATTGTTGAACGAAAAAACTTAAAAAAACAGGTGAATTTATATATAGATTTAATTCAAAATTTACCAATTAGAAAATAAAAAAAGCGAGCTGATAATCAGCTCGCTTTTTTTATGTGAATCTTTATATATAATTAAAAGTGTAGACCTCTTAAGGTAACTTCAAATTCTTCTCCAGAAGCATTTGTAAAAATTGCCACATTATCACAACTTCCATCTCCAAAATCTAACGTTCCTTCTCTATCCTGCTTATGCAATTCTACAATACCGCTTACAATAAACCTACAGGACATTTCACGTCTTAAAGGTTCAATTATATTAGAAGAAAAAACAGTGCCATCTTTAAAAGTGGTAGCCCATCTTCCAGTAATTAAAAATACATTGTCTCCAAAAGTTCTAGTATCTGCACCTTCAATCCACTCTCTAACTTTAGTACCTTCTCTTGATGCATAATCACCATCAGGCCAAATAATTTTAACATCCATTGTTAAGGTTGACTCTGGGTTTCCATTTTCATTTTCTCGCACTCTTACCATGGTATTACCTCCTACAATATTTAATTCATTGAAATAAAAATTTTCAAATGTATAAGACACTGTTAAGGATTGAACATCAATATCAATTGCGTGGCTCATAATAATTTTTCCACTCAATACGTTTCCGTTTGGCAATTCACAGCCATCACCAAAATCAAATGTAACTGTTTTTGTGAATTCAGTTAACACTATGGTTTTGGTTAAACAAGGCAAAAAATCTTCAGATTTCTCTGCGTCTTCACTTTTACCAGCAACTTCAGTTTCAACAAAGAAATCATCAATTACATTATTTACTTCATCAGATACATCATCTGCTTCAGCTAAAGCAACTGCTTCATCAGCTGAGATTGGTTCACTTAAATCAACAGTTTCAATATCACTGTTTTCACAACTTACAAAAAGGAAACTACTAGCTACAAAAAGCATTAATAGTTTTGAGTTTAAAATTTTCATACGATTACTATTTTAATTGGTTTAACAAAAAATTAACTTTTAATATTTCTAAGACCCACAGAATTTCAAAAGGTTTAATTTTTCCTAAAAAAATTAGTTGAGATGTATATGTACTTAATTGTTAATCAAAATAATAATAGTATATTTGCGGCCTGTTTACTGCACATACAGTAATCATACATAAAAATTATTAATAAAAATTAATGTTAGCATGTACTTAACAAAAGAAAAAAAAGCAGAAATTTTTGCTAAACACGGTAAAACGGCAACAAACACTGGCTCTTCCGAAGGACAAATCGCCTTATTTACTCACAGAATTAACCATTTAACTGAACATTTAAAAAATAATCGTAAAGATTATAATACGGAGCGTTCATTAGTTAGGTTGGTAGGTAAAAGAAGAAATTTACTTGATTATTTAATTAAAACCGATATTGTAAG
>CAYPNJ010000059.1:0-11856 GCA_964412305.1 uncultured Lutibacter sp. | reverse complement strand
AGTTTCTGGGATATTTGGAACATGAGTTTCGGATTCTTAGGGATTCAAATGGGTTTTGCATTGCAAAATGCAAATGCCAGTAGAATATTACAAATTTTTGGTGCAGATGTACACGAACTATCATGGTTTTGGATTGTTGCGCCATTAACGGGTTTAATAGTTCAACCTATTATTGGGTATTACAGTGATAGAACTTGGACTAGGCTAGGAAGAAGACGTCCTTATTTTTTAACAGGAGCTTTATTAGCATCAATGGGACTAATTTTAATGCCAAATGCTGATATGTTTACAGCGTTTATGCCTGCATTATGGGTTGGAGCTGGTATGTTAATGATAATGGATGCATCATTTAATGTTGCAATGGAACCATTTAGAGCATTAGTAGCAGATTTATTACCTTCAGATCAAAGAACACTTGGATTTAGTGTTCAAACAATATTAATTGGTATTGGAGCAGTAATAGGGTCGTGGTTACCGTATGCATTAACAAATTGGTTTGGTGTATCAAACAATACTGTAGAAGGTGAAGTTCCATTAAATTTACTGTTATCATTTATAATTGGTGCTGTAGTTTTGGTGATTAGTATTTTAATTACAGTATTTACTACAAAAGAGTATTCCCCTGAAGAATTAGCACAATTTGCAGCTAATGAAGGTGAAGAGGAAGAAGTTGAGGAAGAATCAAGTTTGTTAAATATTTTTTCTGATTTTAAGAAAATGCCGTTGACTATGAAACAATTGAGCTCAGTTCAATTTTTCTCATGGTTTGGTTTGTTTGGTATGTGGGTATTTGCAACTCCGGCAATTGCACATCATGTGTATGGCTTGTCATTAGACGATCACGGTACAGCCTATCAAAATGCTGGTGATTGGGTAGGGATATTATTTGGAGCTTATAATGCTGTTTCAGCTGTATATGCTTTCTTTTTACCTGCGATAGCAAAAAAATTAGGTCGAAAAATGACATATTCAATTGGCTTATTAGCTGGTGGTTTAGGTCTTATTTCAATTTATTTTGTTCCAAATGATAATTGGCTATTCTTATCAATGTTTGGTATTGGAATAGCTTGGGCAAGTATTTTGGCAATGCCTTATGCAATTTTAGCAGGGTCTATTCCAGCTAAAAAAATGGGAGTTTATATGGGGATTTTTAACTTCTTTATTGTAATTCCTCAAATAATAAATGCATTAATAGGTGGGCCAGTTGTAAAGTATATATATGGTGGTAACCCAATTTTTGCGTTAATAATTAGTGGTGTTTCATTATTAATTGCAGCAATGTTAGTAGTTAGAGTAAAAGATGTAGATGATGTAGTTTTAATAGATGAATAAATGAAAAAAGAAATAGGTTTCATATTTGATTTGGATGGTGTAATAGTTGATACAGCAAAGTATCATTATTTAGCTTGGAGAAATTTGGCAAATTCTTTAGGGTTCGATTTTACTGAAGAACAAAACGAACAATTAAAAGGAGTAAGTAGAGTTAAATCTCTCGAAATTTTGCTAAGTATTGGAAAAGTTGAATTATCCGAAGAAAAGAAACAAGCTTTATTGATTGAAAAAAATAATGAATATTTAGAATATGTCAATAAAATGACATCAGATGAAATTCTTCCGGGAGTAAACCAACTATTAACTTTTTTAGAAACTAACAATATTAAGTTTGTCTTAGGTTCAGCTAGTAAAAATGCTCCGTTAATTTTGGAGAAAGTTGGGCTAATTAAAAGGTTCACCGCAATTGTTGATGGTAACGATGTTTCTAAAGCAAAACCAGACCCGGAAGTTTTTTTAATAGGAGCGAAAAAATTAAGTATGAGTGCTAAAAACTGTGTAGTTGTTGAAGATGCAATTGCAGGTGTACAAGCAGCAAATACTGCTAAAATGGTGAGTATTGGAATAGGAGATGCAAAAGTTTTAAGTGAAGCTGATTATATTTTCGAAAATATGGCAGCAATTAATTTAGACTTTGTAAAAAATCTAATTAACTAGAGAAATGAATAAGAATTATATAGTTCCAAATGAATGGTCAATAATTGAAGAAGTTTTTGATACAGAAAACGTAAAAGCTTCTGAAAGTCTATTTAGTATTGGAAATGGAGCAATGGGTCAACGTGCTAATTTTGAAGAAGATTATACAGGAGAAACATTGCAAGGAAGTTATATTGGAGGTATTTATTATCCTGATAAAACAAGAGTTGGATGGTGGAAAAATGGATATCCAGAGTATTTTGCAAAAGTGTTAAATGCTCCAAGTTGGATAGGTATTCATATACAAATTAACAATACAAATTTAGATTTAAATTCGTGCAATGTATCCAATTTTAGAAGAGAGTTAAATATGAAAGAAGGATGGTTAAGCCGTTCTTTTACTGCAATGCTTCAAACAGGAGAAGAAATTCAAGTTGAAACAAAACGGTTGATAAGTATTGAATTGAATGAAGTTGGAGCTATTGAATACAGTATTAAAGCGCTTAATTTTTCAGGTGAAATTATTGTTGAACCGTATTTAGATGCTGGTATTTTAAACGAAGACTCAAATTATGATGAGTATTTTTGGGAAACTTTACAAATTGTTGAAGGTGAAAACAAAGGTGCAATCTATTCAAAAACATTAAAAACCGAATTTCATGTTGCAACAGCAATGGAAATTACATTTGAATTAAATAATCAAAAAATTGAGCCTTCACAAGTAACTAAAGTTGAAGAAAAAGCAATAGCATATACATATAAAGTTAATGTTAAGGAAGGTGATACTACCAAAATTTATAAATACGGTAGTTATGTAAGTTCATTAAATTACAAAAACAGTGAATTAATTGAAGCTTCATTTAGCAATGTTCAAAAAGCAAACGAATTAGGCTTTGAAGATTTATTAAAGCTTCAAAAACAATCTTGGGCAGAAATTTGGCATACAGCAGATATTGTAATTGAAGGCGATGTAAAAGCACAGCAGGGAATTCGATTTAATATTTTTCAGTTAAACCAAACCTATATGGGAACCGATGCTCGTTTAAACATTGGTCCAAAAGGTTTTACAGGTGAAAAATATGGTGGAAGTACGTATTGGGATACCGAAGCGTATTGTATTCCTTTCTATATGGCTACAAAAGATTCTGATGTTGCTAAAAACTTATTGTTATATCGTTACAACCAATTAGATAAAGCGATTGAAAATGCTGAGAAATTAGGGTTTAAAAATGGTGCAGCATTGTATCCAATGGTGACAATGAACGGTGAAGAATGCCATAATGAGTGGGAAATTACTTTTGAAGAAATTCATAGAAATGGTGCCATGATTTATGGAATTTATAATTATGTAAACTACACGCAAGATTTTGAATACATTCCAAAATTTGGATTAGAGGTTATTATTGCCGTAGCACGTTTTTGGCATCAAAGAGCCAACTTTTCAGTAGCTAAAAACAAATACGTAATACTTGGAGTTACAGGGCCAAACGAATACGAAAATAACATTAATAACAATTTTTACACAAATTATTTAGCAAAATGGTGTATTGAATATGCCGTTGACTGTTTAAATAAGGTAAAACATGAGTATCCAGGTGATTTTAGTAGAGTTGTAGCAAAAGCAAATTTAACAGGTGAAGAAACTTACAAATGGTTAAAAGTTGCCGACAACATGTATTTTCCATTTAGTGAAGAACATAATGTGTACTTACAACAGGATGGATTTTTAGATAAAGAGCTAATTCCCGTTAGTGATTTACCAAAGGTAGATAGGCCAATAAATCAAAAATGGTCTTGGGATCGTATTTTACGTTCTTGTTATATAAAACAAGCCGATGTTTTACAAGGAATGTATTTATTTGAAGATAAATTTAGCAAAGAAGAATTAGAACGTCATTTCGATTTTTATGAGCCATTAACAGTTCATGAATCTTCACTATCGCCTTGTGTGCACTCAATTTTGGCAGCTTCAATAGATAGAATGCCAAAAGCTTACGAACAATATGTACGTACATCTCGTTTAGATTTAGATGATTACAATCACGAAGTAGATGAAGGTTGCCATATTACAAGTATGGCAGGAACTTGGATGTCTATTGTGCAAGGTTTTGGAGGAATGCGAGTTGCTGAAAATGGTAATTTATCGTTTAAACCACAAATTCCAAAAGAATGGAAATCATATGCATTTACAATTAATTTTAGAAATCAAATTCTAAAAATACAAGTAAATCAAACTGAAACAACCTTTGAATTAGATGGTTTAAATGATTTACAAATTAAAGTAAATGATAAAACAATTACTGTAACTCCAAATAATTTGGTGACAGTTTAATTAAATTTTTATTCCTGCTTTATAGCTACTAATTTAGTTGAAGTAAAGCAGGGATTTACTACATAAATTTTATTCAGATGAAAAGACTAGCCTTTATAGTTGCATTGTTTTTTAGTATTTCAATATTTTCTCAAATAAAAAAAGTAGAACCGCCTTTCTGGTGGGTAAACATGAATCATAACCAATTAGAATTAATGATTTATGGCGAAAAAATTTCTCAATACAAACCTTCAATTGAGAACGCTAGTATTATAATTACAAGTGTTAAAAGAACTGAAAATGAGAATTATATATTCTTAAATTTAGACCTGTCTAAAGCAGTTTCAGGAGCCTTTAAAATCAATTTTTCTAAAAAAGGAAAGCGAATCAATTTTAGTTATAATTATGAACTGAAAGAAAGAAGCCAAAACTCAAAAAATAGAAAAGGTTTTGATAGTTCTGATATTGTTTATTTAATAATGCCAGATCGTTTTGCAAATGGTAATCCTGAAAATGATTCACACCCAGATTTGACTGAGAAGTTAAACAGAAGTGATAAAGGGGGGCGTCATGGAGGTGATTTAAAAGGAATTATCGACAATTTAGACTATATAGAGGAATTAGGTGCAACAACTATTTGGAATACGCCAATGTTAGAAGATAATGACGCAAGAGGTTCATATCATACCTATGCACAATCAGATGTTTATAAAATTGATGCACGCTATGGAACTAATAATGATTATAAAAATTTAGCTTCAGAATTACATAAACGCGATATGAAATTAATCATGGATTATGTTACAAATCATTGGGGATCTGAACATTGGATGATACAAGATTTACCAACGTATTCTTGGATAAATCAATTCCCGGGTTATGCAAATTCTAATTATAGAATGACAACTCAGTACGATACAAATGCTTCTGAAATTGATACCAAATATTGTGTGGATGGGTGGTTTGTAAAGACAATGCCCGATTTAAATCAGCGTAATCCGTTGGTGTTAAATTACTTAATTCAGAATGCAATTTGGTGGATTGAATATGCAGGTTTAGATGGACTACGAGTTGATACGTATTCTTATGGAGATAAAGAAGCTATTGCAACATGGACCAAAGCTATTATGGACGAATACCCTCATTTTAATATTGTTGGTGAAGCTTGGTTGAATAGTTCAGCAGCAATTTCATATTGGCAAAAAGATAGTAAAATAGCTGCAATACAAAATTACAATACCTATTTACCAAGTGTTATGGATTTTACGTTACAAGGTGTACTTTCTTCAGTTTTTAAAGAAAAAGCAACTTGGAATGAAGGAATTATAAGAGCATACGAAAACTTTACGAACGATTTTATGTATCCTAACATAAATAATGTCTTTGTGTTTGCTGAAAATCATGATACACAACGTTTCAATCATTTATATAACGGTGATAGCGATGCTTATAAATTGGCAATGACTTTAATTGCTACTACACGTGGTATTCCGCAAGTTTATTACGGAAGTGAAATAGGAATGCAGGGTAATAAAAATCTTGGAGATGGAGATATAAGAAGGGATTTTCCTGGAGGTTGGGAAGGAGATACTAACAATGCTTTTACGAAAGAAGGTAGAACAGAAAAACAACAAAATTTATTTAAGTTTACAAGTACATTGTTTAATTGGCGTAAAACCGCTGAAGTAATTCATACGGGTAAATTAAAGCATTATATTCCAGAAAATAATGTGTATGTTTATTTTAGATATAATAATGCTAAATCTGTAATGGTTGTTATCAATAACAATACTGAAAATCAAACGATTAATTTGAAAAGGTTTGCAGAAAGTTTAAAAGGTATTTCAGAAGGTACAGATATTTTATCGAATGATACATTTGAAATGTCAAAAAACAACATAGCAATACAAGGAAAAACAGCATTAATTTTAGAATTGAAATAACTCTTAAAAAAGCTTGAAATGAGGATCACTCAAAAATTATTCTTCTTATTTTTTTTTATCACAACCCTTTCTATTGCTCAAAATAAAAACAGAAAATTTATTAGTGTAGCTGACAAAGAATCGTATATTGAAATAAAAACAAATGATGGTTTATACCAAATAAAACCATATTCAGCAAAAATTGTTGAAACTTCATTTATTCCAGAAGGAGAAATTTTCAACCCAAATTCACATGCAGTAGTTTTGAAACCTGAAGGTATTCATTTTTCTATTTCAGAAAATGAAGAAACAATTAAACTTACAACTTCAGGTTTAACAGTTACAGTTACTAAAACACCTTTTCAAATTTTATATTCCTACAAAAATAAGTTCTTAATTTCTGAACGAAAAGGGTATGTTAAAAATGAAGAAAGTGAAGTGTTAGATTTTAATTTAACTGCTGAAGAAATCTTGTTTGGAGGCGGTGCAAGAGCATTGGGAATGGACAGAAGAGGGAATAGATTGCAGTTGTACAACAGAGCGCATTATGGTTACGAAACACATTCGGAGTTGATGAATTTTACCATTCCATTAGTGTATTCGTCTAATTTATATGCCATTCATTTTGACAATGCGCCAATTGGATATTTAGATTTGGACAGTAAAAAAGACAATTCTTTGCAGTACGAAACTATTTCTGGAAGAAAAACATATCAAGTTGTGGCTAGTGATAGTTGGAAAGATTTAGTAAATCAATATACCAATTTAACAGGGAAACAACCATTAATTCCTCGTTGGGCATTGGGTAATTTTTCAAGCAGATTTGGGTATCATTCTCAAGAAGAAACAATTCATACAATTGATAAATTTATTGAAGAAGAAATTCCTGTAGATGCTGTTATTTTAGATTTATATTGGTTTGGGAAAGGAATGAAAGGAACTATGGGGAATTTTGAATTTTTAAAAGATTCGTTCCCAAATCCAAGAAAAATGATTGCTGATTTAAAGGGAAAAGGAGTTAAAACTATTTTAATTACAGAGCCTTTTGTGTTAACTACTTCAAACAAATGGGATGAAGCTGTAGAGAAAAATATTTTAGGGTTGAATGATAAAGGTGAGCCTTATAAATATGATTTTTATTTTGGAAATACAGGAATTATAGACATTTTTAAACCTGAAGGGAAACAATGGTTTTGGGATATTTACCAAAAATTTGCAGGATATGGTGTTGCAGGTTGGTGGGGAGATTTAGGAGAGCCAGAAGTACACCCGTCAGATTTGTTGCACGCAACAGGAACGGCAGATGAGGTTCACAATATTTACGGTCACAATTGGGCAAAGTTAATTTTTGAAGGTTACAAAGAAAATTTCCCAAATGAGCGTCCATTTATTTTAATGCGTGCTGGGTATTCTGGCTCGCAACATTACGGTTTAATACCTTGGTCTGGCGATGTTAGTAGAAGTTGGGGAGGATTACAATCGCAACCCGAAATTGCCTTACAAATGGGAATGCAAGGTTTAGGGTATATGCATTCAGATTTAGGCGGTTTTGCAGGTGCTAATTTAGATAATGAATTATATACACGTTGGTTACAATATGGTGTTTTTCAACCTATTTATAGACCGCACGCACAAGAAGATGTACCTTCTGAACCAGTTTTTAAAGAGCCCGTAACAAAAGGTTTGGCAAAAAAATCAATTGAATTACGTTATAGTTTATTACCTTATAATTATACATTGGCTTTTGAAAATAATCAAAAAGGCACACCATTAATGCGTCCATTATTTTTTGAAGAAACTAACAATGTTGAAATCTATACAAACGACAAAACCTATATGTGGGGGAAAAATATATTGGTAAGTCCGGTTGTAAAACCGGGATTAAAAGTTCAAGATGTTTACTTTCCCTCAAACGTTCATTGGTTTAATTTTTATACCAATGAAAAAGTTGAAGGAGGTAAAACCGTTAGCGTTCAATTAGTAGAAGAAAGTATTCCTACCTATGTTCGTGGAGGTGCTTTTATTCCAATGATTCAGCCAATCCAAAATACTACGCAGTACAATTTAAATTCATTCGATTTACATTTCTATTTTGATAAAACAGTCAAAGAAAGTGAAGATATGTTATACAATGATGATGGAGAGACTTCAAATGCTTTTGAAAAAGGGTTATATGAAATTTTAAATTTTGAAAGTAACTTTAAAAATAATAAATTGTGTATTGAAATTGAAACAAAATTGGGTGAAAATTATCAATTTTCTTCAAAAGAAATCAATTTAATAATTCATAGTATTTCTAAGAAACCGAAACGAGTAAAAGGGAGTAACTTTAATTGGAATGAGAAAAAAAATACACTTACAATTAAAGTTTTGCTTGTAAAGGAAACTTCAAAAAAAATAAAAATAAAAATATAATGAGAAAATATCTATTCGTATTGTTATCAATACTTGCTATTGGATGTAGTGAGCAAAAGAAAGAGGCTGTTAATTTAAGGTCTAATGATGTAAAAACACCTTTTGTTTGGGAAAATGCAAATATCTATTTCTTATTAACGGATAGGTTTTATAATGCAGATACTTTAAACGATATAAATTTTAACCGTACAAAACCAACAGCTGTATTAAGAGGTTTTGAAGGCGGTGATATTTTAGGAATCACAAAAAAAATTGAAGAAGGCTATTTTAGTAAACTAGGTATTAACGCAATTTGGTTTACACCTATTGTAGAGCAAGTTCATGGTGCAGTTGATGAAGGGACAGGAGTAACTTATGGGTATCACGGATATTGGGCAAAAGATTGGACAAATTTAGACCCTAATTACGGAACAAAAGAAGATTTAAAAAACTTGGTTGAAATTGCACATAAAAATAGAATTAGAATTGTGCTAGATGCAGTGATAAACCATACGGGGCCACCTAATGAAATTGATAAAGTTTGGCCAGAAGACTGGGTAAGAATGGATCCTCAGTGTGATTATCAATCGTATGAAAATAATATTACTTGTACGTTGGTTAGAAACCTACCAGATATTAAAACAGAGAGTAATGAGGATGTTGAAATCCCTACGCAATTAGCTGATAAGTGGAAAGCAGAAGGAAGATATGAGCAAGAAATGAATGAACTTGATGTCTTTTTTGCACGTACAGGCTATCCAAAGGCACCTCGTTTTTATATTATAAAATGGCTTACAGATTATATTACTGAGTTTGGAATAGATGGTTACAGAGCTGATACTGTGAAGCACACCGAAGAGTTTGTTTGGGATGAATTTAGAATGGAATGTGATTATGCTTTTGGACAATGGAAAAAAGACAATCCAACAAAGGTTTTAGATGAGAATGATTTTTATTTAGTAGGAGAAATTTACAATTACAATATTAGTTCAGGTAAATATTTTGATTTTGGAGATAAAAAAGTAAACTATTTTGAAAATGGATTTAGAAGTTTAATAAATTTTGAATTTAAATGGAATGCTGCTCAGCAATCTTATGAAGAATTATTTTCTAAATACTCATCAATTTTAAATAATGAATTAAAAGGTTTTGGGGTGTTGAATTATATGACTTCACATGATGATGGTGATCCATTTGATAAAGAGCGGACAAAACCATTTGAAACAGCTACAAAATTATTATTATCTCCAGGTGCCTCACAAGTATATTATGGAGATGAGTCTGCTCGTAATTTAATTATTGAAGGAACTATTGGAGATGCAACTTTACGCTCAAATATGAATTGGGATGCGATTGCTACAAACGATGAAACTAAAGCAATTTTAGCACATTGGCAAAAATTAGGAGTTTTTAGAATTAATCATCCGTCAGTTGGTGCAGGAGTTCATGAAATGATAAGTGAAAGTCCTTATGTTTTTCAAAGAACATATTCAAACAAAGATTATAGTGATGCTGTTGTAGTTGGTTTAGATTTAAATGAAGGAGAAAAGGAATTAAACGTAAGTTCAGTTTTTAAAGACGGAACAATTTTAAACGATGCGTATTCTGGAACTGAAGTGACAGTTAGTGAGGGTGTTGTAAGATTAGATACTCAATACAACATAGTTTTATTAGAAATAAAAAAATAATATAAAGATTATTAAAATTATATTGCCTTTACTGTTTTTAGTTTTTACAGTTTGCGAAAAGCAAAGTATAACTCCAGGTGAAGGTTTTGCAATAAGTATTATAAAAAAATAAATAAAATGAAAAAAGTTATATACAGTCTTTTAGCAGGAGTATTAGTCGTTTTTTTTAGTTGTAACCCCCAAAATAAGAATCAGGAAGTAGAGATGAAGAATCAGGAACAAAAAAAAGTAGTGTATCAGGTTTTTACACGTTTATTTGGGAATACAAATACCACTAATAAACCGTGGGGAACTATTGAAGAAAATGGAGTAGGGAAGTTTAATGATTTTTCAGATAAAGCACTTCAAGAAATAAAAGAATTGGGTGTTACACATATGTGGTACACAGGTGTTTTACATCACGCAACAATTACAGATTATACCGCAATAGGAATTTCTAATGATGACCCTGATGTGGTAAAAGGACGCGCAGGTTCTCCTTATGCAGTTAAAGATTATTACAATGTAAATCCAGATTTAGCAGTTGAGCCAGTTAAACGTTTAGAAGAATTTCAAGAATTAATAGATCGTACGCATCGTAATGGAATGAAGGTTATCATTGATATTGTACCAAATCATATTGCACGTGGATACGTTGGAATGACCAATCCTGAAGGTGTAAGTGATTTTGGAGCAACTGACAATACAACTATTGAATATGATAAAAATAACAATTTTTATTATATTCCAGATGAAGATTTTAAAGTGCCTAATTGGAAAAATAATTACCAACCTTTAGGAGGTGAAGCGAATGAGCTTTCAGATAGTAAATTTGAAGAGAAACCTGCAAAATGGACAGGTAATGGTTCTCGTTTAGCGCAACCAGATTTTTATGATTGGTATGAAACTGTAAAAATTAATTACGGAATTAAACCTGATGGAAGTAAAGATTTTGAAGAATTACCATCAGAATATGATGCTAAAGATTATAAAGAACACTTTGCATTTTGGGAAGGTAAAGAAGTGCCAGATTCTTGGAATAAATTTAGAGACATTGCATTATATTGGACCGAAAAAGGAGTTGATGGTTTTAGATATGATATGGCTGAAATGGTACCAGTAGAGTTTTGGAGTTATATGAATTCTGCCATTAAAATGAAAAATCCAAAAGCTTTTTTATTGGCAGAAGTTTACAATCCATCTTTGTATCGTGATTACATCCATAAAGGGAAAATGGATTACTTATACGATAAAGTAGCATTGTATGATACTATTAAACATATTATGCAAGACCATGGATGGACCGATAATTTACCAGCTATTCAAAATGATTTAAGTGATATTGAACACAATATGTTACACTTTTTAGAGAATCATGACGAACAACGTATTGCAAGTCCAGATTTTGCAGGATCTGCTGAAAAAGGAAAACCGGCAATGGTAGTTTCAACAACTATTAGCACAGCGCCAACTATGGTTTATTTTGGCCAAGAAGTTGGTGAGTCAGGAGCTGAAGAACCGGGTTTTGGAGACCCTACGCGAACTTCTATTTTTGATTATATTGGAGTGCCACATCACCAAAGATGGATGAATG
>CAYPNJ010000058.1:0-11865 GCA_964412305.1 uncultured Lutibacter sp. | reverse complement strand
TCTTGGCACACTAAGATTTGTGCGACTGGAAAATCGGAGATTTTTCGGTTGTAGCTAATCGTTTGTTGAATGTTTATCGGTTCGTTATTTAGTTTAAATGTAAGCATAAATTTTATGAGGTGTTGGCGTGTCGTTATTTTATTTTGATTATTAGAAAGTTCCCTTTTCCATTTCTGGTATTATTCCTTTTGTCATGCATCTTCTAATGGCATGTAATGAAGCCCCCATTCGATTATAAATATTAGCTGTCCCTCTATATTTCTTTGATTCCCAAAGTTTTTTATTATCAGAGTCATAAACGACTACACTAACTCTAGCTTCTCCCATTGCTCTCCTAATTCGAAATTCAAAAATTAAATCCGATTCTTCAGGACTATTTACTTTTTTCAAGTTTGAGGAACGTTCAATTTCCTCTTTCCACACCTTTTGAGTCGGATGCACTTTACTGTCTACTGTTGTTTTAATAAAAACAGCTTTTCGTGAATCAGTACTTTTAGCATTTGCATTAATAAAGACTTCTTTGTCTCCATTTTCAAATATGATTTCTTTTACTTCACTTTTACTTACAGTGTATAATGGTCCATCAATGTTCGTATGTTTTTTATATTTTACATTATCATTTGTTATTTCAAGAACTTTAACTTTAATTTCATCTCCGTTGTTTTTTATCATCAAATCTTGTGCACTTGCTCCAACAAATGTTATTAAAAGGCACATTACACTTAAAAAATTTTTCATCGTAAATCAGTTTTAATTTATATCCATTTTGTTTTGTAATAGTTTGTTCGCTACATTTATTATATTCATCAACTGTTAATATCCTTTGCGATGTATTAATGCACGCCAACATGTTATAAACATATGTTTTGTTACCAAAAACTACGAATACTCAATAAAAATACAATTTTGAAACCGATTTTAAGAGGTTCAGTGAAAATAAATAAAAAATAGTTGAGGTGAAGGAATTCATAACAGGAAAACGTCCCCTTACTTATTACGAATACTACGAATGCTAAGTAAAAATACAATTGTGTTGAGGTTTATCTTATGGGAACGGAATGAAATTAGAATTATTCTATGAACAGATTGCTTTAGTTTTTTTAATACTTCGCAATAACAAGTTGTATCGAGATCGCGAGGATGTCGAAGCGATTTTAGGATATGAAATAACTACAATTTTCTTTCAAAAATAACTTGAATTGACGCATAATTTATAGTGAAATTAAAGTGAACTCAACTCAACTGGTTGGGTTCATAAAAAGCTAAATTTTTTCTTTTAAAACTTTAATTTCATCGCGAAGCTGAGCAGCTATAATAAAATCGAGTGCTTTTGCAGCTTCTTCCATTTGTTTTCTTTTTTTACGAATACGTTTTTCAATTTCAGGTTTTGTTAAATATGCCAATTCTTCTTCTGCAGCCATATTTATAGTTTCATCTGAATAATAAGAAGCTCCTGTATTTTTAGCCAACGTATTTTCTATACTTTTTTTAATTTGTGTGGGTGTAATATTATTTGCAGTATTGTAAGCAACTTGTTTTTCGCGTCTTCTTTCGGTTTCATCAATTGTTAATTGCATGCTTTTTGTAATTTTATCAGCATACATAATTGCTTTTCCTTCAACATTTCTTGCTGCTCTACCAATAGTTTGGGTAAGTGAACGGTGCGAGCGTAAAAAGCCTTCCTTATCGGCGTCTAAAATGGCTACTAATGAAACTTCAGGTAAATCTAGCCCTTCACGTAATAGGTTAACACCAATCAACACATCAAAGATTCCTTTACGTAAATCGGCCATAATTTCAACACGTTCCAACGTATCAACATCTGAATGAATATAACGACAGCGAATTTGTATTCTGCTTAAATATTTTGTCAATTCTTCAGCCATTCGTTTTGTTAACGTAGTAACCAAAGTTCGTTCATCTTTTTCTACTCTAATTTGAATTTCTTCAATTAAATCATCAATCTGATTTAAACTTGGCCGTACTTCAATTTCGGGGTCTAATAATCCTGTAGGTCTAATAACTTGTTCAATAAAAACACCTTCGGTTTTTTGCAATTCGTAATCGGCTGGTGTTGCACTTACAAAAATCACCTGATTTTGAATTTCTTCAAATTCATCAAACTTTAAAGGTCTGTTATCCATGGCAGCTGGTAACCTAAAACCAAATTCTACTAAATTTTCTTTTCTTGACCTATCACCACCATACATCGCATGAACTTGTGGAATGGTTACGTGACTTTCATCAATAATCATTAAATAATCATCAGGAAAATAATCTAATAAACAAAAGGGTCTTGTCCCAGGTTCACGACCATCTAAGTAACGCGAGTAATTTTCAATACCGCTACAATATCCTAATTCCCGAATCATTTCCAAGTCAAATTCGGTGCGTTCTTTTAAACGTTTTGCTTCTAAATGTTTGCCAATTTCTTTGTAATAATCATATTGTTTCATTAAATCTTCCTGAATGGCGTGAATGGCATTTTGAAGTACATCAGGAGAAGTCACAAATAAATTTGCAGGATAAATATTCAATTGCTCAAATTTTTCTACAACTTGATTATTAGTAACATCAAAACTTTCAATTTCTTCAATTTCATCACCAAAAAAGTGAATTCTATAGGCGTGCTCTCCATAAGAAGGGAAAATAGTTATGGTATCTCCTTTTACTTTAAATGTACCGCTACTTATTTCAGTTTCGGTTCTAGAATATAAGCTTTGTACTAGTTGATGTAAAAATTTAGTACGTGAAATTTCTTCGTTTACTTCAATAGAAATGATATTTTTTTTGAATTCAACCGGATTTCCAATACCATAAATACAAGAAACAGATGCCACAATAATAACATCTCTTCTTCCAGATAAAAGTGCAGAAGAAGCACTAATACGTAATTTTTCTATGTCTTCATTGATTGATAAATCTTTTTCAATATAAGTTCCTGTTGTTGGTAAATAAGCTTCAGGTTGGTAATAATCGTAGTACGAAACAAAATATTCTACGGAATTGTTTGGGAAAAACTGTTTAAACTCTGAATATAACTGAGCGGCTAAGGTTTTATTATGCGCTAAAACCAACGTAGGTTTTTGAACTTTTTCAATCAAATTAGCAACGGTAAATGTTTTACCTGAACCTGTAACACCTAATAATGTTTGGTATTTCTCTTGGGAGTTAATACCTTCTACTAATTGTTTAATTGCTTCAGGTTGATCTCCGGTTGGTTTAAATTTAGATTCTAATTTGAATTGCATGCTGCAAAAATAATGTAATTTTATTATTCAAATTAATAGTATGAAATGTATTTCTAAAAGTATTGTAGTTGTTTTCTTCTTTTTGAGTTTAAATGTAGTTGCTCAAGAAACATTTCCAAAGTCTTAGGGAGGTAATTATAAGGGTGAATTGCAAATTTTTGGAGTTGATTCTGTAAGAATGAAGTTAGCAATGAAATTAGATATTACTCAAAAAACAGCTTCAATTTATCAATGGAAAATCACGTATGATTTTAAAGGAAAAGAAGATATTAGGGATTATGAGTTGGTGTTAGTTGATAAGGCTAAAGGAATCTATAAGATTGATGAAAAGAATACGATTGTGATTGATTCGTATTATAAAACGGATATTTTCATAAGTTTTTTTGAAGTAATGGATTCTTTTATAATTTCAACTTATACTAAAACGAATGATGGAATTATATTCGAAATTATTGCGGCCAATGGTAAAAAATCAACTGTTACAGGAAATTCAAAATTTAAGGATGAAGACATTCCTGAAGTAAAATCATATTTGGTAAATGGTAGGAAAAAAGCTATTTTAAAGAAAATAGAATTAACGTCTAATTAAACTAAAATGACCTTTTCGAATTCTTATATTTCCATTGTGATCAATTAGTTCAACGGTGAACCAATAATCAGTTGCTGGTAGGTATTTACCATTATAAAGTCCATTCCATCCTTCACCTTCAGGATTAATTTGTGCAATTAGTTTTCCAAATCTATCAAAAATGTAAATGTTAGATTTGACATAAAAATTTTCGTTTACACCTAAAACTCTCCATCTATCATTATACCCATCGTTGTTTGGAGTAAAGAATTTTGGGAAGCCGATTACAGAAACATCGATTTGGGCAGTTCCACAATTATTTTTATCACGTACAAATACTGTATAAACTCCAGGTATTAATTGTTCAAAATAAGGTTCATCTTGAAAAGTACTCATAAATTCTCCTGATTTTTGAATGGCAAACTCATAATCTCCAATACCTAAATTTTGAGTATTTATAGTGATGGAATTATTTTCAGAATCATCAACAATTGTTATATCATTTTCGGTAATAGTTGCAATTATAGAAGGTTCAATAGTGATTATTTGAGGGAACGATTTGCAACCTTCAGCTGAGGTTGCTATTACGGTAAAATCACCAGCACTATTAATAATAGCATCAAAATTAGGGCTGATAATAGCTCCGCTTTCATTTGTCCATTCATAGGTGTAATCATCTAGTGGATTGTATGTTTCAACAGTAATTGGGGGTAGGTTTAAACAATAAATAGTAGTTTCATCTAATTCAAATTGAGGCTTAGGGTTTACTATAAAACTGAAAGTTGTTTCTGCAATGCAATTACCATTTAATTCGTTTGTTACTTTAGCTGTAATAGTTTGTGTTTCAGTTGAAAAAGGGTTTTCTAATGGACTTGGTAAGTCATTTCCATTTTGGTCAATATATGTAACTAACATACCCGTTTGACCATTTAATAGAGTTGATTCAACAGCTGAAGTATCAAAAAGAAATAATCCATCAAAATCATCATCACATTCAATTAAGTTAGGAACTAAATTAGCAATTGGTTTTTTGTCAACAATAAATTCTAACGTAGTTTCAGCAAAACATGAACCATCCGGGTCAATAGAATTGGGGTCTGTTACTCGAATTGTAATGGTTTGACTAGTTGTATGAAAAGGGTTTGGAAGTGGACTATCTAAAGTATTTCCTAGTTCATCAACATACGAAACTACCATTCCAGTTTGGTTATTTAGTACAGTAGCTTCAATAGTTGTAATATCGAATGGGAATATCCCATTAAAATCATCATCACATTGTCTTGAAATATGTACGTCATTTGCAATTGGAACAGGCTCAACATTTAACGTAATTCGAGGCCAAATACCAAGGCAATCATTATCTAGTTCACTATCAATTCTAATGTAAATAATTTGTGAAGTTGGGTACCCAATATTTCTATAACTTGAAGGATTATTAATTGGGTTTTCTTCAGCAAAAGCATCCGATTCATTTCTGTAATAAGTAATGATTAGTTCTTGACCAACAGGAAAAATAGCAATAATTTCATTATTTACACTGCTAAAATTAAAAGTAGTGACTCCATCAGTTTCATTATTAATAGCATCTAGATAATCATCACATTCATAAAATTCCTTCTGTAAAAATGTTGTAGGAATTCCAGTTGTAGATACTATTAAATTAATTTCGGCAATACGATGACAGCCATTATTAGTCTCAATTCTTGTCCATACCGTATTGGTAGTTGGAGTTTGATTGATGTATGTTGTTGGGTTTGTAATTTGGTCATTACTATCATTACTGTCTGCACCCACCGAAGAATAAAAATAGGAAAAATGCTCATTAGCAGCATTGACTGAGATTTTATCATTAACTTCTTTTAAATTAAATGCACTAAATCCATCAGTGTCATTATCACATTGTTTTAGTGGCGCCAGCGGTGTAATTGTAGGCAGTTGAAATACTTCAATATCAAAATTTATATTGGCAACACAATTCGCATTAAAATTATTAATTATTTTAGTATAGATAGTTTGTGTTCTAGCAGTATTAGGGAATAGTGTAGGCGAATCAATTTTACTTGTAAGTAAAGCATCTGTATAATAAGTTATTGTAAAATCTGTTGTAGATTGATCGTTTAAAATTTCAGTTTCTTTAGTTGTTAAGTCAAAAATAATGAATCCATCAGTATCAGTACCAATTGATGTGTTGTCACATTCTCCTAAAATACTTACGGTTGTAGGTGGATTAGGACTTTCAAATACTTGAATAGTAAAGCTAGTTAGGTTAAAACAAGTGGTATTATTTTTATTGTAAATTTTAGCAATTATAGTATCTGTACTAAAAGGAGTGCTATTTGTGTATGGGTCAACAATGGTATTTGTATCAGTTTCAGCATCTGTTTGACTAGTAAAATAACTAACGCCAAATGTATTAGTATCTTGACCGTTTAGGATTTCGATATCTTTTAAAGTATGTAAATCATATGATACAAAACCATCTGTATTGGTATCACATTCACTAATTGATGTTGGTTGATTTGCTACTGGAACTGGGTGGACTTCTATTGAGAATTCACCTTCCAAAGTTTTAGAAACACCACAAATATCTGTTTGTGAAACTACTAAAGAGTAAAGACCGCTATTTGTAGAAGCTATATTATTAAATGTTAGTGTTGTTTCTTCTGAAAAAGGAGTAGCATCACCATTAAAATACCACTTATAGGTTTTGTCACCTTCTAAATCTTCAAGGTTAACATTAAAATTATCACCAACACATAAGTTTATAGTTTGATCATTTAAGATAATTATTTCCCCAGTAGAATCTTGTGAAGTTATTTCAATTTGAGAAAAAATGGAGGCTATAAATGGGGGTAATCCCTGTGTAGCATTGTTACCATCTAAATCTATTGATGCGTGTTGGTAGTTACAATCAACCCCATCTTCTTCAGGGTTTTCTATCACTCCTAAAAATGGAATTCCAATATTGTAAGTTTCAGATAGCGCTCTATATATTTTATGATCTGGGCCTAATTGCAACCCTCCTCTAAATAAATTTTGAGAATCTATAATTGTTCTTGAATCAACAATTTCTGAAGTTACATTTGAACTAATATTGAATTGGTATAATATAGAATAATGGTTTGCAGGGTTGTTCCATTCATTAAAATTTTCGTTATAATAGTCATTAGAAGCATGAACGTATAATTTTTCGCTATTTGCTGAAAATTCAACTCCATATGGCTTGTTAGCTAATGCTGTAAGTGGTAGTTCTATTTGATTTGAAACTTCACCTGTTGCATCATCAAAATCATATAAGAAGAAAGAACCTGCTGATGAAATACCATTACTAAAATTATTCATATGTGCAATGGCTAGTTTTTTACCATTTGGAGAGATTTTTAAATATCCTCTTCTATTACTGGCATTATATGCTACAGTAGTTATTTTAGGGGTTATAGCAACACCATCTTCAGTTACTTTATAGGTATAAAATTCATTATCAACATAGGATACTACCCAAAAGGTATTACAATCATCACCTTTAATAGCAGCTACTTTTTCAGTCCATTGAGCTGATTTTCCATCACTTAAATCAATTGGCCCAGCCACAACATCACCGAAGCCATTATCAGCATTCATGTCAATTGTATAGTAATTAAAACCTGGAGAACCACCACTTGCTCCAGATCCAACAGTAAATATATAATATAGGTTTGAGCTATTTGGTTTTGGAATAATCATTGCAGATTGTGTGCTGGAAGAATGACCAGCTAATCCGGTTCCATTAGGCATTGTGTTGTGATTTCTATTCCAAATAGTAGAACCATCTGAATAAAAAAGTAAATCACCATTACTTTTTGAAAATGATGAACATCCTTCGCGCGTATTTAATTGACCATTGTTTAGTGCAGTAGGAGTGCCACTATTGAAGTCTAAACCAGCGTTTTCACCAAAATACCAAAAATTAGCCTCTCCTTGAGAAAAACTTTGTTGAAAACAGAGTAAAAAAATAAAAATGATTAATTTTTTCATTTGAGAATACCTATATATAGAACTTCAAATATAAGGATATATAATTATTTTCTAATCAAGCTAAAATGCCCTTTCCGTATTCTAATATTCCCCTCATTATCAATTAGTTCTGCTGAGAACCAATAATCTGTAGATGGTAATTGTTGTCCGTTGAAAAGGCCATTCCAACCTCTTTCTGTCGGATTAATTTGAGTGATTAGTTTTCCAAATCTATCAAAAATATAGATATTAGAAGTTGTATAGAAATTTTCATTTACTCCAATTATCTCCCAAGTATCATTATAACCATCGTTATTTGGAGTGAAAAATTTAGGGAAACCAACAACAGAAATAGCTATTTGAGCAATACCACAATTATTTTTATCTTGTATGTAAATAGTGTAAATACCTGGACTTAAATGTTCGAAATAGGGTTCATCCTGAAAGGAACTCATAAATTCATATTGCTTTTTAATTGCAAATTCATAATCCCCAATCCCTAAATTTTCAGTTGCTATTGTAATAGAATTGTTAGTTGAATCATCAAAAGTAACTATTGTGTCATCTTCAGTAGCCATTACGGAAACAAAATTTAAATAATTATCTAGTTGGCTTTCATTTGTATAAAAGCCAACTCTAAATGTAGTTCCTAATGCAGAAAGTCCTTTACTAACTAATGCACCAGCTTGTGCTGAATTTCCTGCTTCCATTCTTACAGAAACATAAATCACATTTTCAGCTTCAATAATATACCCTTTGTTATTTGTTACTGTGCTAGTTTGACTTGATGGTACAAATAATTGCCATTTCCACTTCCTAAACTAATTTCTACTGGATTATTATTGGATACTACTCCGGTAATATAATTTGTACTTGGTTCTCCAACGGGTTTAATAGTGTAGGGTATGTCGTTTCCGTTGGGTGTTGATATATAAATAAATTGACTTTCTGGATTTGCATTCCCAAATTTAGCACTTGTTAAAGGTGGTATATAATGTACTTTACTAAGTTGAGCCAACACTTGGTTGAAACTTAGTATACATATAAATAAAAAAAATATTTTTACTCGTTTTAGAATGTTCATTAATACATATGATAATACTTCTACAAGTAGTAAATGTACTAATTACATATATAAAAAATTATACCAAATTATAAATCTCTTTTTTTAAGTAAAATGTACGATAAATATATAAAAATTGCAGTCCAAACAAGTACAATTAAAATGTCGAGTGGTTGTACAGAAAAATCTTTAGATAAATCTACACCAGCAGTTTTTGCAACAGCTTTAGCGGCATCTAACCTTGTAAATGGTTCTTTTATTAAGTTTGCCATTGCTTCTAAAGGGAAAAATCGCATAATTTCAGCTACATGGTCTTCTAATTTCCAGTACGACATTCCTTTCACAAATCCTTCAAACATAGACCAAATTAACATAGCTCCAACTGCAAAGGCTGAGCGCTTTACTAAAATTCCTAAAAATAATCCAAAAGAAAAGAAAGCAACCAATTTCACAAAAAAGGCAACTAAATATTCTAAATCTGTAGTTACTATTGAGAATTCATTAAAATCAGAATAACTGTAACCTAGTATTATAGATACAAAAAATACAAAAATGGTTGAAATGAAAGCTAATAAAAGAACGGTGTAAAATTTAGAAAGTACAAACTCTTTTTTACTTAATCCATCAATTAAATTTTGTTTTAGTGTTTTGTTACTATATTCATTTGCCATCATAGAAACAATCACCAGCAACAAAAAGAATTTAAAAATAGACGCCATAAAGGTGTTAAAGTGCCAGATGTATGGGAAATTAAAAATTCCTTGATCAGCTAAATGGAATTTAACAGGCCCAATATCAAATTTTATAGCAGCAATTAATGCAATTGAGGTTAATAAAATGAAGTATATTAAAATTAAAACTCTACTAGCTCTATTGTGTTTTAATTTATGGATTTCTATATTTAGTAATCGTAGCATTATTAATTGTTGTTAGTTAGTGTTAAAAATTGTTGCTCTAAGCTTGGCTTACGTTTTACCAAATGAGTTAATACGATTCCATTTTTAAATAAATAGCTGTTTATTTCTGAAGCAGGTACAGGCTTACTTAAAGTTGCAATAATTACATCTTCATCATCAATTTTTGTTGATGCTATACCTTCAAATTTAGAAAGTAGCTCTAAAATGATATCAGTATCAGTACCAGTTTCTACTTTTAATTCAAATAATCCATCTGAAGCTATCATTTCATCAACGGTACCTGAATATAGTTTTACACCTTCTCTAATAACAACAACATGGGTACATACTTTCTCTACTTCATCTAATAAATGCGATGCTAATAAAATAGTAGTTCCTTTACCTGCAATATCCTTAATTATTTTTCTAATTTCATGAATTCCTTGAGGATCTAACCCATTTGTTGGCTCATCTAAAATTAATATTTCAGGGTCATTTAACAAAGCTGAAGCAATGGCTAAACGTTGTTTCATACCTAAAGAAAAAGTTTTAAACTTACTGTCTTTTCGTTTGTATAAATTAACAGTTTTTAGTTTTTCTTCAATTTTTGTAAAAGGAATTCCTTTTATTTTACAAACTAGTTTAAGGTTTTGAATGGCTGTCATATACGGATAAAAATTAGGTCGCTCAATAATTGCGCCTACTTTTTTAAGTGCTTCATGTGTAGATAAACTACCATCAAACCAACTAAAATTACCAGATGTTGCATTCACAACATTTAAAATAATACCAAGTGTAGTTGATTTACCACTTCCGTTTGGACCTAAAATTCCGTAAACATTTCCTTTTTTAATATCAAAGGATAAATTATTTACAGCATGAATTTTTCCAAATTTTTTATCGAGATTGTTAAGAGATAAGATTGTTTCCAATATTTTATTGTTTAGTATAAAATTAAGACGATATTTATAGAAATTTGTTACAGCAATATACTAAATTTGAATATAATTAGAGATTTTGACCATGGAAGAAAAATTAATTTCAAAGAAAAAACCTGCATTTCCTATAAATAATCAACTATATAATTATTTAACAGAATACAATAGAAATATTAAAATACCTGTGTTTTATGAAGACTTACTTCGTTTTGTAGGTGGTGTTGAAGTGTACGATAAAAATGGAGAGGATACATTATGGATAAGAGTGTATTATGCTGAACATGAGAGAGATGAAATTGATTTGAGTTTAATGCGAATGTATATGATTTTACACGGAGATGGTACAGAAGATTCGCTACCTTTTTTAACAATTGATGGAATTGATTACTGTACATTTGGTAATTCTAAGCCATTTAGAGTTAAAATCAGAAATATTTTAAATGATAATCATACCTATTTATATGTTAAAAAAGCGGATGCTTCAAGAGTTTATGGGCTTGAGTTAGAGCATATATTATCTCCAAATAATATTAATTTTCTAATTTATAAAGAAACATTAATTGAAGAACATGTGTTGGGTATTCCAGGCGATCAATTTTTGACTGAAAATATGGATAGTGTTTCAGTTAGAGGAAAAAAAAGATTGTCTAAAGAATTTGTAAAATTTAATGAACGTTGCATGATTCGGTTGTTGGGTGATATGCGTTCTTATAATTATGTAATTGTAGCGTCTTATGATTTTGATCAGGTTGAATACCGTATTAGAGCTATGGATTTTGACCAACAAAGTTTTGAGGGCAACTTAAAAGTATATTACCCACAGTTTTTTAAAGAAAACTACCCATTTGTTAAAATGGTATCAGACAACTTACAAGAAGAGTCAATTGAGCAATATAAAAAGGAAGAACGTTCTGCAATTGCTCGTAGAATTAAAGGCTCACAGGATAGAATTAATGCATTAATTGAATGTATGGTAAACGATAAAATTTCTACTGATGAAAAAATTCATCAATTAAAAATGGATTTGCATGCATATACGAAAGATAAAAACTTTAAAGCACCTAAAAATATGGGTGAAATTTTAAAGGTAGCTTTTGAATTTGTGACTAGGAATTATGAAAATGTAAATGCATACATTATTCACAAATAATTTAAT
>CAYPNJ010000057.1:0-13561 GCA_964412305.1 uncultured Lutibacter sp. | reverse complement strand
CTACTTACATCTTTCCCTGAAATTATCATTGGTACATTAATTCCTCCTTGGTACAAAGTACTTTTCACTCTTATTGGATTGTATTCCTGTGCAACTTGCTGTGGTGTTCCATTGTCTCCAATAAAAATAATAACAGTATTATCTTTTTCTTCTTCGCTAAGAGAACTTAATAGTCTTCCTATCTCAGAATCCATTGCTTCTACCATTGACATATAGTAAGGTAGCGGATTTGCGTTGATACTGGCTTCATCAGTTGGTAAAACACCTTGCGAGTGTAAATTATTTGGTGGTAAATGAAAAGGTGTATGAGGAGCATTATAGGCCAACCCAATTAACTGCTAAATCAGTAATTTTTGTTGTTGAATATTCAGTAGAATTAGTTGTTATACTATTTTCAGTTAAATTCCAATCCCAATATGATGATACACCACCGGTTAACAAACCAGCATAATAATTTATACCCATATTTATTGGGTGATTGGTATCTGTTGATAAATGCCATTTCCCAATAACTGCATGATTATATGCTTGCCCTAAGTTGTTATCTAAATATGTTTGAATGGATGTTTCAGAAGTTGAAAGTTCGTCACCAACTTTTAGCACACCAGTTCTAGTGCCATATTTTCCTGTAAGTATAGTTGAACGAGTAGGTGAACATGTTGGATTAGACCAAACATTGGTAAATTTAACACCATTACTAATCATATTTTCTAAGTTAGGCATTGTTGGTTTTATACTACCAATATTGTATCCTGGGCTAGCGTCTAATCCAAAATCATCTGCAATAATAAGTAAAATATTTGGCTTGCTTTGTATTGTAGTAGCAATTTCAACATCGTCATCTTTACTACAGGAAAGTAGTAATAAGCTTATAAATAAAGTACTTATAGTTATTTTTTGAAACATAATTAATTTAATTAATTGTTTTTACACATCTAACATAATTGTATACATATCTAACATCTCCTTGAGGGCCAAAAAACTGAGGGTAATCATTAATGTTTCCGCTTTTTGGATCGCTACGTTGGCATCCGGCACCGTGAACATCCATCAAAGTTCCATTCATTTCTCCTTGCCCTTCTCCGAAAGCAATATAAACTGCACTTGCATATGGATTTACACCATCTAAATGAGTTGTACTCGTCCAAAAAAATGGGTAATGTCCTGCATTCCCATTTGGGTCTGTAATTTCAGTGGTTTCAAAAATTGGATTTATTGCTGGTGAATTTGTTGTTTGTGGACCTCTAGAATAATCAACAATACTTTGTAATTCTTTTGCATTTGGTAAACGCCAATCACTTTTACCGTCTAAATCTAAATTTTCAGCATATGCTAGTGCGCTTTCCCAGTCTCTTGCCACACCATCATCAGTTTTTTGCCACATTAACCCGGTAGCTAAATCACTGATGGTTCCATTACCATTATCAACAAAATTATTTTTACCATAGTTGGTATTTCCTCTTACCATTCTAAAATACATGGTGTTTGAGTTTCCAGTTCTTGGATTGTATTTAGGATACCCTTTAATTCGTCCATCAATAAAATTTACACCAAAAACTGTTTGGTCACTAGTCATTGTAACCCCTACATATTCAGTTGATGACCAAGTTTGCGCATCAATTTCTCGCTCACCAATTGAGGTATCCCCTAGAGGCTGTTCAAAATAATTGGTATCTATAAATGGTGTAATTGCAGACTCGCCTTGAACGCTTCCTGTAAATAAAATTAAAGAGTATAATTCTTTAATTGTTGGCACTCTCCAATCTGTATAGTTCCCTAATGAAGAAGAGTTGGTCTTTGTAGATGCTTCCTCAAATGTAATTTTTGAGCCCATATCTTGTTCCCACATTAAACTTGTAACATTATCGGTAATTGTCCCATTTCCATTATTTGTATACGAAGGTTGATTACCTTGAAACGTAGCATCTTGCCCAAAAAAATCTTCACCTTTTGAAGGAGATGAAATGATAGAAGTGTTATTATAAAAATCTGTTATTCCAGTATCTACAATTGCATAGTCGCTTTCTTCAGCAGTAATAGGAATTGTATTTTCTTCAGTTGTAATATCACTTGTATTGTTACAAGCTATTAGTAAAATTAGATTTAAAAGAATAAAGCTTATTTTTTTCATCATGCTAAATTTAAGAGATTTCTTAGTAAGACTTAAAAAAAGGTTGTTGGTTTAATTTTTAGCAATAAATTTATTAATCGTACATTTGCGATGAACTTATGAGAAGAACAATACAAGATATTAATTATTTAGAAGAAACGGAAGAATTAGCAAAATTTGCAAAGGCTTTAGGACATCCAACAAGAATAAAAATTTTAAACTATTTAGAAGACCAGACTTGTTGTTATACGGGTGATTTATTAGAAATGTTACCATTGGCACAGTCAACAATTTCACAGCATTTAAAAGAATTAAAAAATGCAGGGTTGATTCAAGGGGAAGTATTTCCACCAAAAGTTAAATATTGTATCCACCAAGAAAATTGGGTGAAAGCTAAAGCGTTATTCAATACGTTCTTCGAAAAACAGAGTACCAAAACATCTTGTAACTAAAAAAAATAACAAACGCTATCATTGTATTTGCGATTATAACTATATAAAATGAAAAATATAAAAATATTAGGAACAGGTTGTCCAAATTGTGTAACTACAGAGAAAATAGTTACAGAAGTTGTAAACGAACTTGCAATTGAAGCAAACATAATCAAAGTAACAGATATTCAGGAAATTATGGCATATGATATTTTAAGTACACCTGCCGTTGTTATTGATGAACAAGTTGTTATAAAAGGAAGAGTACCTTCAAAAGAAGAGATGAAAATATTGCTAGTAGATAATTTTGCTAATAATGCATGTTGCTCTGATGAAAATATAGATGCTGCTTGTTGTGAACCAATTTCAGAAAACAATAAGGATAGTTGTTGTGATCCAAGTTCAAATTGTTGCTAATTAGCAATATTCATAATCTCAAAAATGAAAAGAAGACTTAAATTATTAGACCGTTTTTTAACGGTATGGATATTTTTAGCAATGGCTATAGGTGTTGGCTTAGGTTATTTATTTCCTCAAATGGCAACTATTACTGAATCTTTTTCGGTTGGAACAACAAACATTCCATTAGCAATTGGTTTAATTTTAATGATGTATCCTCCACTTGCAAAAGTAGATTACAGTTTAATTCCAACGGTTTTTAAAGACACTAAATTAATGTCAATGTCCTTATTTTTAAACTGGATAGTTGGCCCAATTTTAATGTTTGTGTTGGCAATAATATTTTTAAGAGATGAACCTGGATATATGTCTGGTTTAATTTTAATTGGTTTGGCACGTTGTATTGCTATGGTAATAGTTTGGAACGATTTAGCAGGAGCAAGTAGAGAATATGGCGCCACATTAATAGCGTTAAATAGTGTCTTTCAAATTATAACTTACAGTTTTTACGCTTGGTTATTTATTACAGTTTTACCTAATTATTTTGGCTTAGAAGGGTTTGATGTGGATATTTCTGTATGGGAAGTAGCTAAAAGTGTGTTAATTTATTTAGGGATTCCATTTTTAGCAGGGTTTTTAAGTAGAAAATATTTGGTAAAATTTAAAGGTGAAAATTGGTACAATCATAAATTTATTCCATTTATTTCACCAATTACGCTAATTGCATTGTTAGCAACCATTGTTTTAATGTTTAGCTTAAAAGGAGAATTAATTGTTGAAATACCTTTTGATGTGTTGAAAATTGCAGTACCATTAGTTATTTATTTTATGTTGATGTTTTTTATAAGTTTCTTTGTTGGGAAAGCAATGAATATTGATTACAAACGCAATGCTGCGGTTGCTTTTACAGCTACCGGAAATAATTTTGAACTAGCAATTGCCGTCGCAATTGCCGTTTTCGGATTAAATTCTCCACAAGCATTTACAGGTGTTATTGGTCCTTTAGTTGAGGTTCCTGTATTGATAATTTTAGTAAAAGTATCACTGTATTTAAAGAAAAAATACTATACATAAAACATGTTCGATTGGATTCAACAAATAGCAGATTGGTTTGTTTTTGATGTTTTAAAACTTCAAGAAGAAAATCATTTAGCCGAAGCTTTAAATTTTTTCATTTACGATAGTGTAAAAATTTTATTGTTGGTTTTTGTTATTATCTTTTTTATGGGAGTTGTAAATAGCTATTTCCCAGTTGAAAAAGTTCGAAATTATTTATCAAGAAAAAAATTGTACGGCTTTGAGTATTTAATGTCCTCGTTATTTGGAGTGGTAACACCATTTTGTTCTTGCTCATCAGTACCCTTATTTATTGGCTTTGTAAAAGGAGGGATTCCATTGGGAGTTACGTTTTCTTTTTTAATAACATCACCGCTCGTAAATGAAGTTGCTATCGGACTTTTTATAGGTTTATTTGGAATAAAAACAACAGTAATTTATGTAATAAGTGGTATTTTATTAGGAACTATCTCAGGGATGATACTTCAGAAATTAAAACTAGAAAAATATTTAACACCTTGGGTACAAAAGGTTCTTGAAAATTCACAAAAAGAAACTGATAAATTTGAAAACAAACTACTTCCATTTTTAGATAGGTTACCTTCAATTTGGACAGATACTAAATCAATTTTAAAAGGAATTTTACCCTATGTAATTATTGGAATTGCTATTGGAGGATTGATGCATGGATATATCCCAGAAGGATTTTTTGAAGCATATTTAAGTAAAGACAATTGGTTTGCAGTACCAATTGCAACCATTTTAGCAGTGCCTATGTATTCAAATGCTTCAGGAATTTTACCGGTTGTACAAGTGTTAGTAGCAAAAGGAATTCCGTTAGGTACAGCTATTGCATTTATGATGGGTGTAGTTGGGCTTTCATTACCAGAAGCAATGCTATTAAAAAAAGTAATGACTTTTAAATTGATTGGAATTTTCTTTGGTGTGGTAACCCTCTGTATCATAATTTCAGGATATGTATTTAATGTAATTTTTTAACAAAATAAATTTTCAATAATGAAACAACTTAGCATTTTAGTAATCACAATAGTTAGTATAGTTCTATTTTCTTGTAATGGAAAGGCTCAAAAAAAGGATGAAATTAAAGTTATAATTACCAATAAAATTGAAGTTATGGATTTTCATTCTACACATAGATGTATGACTTGCAACGCAATTGAATCAAGTACTAAATATACATTAGATACTTATTTTTTAGAAGAATTAAAAAATGAAAGCATTACACTTCAAATAGTAAATGTTGATGATGAAAAAAATTATAACCTAGCTGAAAAATTTGAAGCAACAGGAACCGCATTATTTTTAAATGTAATTGTTGACGGGAAAGAAACTCAAATTGATTTAACTGAATTTGCTTTTATAAAAGGAAACGACCAAGAAGCATTTTCAACAGAATTAAAAGCAATGTTAGAGACTGAGTTAAAAAAAATATAAATGGAGTATTTGCAATCGCTACTCGAGAACTATAACATTCCAATTTTATCTGCTTTGGTGTTAGGGTTAATGACTTCAATAAGTCCGTGCCCACTAGCAACAAATATAACTGCAACTGCATTTATATCTAAAAACATTTCAAATAAGCGATTGGTGTTTTTAAGCGGTGTAATTTATTCTTTAGGAAGAGCTTTTAGTTATACAGCAATTGGACTCATTTTATTTTTTGGCGCAAGTAAATTCCATGTGGGGAGGTTTTTTCAGCAAAATGGAGAAAAGTTTTTAGGACCATTGCTAATCATTATTGGATTAATAATGTTGAATGTTATTCGGTTAAATTTTCTAGGGAAATCAAATTTTACTGAAAATTTTACTGAAAAATTAAAAGGAAAAGGATTGTTAGGTTCATTTTTAATAGGTGTAATTTTTGCATTGGCATTTTGCCCATATAGTGGAGCGTTGTATTTTGGGATGTTAATACCAATGACTATTTCAAGTGTTGACGGTTTATATTTACCAATTATTTTCGCTTTTGGAACAGGATTACCAGTAATTTTATTTACGTATTTATTGGCATTTGCAGCAGGTAAAGTAGGTGTATTTTACAATAAAATTGCTAAAATTGAAAAGGTAATGCGATCAATTACAGGGATAGTTTTTGTAATTACAGGAGTGTATTATGTGCTGATTTTTGCTAAACTCATTTAATTTGTTAAATTAGCCAAAAAATAAAACCTATGAAGTTCATCGAAGATATTAAAAACGCACCTATTGAGTCTAAAATTTTATTTGCAATAGTTGTTGTAGCCTTAATCTTTTACTCAGCTTTTATTACTGTTTAAGTAAGAAATTTATAAATTAATTTTTTAATTCATTTATAAATTTTAGTAAATCATCAATTTCTACGTGATCCATCATAATTACTTTATACCAACTATTAGTACCATCATGAGTATCTGGAACTAATCCATATTTTTGAGCCAATTCTTCTGGTACATATTGAGATTTTAAAGTTACAATATTCATATAAGGATCTCTAAAGTATTCAATATTTAGATTGTCTAATTGTTTACAAAACCATTCGGTGCGTAATAAAAGTGTATTTATTTTTTCGAACCAACCATAATAACCGTAGCTAAATAAAATCATCCAAACAGCAATCGCATTTGCACCAGAACGGCTTCCAACCATAGTTAAATCCATTCCATCTACATATTGAGCTTCTTTAGTTAAAACATTTTCAATTAAGCCTTTTCTACATAAGAAAACGCCAGTTCCGTAAGGAGCTTGTAGCATTTTATGTGCATCAATGGTAATGGATGAAATATGTGGATTTTGAAAATTAATAGTCGAATTTTTATTAGAAATCGGGTAGATGAACCCACCAAAAGCACCATCAACATGAATTTTAAATTCAACGTTGTGTTTGGTTAAAATATCAGCATATAGATCTGGATTATCTACAGATCCAAACATAGTAGTTGCCATGTTTGAAATAACCATAAAATATTTTTTTCCTTCTGAAATTAAATTTTGAACAATAACATCTAATTCTTCAGCAATAATTTCTCTAGAATTGAAATCTACAGGAATGCTAACAGTGTCTACACTTAATAAGTTTGAACCTTTATGAACAGAATAATGAGTATCTTCAGAAGATAAAATTACCATTTCATTTAAAGTAGCGTTAAAATCTTTTTTAAATTCATTTCTATAAATCCAAAGTGCTTGAATATTTGCTTCAGTACCACCTGTAGCAATATAACCATCATATTCATTTTCTTCGGCTTTAAAAATATCTACAGCCAATACTTTTAATACTTCTTTTTCTAAATCTTGTGAACCTTTAAAAGCACCTTCAGATTTTCCTGTTGTATGGCAACCAATATTGTTTGGGTTGGCTATAAACGATTTTAGTAATGGAGAATCGTTTAAAAAAGCACCACTTGTATTAAATACGTTTGCATCTAATTTAGAAACAGGATACCCTAAAGATTTACTTTCTTGAAAATCAATATTTTCTTCTAAAGCTTCATCAATTCGTTTAATTAATTTCTCTTTTGAATATTTTTTCCAATACTTCATAAATTAATAATTTTATGGTTTATTTAAAAAATAACCATTTTAAAGTCTTATTTTAAATATTTCGCAAAAATACACTTTTTTTAATAGTAAAAGCATTTCTATTTATTGATGTTAAAAGAAATAGTAGATTCAATAAAAAATAGTAATTTTAATTTTTAAATCACTTTATTTTTTGGAGTTAGAAATACAAATAAAAACTTTACCTACATTACCTGGCGTTTATCAATATTATGATAAAGACGGGACTATTTTATATGTTGGAAAAGCTAAAAATCTAAAAAAAAGAGTTGCTTCCTATTTTACTAAAAACCATGAGTACGGTAAAACAAAAATATTAGTAAAAAAAATAGCGAATATTAAACATATTGTTGTTGATACGGAAACTGATGCATTGCTTTTAGAAAATAATTTAATTAAAAAATACCAACCTCGCTATAATGTGATGTTGAAAGACGACAAAACGTACCCTTGGATTTGTATAAAAAAAGAACGATTTCCACGTATTTTTTTAACTAGAAATGTAGTTAAAGATGGCTCTGAATATTTTGGTCCTTATACTTCAGTTAGAACAGCAAAGGCACTGTTAGATTTAATTAAAGAATTGTATTTATTAAGAAGTTGTAATTACGATTTAAGTAAAAAAAATATTAAAATTGAAAAATACAAGGTGTGTTTAGATTTTCACATTGGAAACTGCAAAGGAGCTTGTGAAGGGTTGCAAACTGAAGAAAATTATTTAGAAGATATTGTTTCAATTAGAAATATTATCAAAGGAAATTTTAAAGAATCTTTAAAGCTGTTTCAGAAATTAATGATGCAATATGCAGCGGGAATGGAGTTTGAAGAGGCGCAAAAAATTAAAGAAAAAATAGATTTATTAGCTAATTATCAGGCAAAATCAACAGTTGTAAATCCTTCGATTACCAATGTAGATATTTTTTCAATTATTTCTGATGAAAGTTACAGCTATGTGAACTTTTTTAAAATTATAAATGGTGCTATAATTCAATCTCATACTACTGAAATTAAAAAGAAACTAGACGAGACAGATAAAGAATTATTAGAATTGTCAATTGTTGAAATTAGACAGCGATTTAATTCACAATCGAAAGAAATTTATGTGCCTTTTGAAGTAGATTTAGGAGAAAATATTAAAGTAACAATTCCTAAACTTGGAGATAAAAAACGAATTGTAGATTTAAGCCTTAGAAATGCAAAATATTATAGGCAAGAGCGTTTTAAACAAATTAAAATTGTTGATCCAGATAGACATGTGAAAAGAATAATGGCACAAATGCAGAAAGATTTACGACTAACCGTTGAACCAAGGCATATTGAGTGTTTTGATAATTCGAATATTCAAGGAACAAATCCGGTTGCGGCTTGTGTAGTTTTTAAAAATGGCAAGCCAAGTAAAAAAGAGTATAGACATTTTAATATAAAAACTGTTGAAGGGCCAGATGATTTTGCCTCTATGGAAGAGGTTGTTTTTAGGCGCTATAAACGACTTCAGGAAGAAGGACAGGATTTACCACAGTTAATTGTTGTTGATGGTGGAAAAGGGCAATTATCAGCATCATTAAAAAGTTTAGATGTTTTAGGTTTAAGAAATAAAATTGCAATTATTGGAATTGCAAAACGCTTGGAAGAAATTTATTATCCAGAGGATTCAGTTCCATTATATTTAGATAAAACTTCTGAAAGTTTAAAAATTATTCAACAATTGAGGAATGAGGCACATAGATTTGGAATTACACATCATAGAAATAAACGCAGTAAAAGTGCGTTAACAAATGAGTTTGAACAAATTTCAGGAATTGGTAAACAAACTATTGTATCTTTATTGAGATATTTTAAGTCGGTTAAAAGAATTAAACTAGCGTCTTTAGGTGAAATTGAAAAAGTAATTGGTAAAAATAGAGCTACAATAATTTATAAATATTTTCAAAAAAAAGTAATATGAAAAAGATTTTAATATTTGTCTTTATTTGTTCTGTAAATCTTGTGTTTTCACAAGAAATTACAGAAAAAGAGGATATTAAAGTAGGTTTAGTGCTTAGTGGAGGAGGTGCAAAAGGATTGGCTCATGTAGCTGCTATAAAAGTTATAGAAGAGGCGGGAGTACGTATAGATTATATTGGAGGAACTAGTATGGGAGCTATTGTTGGATCATTATATGCTTCGGGTTATAATGCAGAGCAATTAGATTCAATTGTTAGATCTGTAGATTATTTTAAAATTATGTCTGATGATGTACCACGAAAATCAAAACCATTTTATGAAAAAGAAAGTGGTGAAAAATATGCTTTATCATTACCTATAAAAAATAAAAAAGTTGGAATTCCAACAGCGTTATCTGAAGGGCAAAATGTATTAAACTTATTAACTAGGTTAACACAGCACGTTAATAATATTAACGATTTCAGTAAATTGCCAATACCGTTTTTGTGTATTGCCACCGACCTAGAAACTGGTGAGCAAGAAATTTTAAAAGAAGGGTTTTTACCCGAAGCAGTGAAAGCAAGTGGCTCGTTTCCAACGTTATTAGCTCCAGTTATAATTAACGGTAAACTATTGTCGGATGGTGGTATTGTAAATAATTTTCCGGTTGATGAAGTTAAAGCAATGGGAGCCGATATTATTATTGGGGTAGATATACAAGGAGGTTTAGAGGATAAAGATGCGTTAGATTCTGCAGTAAAAATATTAAACCAAATTGTAGGTTTTCAAATGTATAAATCGTTAGTAGCTAAACACGATAAAGTTGACGTGCTAATAAAACCTAATATGAAAGATTTTGATGTGGTTTCGTTTGATAAAATAAAAGAAATAATACAAGAAGGAGACGTAGCTTCACGTATTAAAATGGCAGAGTTAAAAAATATTGCAAGCCGTCAAATTAAAAAAGAGAGCCCAAAAATAAACACTAAGCAAATTCAAAAATTTCACATCAAAAGAATTGAAATAGAAGGAAATAAAAGTTATACAAGAGCATATATTTTAGGTAAATTAAATTTAAAAAATAAAGATACTACAAGTTATAAACGTTTAATTGAAAGTATTAATAATTTATCGGCTACTGGTAATTTTGAGAATATTCAATATAGAATTGATGATGATATAGATGGAAGTATTGTGAAATTTAAAGTGAAAGAGCAACCCATTTCAATTTTTTTACAATTAGGAGTTCATTATGATGATCTATACAAAACAGGAATATTAATAAATACAACAGCTAAACATTTGTTATTTAAGAACGATGTTCTGTCGGCAGAGATTGTTTTGGGGGATAATATTCGTTACAATTTTGATTATTTTATTGATAACGGGTTTTATTGGAGCTTAGGTCTAAGATCAAGGTATAATAATTTTAGCGCCAATGTTATTTTTGATGATGCTAACGTTAATAAAATTAACTTAGAGTATGAAGATATTACAAACCAAATATACCTTCAAACAGTTTTCAATAGAAAATTCGCAATTGGTGTTGGAGTTGAGCACAAATTGATAAAAGCTTTTACTGAAACAATATCTTCTCTTGAAGTTAATTTGGTTACAAGTGACAAAAAAAGAGGTTACTTTGATAAGTCCAACTATTTTAATTTAATATCCTATTTAAAAATAGACACCTATGATAAAAAGTATTTTCAGAAAAAAGGATTTTATTTAGATGTAGATTATAGATGGTACTTAGCCTCATCAGATTATCAAAATGATTTTTTATTAGAGCATATTGATTTTACTTCATTTTCTCAGTTGAAAGGGGAAATAGGTTTGGCACATACGTTTTTTAATAAATTGACAATGCACTTTACGTCAGAGGCAGGTATTACTATTGGCGAAAATAAAAATAGAGTACTAGACTATAATGTTGGTGGGTATGGTGAAAACTATATTAATAATTTCACACCTTTATTTGGGTATGATTTTGCAGAATTAAGTGCGAATTCGTTTTTAAAATCAGCTTTAACATTTAGATATGAATTTTTGCCGAAAAATTATATTTCTGCTGCAGCAAATTATGCGAGGGTAGAACGTGATTTATTTAATGAAGGAAGAATTTTTGATAATACCAAATCTGGTTATATGGTTGGATATGGTTTAGATACTTTTTTAGGACCAGTTGAGATTAACTATTCTTGGTCGCCAGATCATTCAAAGAAATATTGGTATTTTAATGTTGGGTATTGGTTTTAAAAAAAAAGCCCTGCAATAATTGCAGGACCTTTTAGATATTGTTAATGCCTTATTTAATAATTTCTCCTTTACTATTTGTAAAGTCAAATCTTAAATATTGGTAAGCATCTCTAGGTAAAATTTTAATCCACTTTTTATATTTTAAAAACCATCGATGCTGAATTGATGGAATCCCCTTTTTTAGATAAGCTGCAATAAAAGGATGAACATTTAATGTCATCTTTTTATGTTTTTTCGAATCAATAAGCTTATCAAGTTCGGCTGTAATTTTATCCAATAGTACTATTGGAGCTTCAACTTCACCAGAGCCGCTAGGGTTAGGCTCTTGAGTTTTAATAACCATTTCAGGTCTCACTCTTTGTCTTGTAATTTGAACTAATCCAAACTTAGTTGGAGGTAATATTTTGTGTTTGGTTCTATCAAACGACATTTCAGCTTTTAAATGATCAAATAATTTTTGTCTATGTTCAGCTGTGTGCATATCAATAAAATCAACAACTATAATTCCTCCCATATCACGCAATTGCAATTGCCTTGCAACTTCTGAAGCTGAAATTAAATTAACTTCAAGTGCAGTGTCTGCTTGTGATAACGCTTTGTTTGAACGATTTCCGCTATTTACATCGATAACATGAAGTGCTTCAGTGTGTTCAATTACTAAATAAGCTCCTTTACTCATTGAAACTGTACGACCAAAAGATGTTTTTATTTGTCGTTCAATTCCAAATTTTTCAAAAATTGGAACTTTGGAAGTATATAAACTTATAATAGATTCCTTTTTTGGAGCAATTTCTTGTAAATATTCTTTAATTTCTAAAAACAAAACTTCATCGTTTGTAACAATGTTTGTAAAAGAATCATTAAATAAATCTCTTAAAATTGAAGAGGCTCTATTTAATTCGCTTAATACTTTTACAGGTGTTTGTTGTGTTTTTACTGATCTAACTTTTTTACACATAACTACCCATCTTTCTAATGAGTTTTGTATATCTCTATCTAGATCGGCTACTTTTTTGTTTTCAGCTACTGTTCTAATAATTACACCAAAACCTTTTGGTTTAATGCTTTTTACTAGTCTTTTTAAACGTTCTTTTTCGTGTAAGTCGGTAATTTTTTGAGATACCGATACTCTTTCAGAAAATGGAACTAAAACCATATATCTACCAGCAATAGATATTTCAGAGCTCATGCGCGGTCCTTTTGTAGAAATTGGCTCTTTAACAATTTGTACTAGTGAATTTTGACCAGTTTTTAATACATCAACTATACTTCCGTGTTTGTCTATTTCTTTTTCTAGTTGAAAATTCTTTAAAGTGTAATCTTTAATTTTACCTGTGCTAATACCTTTTATAAACTTATTTAATGATAATAACTTTGCTCCTAAATCATGGTAATGTAAAAAACCATCTTTTTGGTAACCTACGTTAACAAAAGAGGCGTTTAAACCAGATAAAACTTTACCAGTTTTAGCAAGAAATATATCTCCTACAGAGAATTTATTCCCGTTAGTTTCCTTGTTTAAGGCTGTTAATCTACCATCTTTTAATAAGGCAAAGTCAATATCAGAGGAGTTTGATCTAATAATTAATTCCGTTTTCACTCTGAATTGTTTTTATGTTCAAGCATAAAAGCTTGAACTATTTATAATTAGTTTTTACAGGATTTGTACCCAACAATATTTACAAATTAATGTAAATATCTATTTCAATGAACTTTAATGTTAAAGAAAAAGTAAGCTAAGCTTACTTTTTCTTTTTGTGTCTGTTTGCTCTAGCTCTTTTTTTACGTTTATGAGTAGAGATTTTAGCTCTTTTTCTTTTTTTACCAC
>CAYPNJ010000056.1:0-13568 GCA_964412305.1 uncultured Lutibacter sp. | reverse complement strand
TTTTGAATAAAATTTAAAATTTCTGAACGCTCGTTTTCAAAACCATTATTTATATAGTTTTCATGGCTTTTGGTAGTGTTTAAAACTTGGCCACCAATAACTACAAACTTAAAGTTAGCATTACTACTTGCCAATGCGTTTTTTAACCAACTAAGTTGTTGTTTGCCTAAAATGGTTTTATTGTTAGATTTTAATCTGTCTGAATTTCTATAAAAACGATTGTCTAATAAAAAGAAATCGGCATCGTTCCAACTAAAAAATGAGATTGCTCCTTTAATATCTCCCACACCAAACGATGGGTTCCCCCAAAAATTCTCAAAAAATTGGAGAGACATATTTTTGTTCCAAAAACTACCATCAGAGTTATCAGCACCAAAATCGTGGTCGTCTAAAATAGCATAATTTGAAGTTGAAGCGAGTAAAGCTTGTAATTCTGGTAACGACCTATCTTTAGTATATCTTTGATTAAACCCCGTTTTGCTATTCCATTCGTCTTGTCTTAAATACAAGTTGTCACCGCCCCAAAGCATAAAATCGAGTTGTTTTTTTCTAATGCTTTCAAAAATTTGATAATTACTTCCGTAAGGTTTTCCAGGTCTATCAAACTCTGGGTCGTTTGTGTAAGCACAGCTTCCGAAGGCAAATTTAAAATTTGGAGCATCTTTTCTCCATCGCCATACTTCTTGAGTTTTGAATGTTAATTTGTAATCAAGAACAATCTTTTTATTGTTGATGTATAATTCATACAAATAAGATGTACCGGGTTTTACCTTATCTAAAATTATTTTTGCGGTAAAAGAGCGCTCTTTTCGAGTTTTTAAGGTGCTTGACCATTGTGATTTTTGAGGTTGTGAAATTGGCCAGTACTTAAACTTAACTTCAGCAGTATTTGTTGTTTGTACCCAAAGCAATACTTCTTGCTTTTCAGCATAACCAACCATTGGGCCAGATTGTAATAATGATGTTTGGGAGAAGGTAAATGCGTAAGTAAAAAAGAACAGTGTAATAATTAGAACAACCTTTTTCATAGTTAAATATAATTGTTAAAATTTAGGGACTAAAACCCAAGCATTAGTTTTGCAATAAAAAAGAATAAGAAAATTCCAAAAATATCATTACTTGTTGTTATAAAAGGCCCCGTTGCAATTGCAGGGTCTATACCACGCTTGTCTAAAATTATAGGTACAAAAGTTCCTACTAACGAAGCAATAATAATTACACATAACATTGAGATTGCAATTGTAAAACTAAACACTAAGTCCATATTGGTAATAAAACCAAATAATATAATAAGTACACCTAAAACTACACCACTAATTAAACTTAAGCTCACTTCTTTTAAAAGGCGGCTAAATAAACTTCCTTTGATAATATCGTTTGCTAAACCTTGAACTACAATTGCACTTGATTGTACTCCAACATTTCCAGCCATTGCAGCTATTAAAGGTGTAAAAAAGAATAATTCTTTGTACTTATTTAAGGCGTCTTCATAACCTTCCATAATAAAAACACTCCCAATACCACCAAATAAACCTAAAATTAGCCAAGGTAAACGAGCTCTTGTCAATTCCCAAATAGTATCATCAGCCTCTACATCATCAACAATACCTGCCGCTAATTGGTAATCTTTTTCTGCTTCTTCTTTTATAACATCAACAATATCATCAATGGTAATTCTACCCACTAAACGACCTAATTCATCAATAACTGGAATGGCTTCCAAATCGTATTTTTGCATGATTTTGGCAACTTCTTCAACATCTTCATTTACATTTACAGCATCTACTTTTTTAATAAAAATATCTTTTATAGGTGATCTGGTTGAAGTTGTTAGCAAATCTTTTAATGAAAGTCTACCTCTTAAAACATCATTATCATCAACTACGTAAATTGAATGTACACGTGTAACTTCTTCGGCCTGTGCTCGCATTTCTTTAACGCAAGTAAGTACATTCCAGTTTTCATTTACTTTTACTAACTCTTTTGCCATTAAACCACCAGCAGTATCTTCATCGTAGCGTAAAAGTTCAACAATTTCTTTAGCGTGTTCTACGTCTTCAAGGTGAGAAATTACTTCTTCTTTTTGTTCTTCTGGAAGTTCAGCAATAATATCTGCAGCATCATCGGTATCTAATTCATCTATTTCACCAGCAATTTCTTTTGAAGAAAGTTTTTTTAATATTTTTTCACGAGTATCTTCATCTAGTTCAGCAAGTGCATCTGATGTTTTTTCGCTTTCTAATAATTTTATTAAATAGGTAGCTTGATAAGAATTTAATTCTTCAATAATTTCAGCAATATCTGCATAATGTACCTCTTCTAATAAACTTAACAGCGCATCATTTTTTTGTTCAGCAATTAATTGTTGAATTTCTAGAATATATTCTTTGGTGATTTCAAACGACATCTTTTTCTATTTTAGAGGTAAGATTGATAAACTCTTGAACAGATAATTGTTCTGGACGTTTCGCAAAGATAGTATCTTCTCTTAAACTATCCGATAAATTCAATGTTTTTAAACTATTTCTAAGTGTTTTTCTGCGTTGTTGAAAAGCCGTTTTCACTACTTTATAAAATAGTTTTTCATCAACTGGGAGTGTGTAATTTTCTTTTCGGGTTAATCTAAGAACTCCAGAATCTACTTTTGGAGGTGGATTAAAAACGGTTGGAGGAACGGTAAATAAATATTCAACATCATAAAAAGCCTGCGTAAGAACCGATAAAATTCCATACACTTTACTACCTGCTTTTTCGGCAATTCTTTTGGCAACTTCTTTTTGAAACATCCCCGCAAATTCAGGAATTTGATGACGATTCTCCAAGGTTTTAAAAACTATTTGTGTTGAAATATTATATGGAAAGTTTCCAATAATTGCAACTTGCTCTTTTCCAAAATGCTCAGTTAAATCAATTTTTAAAAAATCTTTAGAAATAACTCTATCAGCTAAATTTAAATAATGGGCTTTTAAATATTCTACAGATTCTGTATCAATTTCTATAACATGCGTTGTGAAATCTTTTTTGAGTAGATATTTTGTTAAAACACCCATTCCAGGGCCAATTTCTAGTGCGTTTTTATAGTTTTTACCAATTAAACTATCTGCAATTTGTTGTGCAATAAGTTCATCATTTAAAAAATGCTGTCCAAGGTGTTTTTTTGCTCTTACACTCATAAATTAGTTTTTTAAACTCATACTAAATTGTTCACTAATTATTTTTAGCTCGGTTCTAAAAGCTACTGTTTTATCATTAAACAACTCCATAGCTTCTTCACGTAATTTAGTTGCATCCTCTTTATAGTATTCATGCAAAGTTTCTAAACTATCAGTTGTGTATTGTACAGAATAGGTAACGCCTCCCATTTCTTCATCTATTAAAACCTGACTCATTTTAGCGCTTATAAATTTCCCAGTTTCAAGCATATTTGGGATGTGTTTTTCTTTCATCCATTGTAGCCATTCTTTTTGAATAGATTCATGAACATTGGTTGTTACGTTGTATATATACATTTTTTCGTATTAAAATTTTAAAATTGAACATATCTAAAGGCTCAATTTTTCACTATTAATTTATGTTGTCTCCTCTTAGTTTTCTATATTTTTTACGAGCGTCTACTAAATAAATACTAGATGGATACTCAAATATAATTTTTTGATAGTACTCTTTTGCTTTTTCAATGTTATTTAACTTATTTAAATATAATTCAGCTAAATAATAATGTGCGTCATCAGCTAAAATATCTTCAGTATTTATTTTTATTAGCTGAAGATAATTGTTTTCAGCACTATTAAATTGATTTATTTTTTCAAATAATTTCGCTTGTTTAAAAAGGGTTTCATCCTCAATTGGGTGTCCTTTATACGTATTTAAAACAACTTGTAAGGTGTCTATTGCTTGCAGGTTTTTATTTTGAAATGATAATAACTCGGCCTTTGCATAGGTTTTTAATGCAATTTTCAAACTGTCTTTTACTGCGTTGTCGGTAATTAACAAATTTAAGTCTAATGCATCGTTTGCAATTAATTGCGAAGTTGAATTTTTTAACACTTTCAATTGAGATTGTGCCCATTTAAAATCACCTTTAAAATAGGAAGTTTGTGCAATTTTAAATCGTGCATTTTGTCCAATAGTGTGGTTTTTCAACTCATTTTGTACTTGTGTATAATAAATTAAAGCACTACTAAATTTATTGGTAAACACTAAAATATCAGCCAATTTTGTTTTCAAATGTCCTTTTTGAAATGTGTTTATAGGTAGCTTTAGTGCTTCTTTTAAAATAGTAATTGCCTTTTTTGAATCATTTTTTTTGAAGGCTAAAAATTCGGCATAAATTATTTGAATAGTTACGGTTTTACTATTTTTTCCGTACTGATTAAAGAGTTGTTGGAATTGATAATCTATTACATCAATTGATGCATTTGTTTTTACATCAATTTCTAGCAAATATAATTTTGCTATTAATTCAGTTTCTAAAACGGTGGTATTTTCTAAAATATAGTTAAAACAAGTTTCACTTATTTCGTAATCGTTATCTTTAAATGAGATTTTACCAATATCAATAATGTGGTTTAAATTACCTGAGTTTCTTTTAAAAAGTGCTTTTTCTTGTACAAGCGCTTTATGGTACTCTTTTTGCTGCATAAAAAGCCAACTTAACAATTCATTCCAAACATTTTTAGGGTTATTTTGAAGTCGCTTTAAAAGCAACCGTTTTAATGAAATATTATGTTTGTTTTCAGCATCTTCAGAAATAAATTTACCAATATAATTTTTTACAGAAGGCAAGTAATTCTCACTTTTAGCTACTAGTTTTAAATACGTATTAAACATACTTTTTATAGCGCCTTTTTCACTATATATAAAAGCAATTTGAAAATTGTAATTGGCATTTGGGTTTAATTCCATTGTTTTTTTATAAGCAAGCAATGCATTATCTAGCAGATGATTATCTTGAAATGTTTTACCAATCAAATAACCCAAATTAGGTTTTGCTTCAATTGTTCTAATTGCTTTATTATAAAAAAAAGTAGCTTTTCCTTGTTGATGTTGTAGTTGAAAACTGTAACCCATTTCAACATATAAATATTCTTGATTTGGGAAGTTATTTAATTGTTTAGTTGCAACCGTTATTATTTTTTCGAAATTTTGTAGTTGTAAATAACAGTCAATTAAGCTCTTTAAATACGTGGTATTGTAAGCGTGTTTTTTATGTAAATCTTCATAGATAGCAGCAGATTTTTCATACTCACCATTTCTAAAATATTGTAATGCTAACTGAGGTTCCTGAGCATAAATTTGCAAAGAAAAAAGGCATAAAAATATAGATAGAATTTTTTTCATTTACTGTTTTTTATTCAATCAAAGATAACCAAACAAGTGTTAAAGTTTTTATAAAACTAGTGCATTCTGCAAACACCTTTGTAACATTTTGGCACGGAAGTTGTCTGTATACTAAAAGAACAACTAAATTTTATATGATGAAAGAACTAATCAAACAATACGAAACTGCAAAAAACAAAGCTTTTAAATTTATGAGTAAAGGACAATTAAGCGCATATGTTGATGCTTTAGTTGAAATGAATCACTATAAAAGATTAATGCTTACAGTAAGTGCTAATTAATTAGATCGAAACCACAATAAGGCACTAAAACTTTAGGAATTTTAATTCCTTCAGGTATTTGGCAATTTTCTAATAAACCTGCTAAAATACGTGGTAAAGCCAAAGAGCTACCATTAAGGGTGTGTGCTAATTCACTTTTACCTTCACTATTTTTAAAACGAAGTTTTAATCGGTTTGCTTGAAATGTTTCAAAATTTGAAACTGAACTTACTTCTAACCAGCGATTTTGAGCGGTTGAAAACACTTCAAAATCGTACGTTAAAGCAGCTGTAAAACCTATATCACCACCACATAAACGTAAAATACGATACGGTAAATTTAATTCTTGTAAAATTCCTTTCACGTGATGTACCATACTATCTAAAGCTTCATACGATTTACTTGGATGTTCAATTCTTACAATTTCAACTTTATCAAATTGATGTAATCTATTTAATCCACGAACGTGCGCACCGTATGAACCAGCCTCACGTCTAAAACAAGGTGTGTAAGCAGTTTTACAAATAGGAAATTCATCTTCTTTTAAAATTACATCTCTAAAAATATTAGTTATAGGAACTTCAGCAGTTGGTATTAAATATAAATTATCTTGCGCATCATGGTACATTTGCCCTTCTTTATCTGGTAATTGTCCTGTACCAAAACCAGAAGCTTCGTTTACCATTAAAGGAACTTGTACTTCATCATAGCCTGCAGCTGTATTTTTATCTAAAAAATAATTGATTAAAGCACGTTGTAATTTTGCTCCTTTTCCTTTATACACAGGAAAACCAGCACCGGTAATTTTGTTACCAAGTTCAAAGTCAATAATATCATATTTTTTAGCGAGTTCCCAATGTGGCATCGCGCCCTCATGTAATGTTGGTATTTCACCTTCTTCAAATATAGTTTTGTTATCGTCTTCCGTTGAACCTGCTGGTACAATTTCATTAGGGATGTTAGGAATTAAATATAATAATTCCTGCAATTCATTCGCTTTATTTTGAAGGCTTTCGGTTAAGTCTTTTGATTTTTCTTTTAATTGAACAGTTTTTTGCTTTAAAATTTCTGCTTTTTGACGTTCACCCGATTTAAATAACTGCCCAATATCTTTTGATAATTTGTTAGATTCAGCTAAAACAGCATCTAATTCTGTTTGAATTGCTCTTCTTTCTTCATCAGCCGAAATAGTTTTAGCAACCAATTCCTCTGCATTTTTTACATTTCTTTTTGCTAAACCTTTTAAAACAGTTTCTTTGTTTTCTCTAATAAACGCAACTTGTAACATTGTTATCTTCCTTAAGATTGAAAGGCAAATTTAACAAATTGAAGTGAAAAGAAGCTAATTAGTTGTATTTGATTTTAAAGAAACCGTTTCGCTAATTTTTGAAATAATTTGCGGCACCTCAGTTATTTTAAATTCAAAATCTATTTTTAAGGTGTTTTTGGTTACGTTAGAAATTTTGAAGGTTCCATTTTTAATAGAGTAATAACCTGTTGCGCCTTTGCAAAAACATAAACGACCAAAATATAATTTCGCAGTTTGAAGCGCTTTATTAGTCAATGAAATTTCAGTGATAGTTTTGTTTAATTCAGCATATACAATTTCAGTATAATTACTGTCTTGTGTGTTAGGTATAAGGTTTCTAGAATATGTATATTTAAAAATGGTGTTAGTTCCTTCTGAAATTACCGGATATGAATGTCCAAACTCATCAGTTTTAAAAACTAGCTTTTTGTGTGAAATAAATTCAATAGTACAAACACCATTATCTGGGCAATTAACGGTTTTGGTTGTAACATCTTTTAAAACTGTAAAAGTTGCAGTTTTAGCTGTTTTACAGGAGGTAAAGAGTATGATAATAAGTAGTGCTAAATTTTTCATAAGTTGAATTTACAACAATTATAAATCAAGAAGTAAGCCATTTATAATTTCTAATGAATTTTCTTTATCTTTTTGCAATTGTTTTTTCAATGTATCAACCGAATCAAACTTTTGCTCCTCTCTCAAAAATTGTAACATCTCAACTTGAATTGTTTCGTTGTATAAATTTTTCTTAAAATCAAAAAAGTGAATTTCTATAGTTTGATTTTTTCCACTTACCGTTGGGCGATATCCAATATTCATCATCCCAAAAACGGGAATATTATCAATTTCAGATTTCACAACATAAGCACCTGTTTTTGGTAGTAGTTTGTAAGCTTCCTTTATGTGTAAATTAGCGGTTGGAAAACCTATTTGTTCTCCTAAATTTCGTCCTTTTACAACTTTCCCAGTTAGCAAATAATTTTGACCTAAATAGTTGTTAGCTTTTTTTATTTTACCATTTTCAATAGCATTTCTAATGGTTGTTGAACTTACAGCAGCATTATCAATATCTTGTTGCGAAATTTTTTCTACTTCAAAATTGGCTTCTTTGCCTAATGCTTTAAGCTGTTCAAAACTACCATCTCTATTTTTTCCGAATTGATGGTCGTACCCAATTACTAATTTTGCAACATTCAGTTTGTCAACTAAAATTGTTTTTACAAATTCTTCGGCAGTTTGTTTAGCAAATGTTTCTGTAAATTCATAAATCACTAAGATTTCTAAACCAGTTTTTTCTAGTAATTGAATTCGTTCCTCAATCGTATTAATGAGTTTTATATCGGCATTTTTTTGCAACACCATTCTTGGATGTGGAAAAAAAGTTACTAAAACGGAGGTAGCGTTATTTAGTTTTGAACTTTCAACTAAGTTTTTAATCACTTTTTGATGCCCAATATGCACACCGTCAAAAGTACCAAGGGTAACAAACGTTTTTTTAGTTGATTTATAGTTAGATAAATTGGTGATAATTTTCAAAACTAGAGTGCTATTTAGTTACAAAAGAGTATGCAAAAATACTTTAATTAATTTAACAAATGGTTAATTATTAATTGTGATTATAGATAACTATAAAATTAAGTTATATTTGTTTGCTATAACCTATAATTGTTTAAGACTATGAAACAACATTACAATAGATATTTAGTTGCTGTATTTTTTATGCTTTTTTTAGCAAGTAATGTACAGGCTCAAAACAATGATGAATTATGGTCTAGGATTTCAGGAAAAGAGATTTCAAAAGAGAAAAAAGTACTACGCACGGTAGAGCCAACTAATTTTAAAGTGTACCAACTTAATTTAAACTCACTTAAAAATAAGCTTGTAAATGCTCCAAATCGAAACGGAAACGTAACTAAATCTAGCCATATTATAAGTTTTCCTTCTGAAAAAGGCGTGTTAGAAAATTATGAAGTCTTTGAAACTACAATTATGGAAGAGGCACTTCAAAAAAAATACCCGAACATAAAAGCATATATAGGGAAAAGTGTTGAAAACCCAGGAGATATTATTAGGTTTAGTATCACTTCTTCAGGGTTACATGCCATGCTACTTCCTCAAAAAGGTGATATTACTTTAATAGACCCCTATACATTAGACAAAGCTGCTTATTTAATGTACAATAAGAAAGATTATGCAAAGCCTACTAATTTTGAATGTAAAGTTGAAGATTCTGAATTTGTAACTTCAAATACAAGCGATAATAACAGTGCTAAAGCAAACAATGCAAACGATGGAAAGCTACGAACTTTTAGATTGGCAATAGCCGCTACAGGTGAATATTCTCAATACCATTTAACCAATAGAGGTATAAGCGCAACAGCAACTGATGCAATAAAAAAAGAAGCCGTTCTTTCGGCTATTATAACAACAATAGATAGAGTTAATTCTGTTTTTGAAAGAGATGTAGCCTTAACCATGCTATTGGTTGATAATACTGATATTATATTTTTAGATGGCGCTACAGATCCATTTACAAATGACGATGGTGGTATTTTAATTAACGAAAGCCAAACACAAATTGATGCAATTATAGGTACTTCAAATTACGATATAGGACACACGTTTAGTACAGGGGGTGGCGGTTTAGCCTCTTTAAACTCTCCTTGCACATCTAGTAAAGCAAGAGGAATTACAGGTTTAGCAGAACCTATAGGAGATTATTACGCCATAGATTTTGTTGCTCATGAAATGGGTCACCAGTTTGGAGCAACACATACATTTAACAATTCATGTAATAATAACAGAACAGCATCTACTGCTGTTGAACCAGGAAGTGGTTCTACAATTATGTCGTATGCGGGGATTTGCGCACCAAATATTCAAAACACAGTAGACCCTTATTTTCATTTAGTAAGTATACGTCAAATGTGGGCTAATATTACTTCAGGAAATAGCACTTGTGGCGCTACAAATCCTGCTCAAACGGTAGTAAATGTACCTGTATTAACTGATTTAATAAATTATACCATTCCAATTTCTACACCATTTGTATTAACCGCAGCAGCAACAGATGCCGATGGTGATGCACTAACATATTCTTGGGAACAATTAGATACAGAGATAGCAACCCAACCCCCAGTTGCCAACGCAACAGGTGGACCAGCATTTAGAGCAATGGCTGCAACAAGTGAAGCAATACGTTATTTTCCAGATTATAATACAGTTGTAGCTGGTAATTTATCAAGTACTTGGGAAGTGTTACCTTCAGTAGCAAGAACGATGCAATTTGGAGTTACAGTAAGAGATGAGAATGTAATTGCAGCACAAACAGCCAGTAAAGAAACCACCATTACTTTTGATGCTACTGCTGGCCCTTTTGAAGTAACGTATCCTGCAGCTGCAGATATTCTTTGGAGAGATGGTACAACAGAAACAGTCACATGGGCAGTTGCAAACACCAACGTTTTAAGTGGTGCAGCAACTGTAGATATATTATTATCTACAGATGGAGGAGCTACATTCCCAACAACATTAGCTTCAAACACACCAAATGATGGAAGTGAGGATATTTTAGTACCAAATATTGGATCGCCAAATTGTAGAATTATGATACAGCCAACCAATCATATCTTTTATGCAATGAACCTACAATCTTTCGCCATAAATTACTTAACAGAAACTACATGCACAACCTATTCTGCAACTCCAAATATGAGTATTACAGATAATAATATTATTAATGAGATTATGGTTTTTGACGAAACGAGTATTACAGTGCCAACAACAGGAGTTGTTTCTGATGTAAATGTAACAGTTGGAGTTACGCATACTTGGTTAGGAGATTTGAGAATTGAACTTAAAAACCCAAACGGAACCCAACTTGTATTATTTGATAGAAGTTGTGGGCCTAATGATCATATGAACGTTACCTTTGATGATGCTGGAGCAGCACTTGTTTGCGCAACACCTACAACAGGAACGTATATGCCTTCAAACTTATTAAGTGCATTTAATGGGGAAGTAAGTAATGGTACTTGGACTATAGGTATTAATGACAATGTAGGTGGAGACACAGGCACGCTAAATTCTTGGTCTATAGAAATATGCTCTACTGTTGAAACATCATTGGCAGTCGGTAAATTTGAGTTTGACCAGTTTAAAGTATACCCAAACCCATCTAATGGACAAGTAACAATCTCTTTTAAGTCAAATTCTAGTGAAGATGTGCAAGTTAATTTATATGATTTAACAGGCAGATTAATTTCAGCGACAACCTATGCTAGCTATAGTACAGTATTTAATGAAGTTGTAAACTTTGGAAGTATTTCTACAGGTATGTATTTGTTAAAAGTAACAAAAGGAGCTAATAGCTCATTTAAGCAAGTAGCAATTTATAGATAAATAAGATAGTTTATTTACAAAGATAAGTTAATACGCTCTAAACTAGATGAAAGTGTAATTATTACCTTTAATAAGATGCTTTTGTATAAAAATAAGTACATTTGAAAACTGAAAACTGAAAACTGAAAACTGAAAACTGAAAACTAAAAACTAAAAACTAAAAACTAAAACCCAAACACTATGAAACATTTAAAAATTGCCAGTTACCTACTAATTATGGTCGCTTTTTTTACAAGTTGTGAAGAAGAAACAATGCTTATTTCAGATACAGCTGAAACTACACTAACTAAAGAAAGTATAATAAATCCATCAGATGGTGGTGAATTCTATTATTCAGCTGAAGATTTTGATTGTAACAATTTACCAACTCAAAATTTTGAATATGATACTAGTGATAGCTACCGTTATTTTCCTAGCCCATTAGATAGTGAGTCTGATAATGACGTTTTTGTACCAGGAGATATATTACCAGGCATCTCTTTTGAGTCAAGTTATGGATTTGTTATAAATAATTATGCGGGTTGGTCAAATGTTTTAATGAGCAACTACTATTTTACAAAATCTGAAGACAATATGTACGGTAGTGATATAGTAGTCAACTTTACAACAGAAACAGTATATGATGTGAGTATGAACCTGTATGGGCAATTTAACGCTCCTGTTGGTAGTGCATATGTGGAAGTATATGGATTCGATAACTACCTTGGAGGTAGAAGTGTTGATATTGATATAGTTAATGGGGGTTATATCGCATTTAACTCTTTTGAGGAGCCTATAGCTCAAATTATTATTAGAGGTAACGCTATGCCAAAAGGAGATTCTTCAGATTTGATGCCCTTTATAGTTGGTATTTGGTCAATTTCTTTTGGAGAATGTAGCGGTGATTCTGATGATGATGGTTGTTTAGACGAAGATGATGCGTACCCAAATTCTAATATGAGTGAAACATTGAGTCTTGGAGAAAACTCTTATGAAGACATAGACAATGTAAAAGTAGATTGCGGTACTTTTATGCAAGACCAAATAGATAACTTAATTAATCAAATTAATGACGGTTATAACGGTAATGCTGCTAAAAGCCAAGGAGGAGAAGATAATTATGAAGAATTACACGAAGCTTTTACAACCAAATTAGCACATATCACCTATTATTGGAGAATCAACAAATTAATTACTGCAGGTGAAAGAGCCACCATTTCTAGCGATGCTTGGAGTGCAGAGATTCCTTATAACGATGTAGAATAAGAAATTAAAAACTCTTTTTTTAACAGAGAATTAAATTATTAAAAGCCACTTTCTAATAAAGAGAGTGGCTTTTTTAGTTATTCCTATATTTGTTTAGGATGAATAAAATTAACTTTACTCAATTTTTTTTTATTAAATTAGCTTTTTAATTTATATAATATACCAAACACTATGAAACATTTAAAATTTGCGAGTTATTTATTACTTGCAGTAGCTTTTTTAACAAGCTGTGAAGAAGAAATAATGATTATTTCAGATACAGCTGAAACCACAACTAAAGAAAGTTTAATGACACCACCAGGCTTTGGAAATCTTAACTTTTTTTATAAAGCTAATGATTTCGATTGCAACAATTTAACAACCCAAAATTTTGGAGCCGCTTATGATGATGACCACTGGTTTCCAAGCCCATTAGATGCAACATCTGATAATATGGTGTTTTCACCAGGAGATATGTTACCAGGCATCTCTTTCGAATCAAATTATGGGTTTGTTATAGATGATAGTTATCAAGAATGGCCAAATGTTTTAATGACTGGCTACTATTTTACCAAATCTGAAGACTATACACCCAATAACATTACCGTTCATTTTACTAGCAATACAGTATACGATGTAAGTATGATGTTGTATGGTAATAACTATGCTTTCGTTACATTTTTTGGAGCTGATGAAAATTACCTTGGAGCTACACCTTTTTTAGTTGGCTATCAAGGAAGTTATTTGGCAGTACGATCTTTAGAAGAGCCTATCGCTAAAATTGTTATTGAACTTGACTATGCAAAAGGGAATACTAGTTATTACCCAGTTGGTATTGGATCCATTTCATTTGGAGAATGTAATGATTATGACGGTGATGGTTGTTTTAACGAAGATGATGCCTACCCACATTCTAATTTAGCTGAAACACTTAGCATTGGAGAAAACAATTATTACGATATAGACAATGTAAAAGTAGATTGTGGTACTTTTATGCAAGACCAAATAGATGATTTAATAAATCAAATTAATGA
>CAYPNJ010000055.1:0-13613 GCA_964412305.1 uncultured Lutibacter sp. | reverse complement strand
TATTTAAGTATACTTAATAATAAATTAACCTAATACTGATAATTATTAGGCTAAACTTGAACATTTGTTTATATATTCGCAAAAATTTAATTAAGAACCGAATATTTAAAAAATGAAAAAATTATTATTTATTGTTGTTGCTATTTTAGTTGCATCATGTAATCAGGCTAAAATTGCATATGTAGATGTTGATGATTTAATGAAAGGTTATGAAGCTACCAAAGCTTTAGAAACTTCATTAAAAACAAAACAAGAAGCAATGGCAAAAGAGTTGGATAGTATTAGTGCTCCATTCCAGTTAAAAGTACAACAGTATTATCAGAATGCTCAAAAAATGTCTGCTCAAAAAAGAGCTGAAGCTGAGGCTTCCTTACAGCAAGAGCAACAATTTTTACAATCAAAACAACAACAAGCTTCTCAATTACTACAACAAGAAAACCAAGAGAAGAGTGAAATATTAACCAAAAAAGCAGATAGTTTAATTGCCGATTTTGCTAAATCTAATGGTTATCAATTAATTTTTGGTACATCAGGAAATGGTACTGTTATGTATGGCGAAGAATCTCTTAATGTAACAATAGAGGTATTAGAAATATTAAATAACGACTACACTAAATAGTATAGTTAAAATACTGTAAATCAATTAACTATCCAATTAATCTAATTAGATTAATTGGATAGTTTTTTTTATGTTCATATATTGTAGCGTATTTAAACAGACTTTTCCCTTATTGTTTTTTGAATTTTATAATCCTAAATTTTTGATTATTTAAGGATTACGCTTAATTTTTGTACATTGGTTTTTTTAAATTTTATAATATGCCGTATTGGTTATATATTTTGTTATTAATTCTGGGTGTTTACATTGGAATAAGTATTGTACTTTATTATGTACAAGATTATTTTTTATTTAAACCTGAAAAATTACCAAAAGACTTTCAGTTTTACTACGATAATCAGGAGATTGAGGAATATAATTTAGAAACCAGAGATGGAGCCACACTTAATGGGTTACTTTTTAAACCTAAAAACGCTTCACGCGGTGTTGTTTTATATCTTAAGGGAAACTCTAAAAGTATAAAAGGCTGGGGAAAGTTTGCTGTAGATTTCACAAGGCACGATTTTAGTGTGCTTATGGTTGATTATAGAGGTTTTGGAAAGAGTACAGGAAAACGTTCTCAAAAAGCTATAAAAAGAGATCTTCAAGTTATTTATAACAGAGTTAAAGAAGAATCTTCCGAAGAAAGAATTATTGTTTATGGTCGTTCAATGGGTTCTGGTTTTGCTTCAAAATTAGCGTCAATGAACAACCCTAAAATGCTAATTTTAGATGCGCCGTATTACAGTTTAAGAAAAGTTGCGGCGCGTTATATGCCGTTTATGCCTTTATCTATCTTAATGAAATACCCGTTACCAACCTACAAATGGTTGAAATATGTTCAATGTCCAATTCATATTATTCATGGAACTCACGATAAATTAATTCCGTTTAAAACAAGTGTGAAATTATCTCAAATTCAACCTAAAATAACACGGCTTTATACGGTAATTGGCGGGGGACATAAAAACTTAAATAACTTCGAGTCTTATCATAAAATGTTGGGCGAAATAATTAATTCCGTTCCAAAAGAAGTCAATTTAGAAGGCTCTAGTATTAACGTTAACCATGCTAAAAACACTAGAAATAAGTAGGCTTAAAAAAGTCATTTTTTCTTTCATAATTATATACCTAATGATTGGAGCTTCATTGTATTATTTTCAAGAAAAAATCATTTTTAGACCAACCAAGTTAGCACAAAATTTCACGTTTAAATTTCCTAATCAGTTTGAAGAATTATTTTTAAAAACAGAAGATGGTGCCTCTATCAATGCGTTACATTTTAAAGTAGATAAGCCAAAGGGAGTTATACTCTATTTTCATGGTAATATGGGCGATTTGAACCGTTGGGGAAAAATCACTGAGTTTTTTGTTGAATTAAATTACGACGTTTTTGTGATGGATTATAGAACGTATGGTAAAAGTACCGGTTTGTTAAGTGAACAAGCGCTTTATGACGATGCAGAAATGTGTTATAATTATGTGCTAAAACAATATAATGAATCTGAAATTACTATATACGGGCGCTCTTTAGGAACAGGAATGGCAACTTATTTAGCATCTAAAAAAAAATCAAAAAATTTAATTTTAGAAACACCGTATTATAGTTTAACAGATGTAGCAAAACGGAGATTTTCTATGTATCCAAGTGAAAAAACACTTAGATACGATTTCCCTTCGTATAAATATATTCAGAAAGTAACGTGTCCAATTTCAATATTTCATGGAACAAATGATAGGGTTGTTCCGTATGCTTCAGGAGAAAAGTTATTTAACAGTATTCAGCAAAAAGAAAAGAATTTTTTCACAATTGAAAATGCGGGTCATAATAATTTAAGTGAGTTTAAAGTATATCAAAACCAAATTTTAGAAATTCTAAAATAATGTATAACTAACTATTATTTAGTTATTTAAGTTAATAAATAAAGACCAAAAACATTTAAAATAAAGTAAACAGCAATGTTCATTGCTCCATGATAATCTTTCGCCAAACGTTGCCCAACTAAAAATAATAAAAGTGTTATTGCTGAAATTTCTAAACCAACTTTTGCAACAATTACAGCATTTTCTAAAACCAAATAATAAAGACCGATAGTTAGTAAAATAACAGCTGAAATTTCAAAAATAAGAACTTTAATAAGTAGTAAAGGGATCATATTTTTAAGTATTGTTTTTTCAAAATGATGCTTATAATATATGACAGTACCTTTCCAATCTGCAATTTTTTCTAATACAGATAAAAAATAAGTAATTATAAAAAATAGTAAAATTAATATTTTGGTTGCATGCTCATTAAAAATAGACATAATTTAAAACGATTAAGAAGCTTCTTTTGCGTGTAGAAGTCGGGTTAGTTTTATAGACAAATCCAGGAGTATTATTTTTGCATTACCATTTCTTTCAATATGATAAATGGCATCATTTAACTCTTTATTTATTTCTAAAATATTACCACTATGAATAAATGGTGCAAATTTTTCCAATTTAAAACCAGGGGTTTTTGGTTGTAAAAAAACCAGCGATGCTGCATCATAATTAAGTAGCATTGCTTGTCTAAAAAACTGTAAGCAGTAGTTTAAAAACCGTTTTTGAGTTTCTCTTCCGGTTTTGGAAATAGTTTCACTCCATTCAATTAACAGTTGAATAACAGAAGCATTTCCTTTTGCTTTAAAAGCAGCTCTCACCCAAGTAATAAACCATTGTTCAAATTGTTCGTCGGCATTATCATTATGTAATAAATGCAATGCTTTATTGAAATTTCTATCAGATTGTTGTGCAATTTGTTCAGCAATTTGTTTATCTGTTCCCTCTTTTTCAATTAAACATTTTGCAATATCGGCTTCAGATAATGATGGAAAATACAATACTTGACAACGAGATTTTATAGTGGTAATTAGTTGTTCTTCATCTTCGGTAACTAAAATAAAAACTGTTTTTTCAGGTGGTTCTTCTAGTAATTTTAACAATTTATTTGCTGCTGAAATATTCATTTTTTCAGCCATCCAAATAATCATAATTTTATAACCACCTTCAAAACTTTTCAGTTTTAAAGCTTTTACAATTTCTTCAGCTTCATCAACACCAATTTGCCCTTGTTTGTTTTCAATACCAATTGATTGTAGCCACTCGAACAAATTCCCATACGGGTTTAAAGAGATAAAACTTCTCCAATCTTCTAAGAATAAATTACTTACAGGGTGTTTTTTTATAATATCGTTGGTTGAAACCGGAAACGCAAAATGCAAATCGGGATGTACTAGTTTTGAACATTTTAAAGCGCAAGCTTCTTTATCGTTGCTTGTACTACATAAAATATACTGCGCATAAGCAATTGCCATTGGTAAGGTTCCGGAGCCTTCTTTACCAACAAATAATTGTGCGTGTGAAATTCTACCATTATCGGTAGATTTTATCAAGTGATTCTTTAAATATTCTTGTCCTAAAATTTCAGAAAAATTCATTAAAGCGAAAGTAAAACATTTTAAGCAAATGATATTCTAATCATTATAATTTTTAATAGTTGATTTCTTATGAAATCGGTTTCGTAGAAAACTTTAATAACTATGCTAAATTGAATTATATTTGTGCAACTAATAATTATTCAAATGAAAACAATACAAGATATAAGTTTTGAAGGAAAAAAAGCATTAATTAGAGTTGATTTTAATGTGCCTTTAGATGAGAATTTTAACATAACAGATGATACGAGAATACAAGCAGCCAAGCCAACTGTTATTAAAATTTTAGAAGATGGTGGTGCGGTTATTTTAATGTCTCATTTAGGAAGACCAAAAGGTGTTGAAGAAAAATATTCTTTAAATCACATTGTTGAAAAAGTTTCTGAAATAATAGGTGTTCAAGTAAAATTTGCATCAAATTGTATTGGTGCTGAAGCTGAAAAAGCTGCTTCAGAATTAAAAATGGGGGAGGTCTTATTAATAGAAAATTTACGTTTTCATGCAGAAGAAAAATCGGGTGACGTAGCTTTTGCAGAACAGCTTTCTAAATTAGGAGATGTTTATGTAAACGACGCTTTTGGAACAGCTCACAGAGCACACGCTTCAACTACAATTGTAGCTCAATTTTTTCCAAATGATAAATATTTTGGAAGTTTATTAGCTCAGGAAATTACAAGCCTTAAAAAAATATTAGAAGAAGGTGAAAAACCAGTATTGGCAATTTTAGGAGGTGCAAAAGTATCTTCAAAAATTACGGTTATCGAAAATATTTTAGATAAAGTAGATCATTTAATTATTGGTGGAGGAATGAGTTTTACCTTTGTAAAAGCGCAAGGCGGTAGCATTGGAAATTCTATTTGTGAAGATGATAAACAAGAATTAGCATTGGAAATTTTAAAACAAGCCAAAGCAAAAGGAGTGCAGATTCATATTCCTGTAGATGTTATTGCTGCAGATGATTTTAGCAACGATGCCAATACACAAATTTGTGATATTGATAAGATTCCTGATGGGTGGGAAGGTGTAGATGCCGGACCAAAATCAAGAGAATTTTTTGACGCAATTGTAAAAAAATCCAAAACAATTCTTTGGAACGGTCCATTAGGTGTTTTTGAAATGGAAAACTTTGCAGGAGGTACAATTGCTTTAGGAAATTCTATTGCTGAAGCAACTAAAAAAGGAACATTTTCGTTAGTTGGTGGTGGAGATTCAGTTGCAGCAGTAAAGCAATTTGGCTTTGCAGATAAAGTAAGTTATGTTTCAACTGGTGGTGGTGCAATGTTAGAAAGTTTAGAAGGGAAAACACTACCAGGAATTGAAGCAATATTAAAGTAAAATACAAACCTTACTTAAGGTGTCACACAGAGCTTGTTGAAGTGTGGTTTTAACATCTCATCATAAAATTTAAAAACCATTTTCTATTGAAAGAAAATGGTTTTTTTACTGAATTGAAATAACTACTTTTGAATTCAATAAATCAACTAAAAAAATGAAATACACTACAATAGATAATACGGATATAAAAGTGAGTAAAATTTGTTTAGGAACTATGACTTTTGGTGAACAAAACACCGAGGGAGAGGCTCATGAACAATTAAATTATGCTGTAGAACAGGGTATTAATTTTATTGATACAGCTGAAATGTATTCAGTTCCAGGGAGTAAAGAAACCCAAGGAAGTACAGAGCAGTTTATTGGAAGTTGGTTGCAGTATCAAAAACGAGAAAATCTAATTTTAGCTACCAAAATTACAGGTCCAAATCCAGGGTTAAGTTATATAAGAGAAAACATGGGCTTTTCAAATGAAGCAATTGATGATGCATTAGAAAAAAGCTTGAAACGTTTAAAAACAGACTATGTTGACGTGTATCAATTACATTGGCCAGAACGATCTACAAATTTCTTTGGAAAAAGAAACTACCAACATAATTTTGATGAAAAATGGGACGATAATTTTAAAGAAGTTATTCAGAAATTAGATAGCTTAGTAAAAGAAGGGAAAATTCGTCATTACGGAGTTTCAAACGAAACACCTTGGGGTGTAATGCGACACTTAGATGAAAGTACCAAAAGTAATTTAACACGCTGCAAAACAATTCAAAACCCATACTCATTGTTAAACAGAACCTACGAAATTGGTTTAGCCGAAATTTCAATGCGTGAAAAAATTGGATTATTAGCATATTCTCCAATGGCATTTGGAATGTTATCTGGCAAATATTTAGAAGGGAAAATGCCGGAAGGATCTCGGTTAAAGTTATTTCCAGTTTTTTCTAGATACAATAGTGATCAATCTCAGTTTTTAACCCAAAAATATGCCGATTTAGCCAAAGAATTAAATATAGGCTTGGCAGAATTATCATTGGCTTTTGTTACACAACAACCATTTGTTACTTCAAATATAATAGGTGCAACATCTATGGAGCAATTAAAAGAAAATATAAATAGTATTCACGTGAAACTTTCTCAAGAAACATTAAAGGAAATAGATGTAATACAAGAGTTACAACCTAATCCCGCACCTTAAAAATTGCTTAACGAATCGTTTTTACTAAGAAAACGAGTATTAAGATATTTATATCTTAATACCTGACATAAATCATCTTTTCATAATGAATCCTGTTGTTATTTTGTAACAATTATTACAATGAACATTAATTTAAAAAAAAGATGAAAATTAAAAATTTATTAGTAGCAGTTTTAACGTTAGTAGCAGTACAAAGTTTTGCTCAACTAACATTAAGTGGTGAATTAAGACCACGTGCAGAATTCAGAAATGGGTATAAAACCTTAACACCAAATGATGTTGATGCAGCATTATTTGTATCTCAACGCACACGTATAAACACCAAATTTATTTCTGAAGATTACACCTTTTTTGTAAGTTTACAAGATGTAAGAGTTTGGGGAGATGTAAAACAACTAGGCGAAAACAGCAATAGTTTAGCAATTCACGAAGCTTGGGGTAAAGTAAAATTTAGTTCAAATTTTTCAGTAAAATTAGGTCGTCAAGAAATAATTTATGACGATAGTCGTATGTTTGGAAACGTTGGTTGGGCACAACAAGGACGTAGTCATGACGCTGCAATTTTTAAATTTGGAAATGAAAATTATAAATTAGATTTAGGAGTTGCTTATAATCAAGATGCTGAAGCTTTATTTGGTAACTTATACACAGTTGGAGGAAATTACAAAGCAATGCAATATGCTTGGTACCATAAAGAATGGAGTAATTTTAAAGCTAGTTTTTTATTCTTAAATAATGGTTTACAAAATGTTGATGCAGACGAAGTTCGTTACAGTCAAACTTTTGGAACTCATTTAAAATACAAAGCAACTGATGCATTAAGCTTCAGCGCAAACGCTTATTTACAATCGGGTAAAGATGTTGCAGATAATGATTTAAGTGCTTATTTAATAGGTTTAGATTTAGGATACAAAGCCTCAGCAAAATTAAACTTGGGTGTAGGTTTTGAAATTCAATCTGGAAATGATAACGCTTCAATAGGTGATGAAAATAATGCCTTTACACCTTTCTATGGAACCAATCATAAATTTAATGGTTTTATGGATTATTTCTATGTTGGAAACCACGGAAACAACGTTGGTTTAGTTGATGTTTATGCTAAAGTTTCAACTAAATTAGGAGAAAAATCAAGCTTAACTGCTTTTGTACACAATTTTTCTGCACAAGCTGAAATTGCTGAAGATGCAGACAAACAATTAGGTACTGAAATAGATTTAGTGTATACACATAAATTAAATAAAGATGTTACCATTGGAGCTGGTTATTCTCAAATGCTTGCTTCAGAAGGATTAGAAGCAGTTAAAAATAATTTTAGCGGAAATGGAAATAACTGGGCTTGGTTAATGGTAACTATTAAACCAACGTTATTTACTTCAAAATAAGAACCTTTAATTATAGATTATGAGCATTTTCAGAAAATTAATTCCACCACCCGAATGGCGTTTACCCGTACTTATTTTAATGGGTGCTATGACTGGTCTTACAATGTACGCGCTTATTGAATCTAAGGCTGTTTCTTATTTATCTGATGATCCAAAGACATGTGCCAATTGCCACGTAATGACACCTCAATACACCACTTGGCAAAAAAGTTCGCATAGAGAATGGGCATCGTGTAACGATTGTCATGTACCTCAAGACAACGTTTTTAAGAAATACCTATTTAAAGCTAAAGATGGTTTGTACCACGCAACGGTTTTTACAATGCGAGGTGAACCAGAAGTAATTAGAATGAAAGAAGCTGGTGTTGAAGTAGTACAAAACAACTGTATTAGATGTCATAAAGATCAAATTACTGATGCAAGATTGAGCGCTTCAGTTGAAGACCATTTTGAGAATAGAACTAGCAGAAAGTGTTGGACCTGTCATCAGGAAGTTCCACACGGTAGTGTTCACAGTTTATCATCTGTAAAATACTATGGTAAAATTCCAGAAGAGCATCAAGAAACAGTACCAGAATGGTTAAGTAAATATTTAAAAGAATCAGACAATAAAACAAAAAAATAAAATGGGCACACAAAGAAAACTTTGGAAAAACTGGGTGTTATTTTTAGCATCTTTAGTAATCGTATTTTTATTAGGATTATTAGTTTCTTCAATAACAGAACGTAAAATGGAAGCGAAATTTGCTTACAAACCACTAACAGAAATAAATAAATTAGAACCAAGAAATGAAGTTTGGGGAGAAAATTTTCCTCGCGAATTTCAATCATATTATAAAACTGCCGATACTACTTTTTTATCTAAATACAACGGCGCTGATAAAATTGATATGTTAGAAGTAGACCCTAGATTAGTAGTGCTTTGGGCTGGGTATGGTTTTGCAAAAGACTATAATCAAGGGCGTGGTCACGTTTACGCGATTGAAGATCTTCAAAATTCTCTTAGAACTGGAGGACCAACAGGACCAGATGATGGACCAATGCCTTCAACTTGTTGGACATGTAAATCTCCTGATGTACCTCGTTTAATTAATGAAATTGGTGTAAACGAATATTATAGCGGTAAATGGGCTAGTAAAGGTGAAGAAATTGTAAATCCAATTGGATGTGCAAATTGTCACGATGAAAAATCTATGAACTTAACAATTACACAACCAGCTTTAATTGAAGCTTTCCAACGTCAAGGAAAAGATATTAGTAAATCTTCTCATAATGAGATGCGTTCGTTAGTTTGTGCGCAATGCCACTCCGAATATTACTTCAATAAAAATCTTCCAGATAGTAAAGGAGTACCTTATTTAGTGTTCCCTTGGGATGAAGGTCAAACAGTTGAAGATATGGAAAAATATTATGATAATATTGGTCATGTAGATTGGATTCATAAGATAAGTAGAGCTCCAATGTTAAAAGCACAACATCCAGGATATGAAGTGTTTAAAATGGGTATTCATGGGCAAAGAGGTGTTTCTTGTGCAGATTGCCACATGCCTTATAAAACAGAAGGTGGACAAAAATTTACAGATCACCATATTCAATCTCCTTTAAACAATGTTGCCAATTCTTGTCAAGTTTGTCATAGAGAAGAGAAAGATGAATTAATTAAGAATGTATTTGACAATCAAGATCGTATTATTGGAAATAGAGATAAACTAGAAGAGTTGTTAGTTAGAGCGCATGTTGAAGCAAAACAATGTTGGGACCTAGGCGCAACCGAAGATCAAATGAAAGACATTTTACACGGAATTCGTTTAGGACAATGGCGTTGGGACTATGCAGCAGCATCACATGGAGGTTCTTTCCACGCTCCGGTTGAATTAGGTAGGGTTATTGGAACAGGAATTGATATTACACAAGAAACACGTATTAAATTAGCAAAGTTATTAATGACTTTAGGATTTAATGGAGATGTTCCTTATCCAGCAATTGGAACAAAAGCAGCTGCTCAAAAATTTATTGGTTTACCAATGGAAAAACTAAAAGCAGACAAAGCAACATTCAAAAAAGAATTATTACCAAAATGGAAAGCTGCAGCTGAAAAAAGAGAAGCTAATTATTAAAAATAGAAATTAAATAGTAGTATTTAGGTTTAAAAATTTTATATGAATACTACTATTTTTAATAGTTTTATATTTGAACTCTTATGAGTGAAAATCAACAAACGATTCAACGTAATCTTTGGGAAAACCCTTGGGGTTACGTTGAATCTTTTTTTATCGGATTTGGTTTAATAGTAACAGGCTTTTTTTTAGAAGTATTTGCTACAACTAGCAATACATTTACCCTTAAATATCCATTTAATGTATATTTTTTAGCAGCCTATGTGCTACTATTAATTGTGTTGTATAAATGGTTTTCAACTACACAAATTATACGTTGGTTAACAAAAGTACCTGCATCAATTTCTAGTATTGCACTGGTTACTTTGTTAGTAATGGTCATGGGAATTATACCACAAATTCCTTCAGAAAATAATATCATTACTAATTTAGGTTTAAACCATATTACAAGTAATTGGGCTTTTTTACTTATTATTTTTCAGTTTTTAACATGTTTAGGGTTGATAACTATTAAAAGAATTTCACAGTTAAAATGGTCTAATTTCGGATTTATTTTAAACCACTTAGGTTTATTTTTAGCCTTAATTGCTGGAATTTTAGGTTCAGGAGATCTACAACGCTTATCTATTAATACATATGAAGGAAAGCCTAGCTGGATAGCTACCGATGCTCAAAAAAACGAAATAGAACTACCTTTCGCTTTTTACTTAAAAGGCTTTTTAATTGATGAATACAATCCGAAGTTAGCTTTAGTAGACAATAAAACTGGAAATATTGCACACAACAACGGTAAAAATTTGTATTTGGTTGAAAAAGGAGAAACGTACTTTTATAAGAATTTTGAAGTAACTGTAAACGAATTTTTAGAAAATTCTGGAAGAATAGGAAACAGATACGAAAAAGTAAATGAAATTGGCTCGCCTCCATCTGCTTCAATTACGGTTAAAAATATAGAAAACGATTCCATAATAAATAGTTGGATTAGCAGTGGAAGTTTCAGATACCCATATGAATCTCTAAAAATTAGCGAAGAGTATTCTATTGTAATGACTATTCCTGAAGTGAAAAAATTCAGTTCAGATATTGATATTTTAACCAAAGAAGGCGAACGAATTAGTATTGTTTTAGAAGTTAATAAACCGTTTAAATTTAAAGGTTGGAAAATTTATCAACTCAGCTACGATGATAAAATGGGAAAATGGTCTAATTTAAGCGTTTTAGAGCTTGTTAGAGACCCTTGGTTACCGTTAATTTATTTTGGAATATTTATGATGATTGCAGGTGCATTTTATATGTTTTGGATGGGAAATAAAATAACTAAAAATTAGTGAAATGACTTGGATAGATTTTCCTTTATATAGTTCAATTAGTATTATACTATGGATGTTAGGATTGCTATTTTTAGTAGTTTCTTATAAAAAAGAAACTGTTTTAAAATTGGCTAATTTATTTTTTATTGCAGGTTGGACTGTTTTAATAGTATTTGTAATAAAATTGTGGTTAGAGTTAGATCGTCCACCAATGCGAACCTTAGGTGAAACACGTTTATGGTACGCTACTTTTTTACCTTTAATAGGGTTTGTAACTTACATTAGGTGGAAATATAAATGGTTTTTAGCCTATAGTATTATAATGGCAGGTATGTTTTTACTAATTAATTATTTAAACCCAGAAACCTATTCAAAAACCTTAATGCCAGCATTGCAAAGCCCATGGTTTATTCCACATGTGTTGGTGTATTTATTTTCATACGCAGTTTTAGCAGCTTCAAGTATTGTTGCTATAAAAGGTTGGTACGATAGTTATAAGGGAAATTTTAAAATGGAAACTTTAAAACTTGCTGATAACCTAGTTTATATTGGTTTTTCTTTTTTAACTTTAGGATTGTTATTTGGTGCACTTTGGGCAAAAGAAGCTTGGGGTCATTACTGGACTTGGGATCCAAAAGAAGTTTGGGCATTTTTAACATGGATGGGTTACTTAATTTATATTCATTATCGTCATTTTCATATAAATAAAATACAACAGGCACTTACTATTTTAGCACTTGCTTTTGTTGTTTTGCTTGTTTGTTGGTTTGGCGTAAATTATTTACCAGTAGCAAATACGAGTGTTCATACATATACACAATATTAATATCCTAATTTCACTCTAACTCTTTGTAAAACATCAGTTGCAACAATTCTTGCTTTTTCAGCTCCAATAGCTAGCGCCTTATCAATTTCTTCTAAGTTATTCATATAGTAATTGTAACGCTCTCTTTCAGAAGAGAATTTATCAATTAACAATTCGTAAAAAGCTTGTTTTGCATGACCATAACCATAATTACCCCCCTCGTAATTAGCTCTCATTTCAGCAATTTTTTCTTCGGAAGCAATTAATTTATACAAAGCAAATAAATTACACGTATCAGGATTCTTAGGTTCTTCCAAAGGAGTAGAATCAGTTTTAATTTTCATAATTTGTTTACGTAGTTGCTTATTTGGTAAAAACAAATTAATAATATTTCCGCTTGATTTGCTCATTTTACCGCCATCTGTCCCGGGAACATACATGGTTCCTTTTTGGATTTTTGCTTCAGGAGCAACTAATGTTTCACCCATTTGATGGTTAAATCTATTTGCAACATCTCTAGACATTTCTAAATGTTGTAGTTGGTCTTTTCCAACAGGAACAATTTCAGCATCATACAATAAAATATCAGCAGCCATTAACATTGGATAGGAAAATAACCCAGCATTAACATCTCCTAACCTGTCAGCTTTATCTTTAAAACTATGCGCTAATGTTAACCGTTGATAAGGAAAAAAACAGCTTAAATACCAAGAAAGCTCAGTAACTTCGGGAATATCACTTTGACGATAAAAAACTGATTTATTTACATCTAAACCGAAAGCAAGCCAAGTTGCAGCTGTACTATAGGTATTTTGACGTAATTCATCACCGTTTTTAATTTGTGTAAGTGAGTGCATATCAGCAATAAACAAAAACGAATCGTTTTTTGGATCGTTTGCCATTTTTATAGCTGGAATAATAGCTCCTAATAAGTTCCCTAAATGTGGTGTTCCAGTACTTTGTACACCCGTTAATATTCTTGACATTTATTTAAAATTTGAAACAAAAATACATATTTCAAAAAGAAATTAAGAATAGATTTAAAATTACTATTTTTGAAACTTATGAAACGAGCTTTCCGAATTTTAATTTACCAGAAAATGATTAATTGCGAATACCATATGTTACCATTAAACAATAATAACGAGAACATATGAAAGTTTTTAGAAATCTATTTTACATCATTTGGCGCGTTTGGTTTTTGGGCTGGGTGATACTCACCTTAATCCCTATTTTTCCAGTATTAATCATTGTTACATCTTCAGAAAAATTATATCCAACATTTTTTAAAATAGCCAGAGCTTGGGCAAACACTATTCTTTTTGTAATGGGTTTTAAAATTGTTTTATACGAAGACCAGATTTTAGAAAAAGAAAAAAGTTTTATGTTTTGCCCCAATCATACATCAATGATTGA
>CAYPNJ010000054.1:0-13704 GCA_964412305.1 uncultured Lutibacter sp. | reverse complement strand
CTTGCTATATAATCATTTTATATTATGCAATTGCAGGACATAAATTAGGCTTGAAGAAATAGAAAACATTATAATACAAAAAAGCCTCGCTAATAGCGAGGCTTTTTTGTATTCATTTAAGTTGTGTATAATTAAGCTATAGAAACTCTTTTAAAGTCAATTACATCAACATCACCAACAGAGCTAACATACTCAGCAACTGTTTGTTTTTCGTTTTTAATAAAAACTTGGTCAAGCAAACATTGTTCAGTATCTAAAGTTGTATTGTCAGAAATAAATCTTTCAATTTTCCCAGGAATAATTCTATCCCAAATTTGTTCAGGTTTTCCTTCGGCTTTTAACTGTTCTTGTAATCTAGTTTTTTCTTGCGCAATAACTTCATCAGTTAATTGAGCTCTAGAAATATAAGTAGGTACATTTTTAAGTGTTTTACCTAATCTACCTAGCTCAATATTATCTTTTTCAATTACAGCAATTCTTGCTTCTGTTTCTGAAGCAATATATGCAGGGTCAAAATCTTTGTAAGATAAAATTGAAGCTCCCATTGCAGCAGCTTGCATAGAAAGGTCTTTGGCTACACCAGCAACACCTTCAATAGTAGAAGATAATGCAGTAATAGCAGCAATTTTGTTACCAACGTGAATGTATGAACCTACAAATGCACCAGTAACTTTTTCAAAAGCACTAATTTCTAATTTTTCACCAATTACTCCAGTTTGCTCAATTAATTTTTCACCAACTGTCATTCCTCCAAAATCAGCACTTAAAAAGTCTTCTTTTGAATCGCAGTTTACTGCAATTGTAGCAAATTTAGTTGCTAAAGCAACAAAATCGTCGTTTTTAGCCACAAAATCAGTTTCACAGTTTAATGAAATGATAACACCAATGGTGTTTTCGTCATTTACTTTTGCGATAACAGCACCTTCAGAAGTATCTCTGTCAGCTCTTTTATCAGCAACTTTTTGTCCTTTTTTACGTAAAATACTCACTGCTTTGTCAAAATCTCCTTCTGCTTCAACAAGTGCATTTTTACAGTCCATCATACCAGCTCCGGTAGACTTTCTTAAAGTGTTTACTTCTGCGGCTGTAATTTTTGCCATTTTATTTGATATTTTTGTTGAATATTAAGTATTCAACTATGAAACATTAATTATTTTTTTATTGCTGCTTTAGCTTCAGTTTTTTCAACTTTAGCTTCAGTTGCTTTTTCTTTACCAGCTTTTCTTTCTGCTAATCCTTCAGCAATATCTTCAATAACAAAGCTTAAAACGCTATCAATAGATTTTGAAGCATCATCATTTGCAGGAATTACATAGTCTATACCTCTTGGGTCAGAGTTTGTATCAACCATTGCGAAAATTGGAATATTTAATTTTTTTGCTTCAGCAATTGCAATGTGTTCTTTTTTAACATCAACTACAAAAATAGCACCTGGTAAACGAGTCATATCAGTAATTGAACCTAAGTTTTTTTCTAATTTCTCTCTTTGACGATTGATTTGTAATTTTTCTCTTTTTGAAAGTGCATCAAAAGAGCCATCTAATTTCATTCTATCAATAATAGCCATTTTTTTAACAGCTTTTCTAATAGTAATAAAGTTAGTTAACATACCACCTGGCCATCTTTCTGTGATGTAAGGCATGTTTACACTTTCAGCTTTTTCAGAAATAATTTCTTTTGCTTGTTTTTTTGTAGCTACAAAAAGGATTTTTCTACCTGAAGTTGCAATTTTTTTCAAAGCTTCAGCAGCTTCTTCTATTTTCGCCTGAGTTTTGTAAAGGTCAATAATATGAACACCGTTACGCTCCCCATAAATGTAAGGAGCCATGTTTGGATCCCATTTTCTAGTAAGGTGTCCAAAGTGTACACCTGCATCTAATAATTCTTTAATTTCAATATTTGTCATCAGTATTTAGTTTACGTTCCGTTGAGTTAGCAATAGGGAAGTAGCGAATAATCGATCTTCCCTATTTGGATGCTAAACTTTTACCAGTCATTGACTGATCAACGACAACTTTGTTTTAATTTTAATTTCAATGAACCACCAAATAAATTGGTGAAACAATTCACAAGTACGATTAACGTTTTGAGAATTGGAATTTTTTTCTTGCTTTCTTTTGACCGAATTTTTTACGTTCAACCATTCTTGGGTCTCTTGTAAGTAATCCTTCTGGTTTAAGAATAGTTCTATTTTCTGGATCTAACTCAACTAATACTCTAGAAATAGCTAAACGAATTGCTTCAGCTTGTCCAGTAATACCACCACCAAAAACGTTAACTTTAATATCAAATGCTTCAGCATTATCAGTTAAATTTAAAGCTTGCATTACTTTATATTGTAAATGTGAAGTAGTAAAGTAGTTTTTAAAATCTTTTTTATTAACGGTAATATTTCCTTTACCTTCAGAAACATAGATACGAGCTACAGCCGTTTTTCTTCTACCTATTTTGTGTATTGTATCCATTATTTAAGATCGTTAAGGTTAATAGTTTTAGGTGTTTGTGCAGTTTGTTGGTGTTCAGTTCCAGCATATACATACAAGTTTCTGTATAAAGCACTTCCTAATTTGTTTTTTGGTAACATCCCTTTTACTGCTTTTTCAACAAGACGTGTTGGGTCTTTTTCAAACATTTCTGTTGCAGTTAATGATCTTTGTCCTCCTGGATAACCCGTGTGACGAATGTAAGATTTGTCACTCCATTTTTTCCCAGATAATGTAATTTTCTCTGCGTTGATAACCACTACATTGTCTCCACAATCTACGTGAGGAGTGTAATTTGGCTTGTATTTACCTCTAATTAGCATCGCTATTTTAGAAGCTAGACGACCCAACGTTTGGCCGTCTGCATCAACTAATACCCACTCTTTAGTAACGGTATTTTTGTTAGCTGATACTGTTTTGTAACTTAATGTATTCACAATTAAATTCTTTGTTATAGTTAAACATTTATTTTTGCTCCCTAAAAAGGGAGTGCAAATGTACAATTTAATATTTATATAACAAACAGTAAGTTAGGTGTATTTTTAAAGGAATTTAGGTAATTTTTTATTCAAAAAAAGTTAATGTAAAAAAGGGTATAATAGTTATAAATAAACGAAGTTATAATACTTGAAATTTAATCTAATGTTATTCATAATTAATGTTTGATTTTTAATCCTTCATTTTTAAATAAATTAAAAGCTGTTTGGTAGTAAGAAATTGTTTCTTTTAGAAATAATGAATCTGTTTTTTGAAGTGTTAATTCATTGTTTTGTTTTTCCCATTTATAAAAATTGTGATTTTTCTGACTGTCTAATATTAACAATTTATCACCTTTTAAAAGTCCTAATTTTCTATGATTTGCAATTAAAGCTCTTTCGTCTTTTGGTTGCATTTTAGAAATATCTTGCCCAAACATATTCGTTTTGTAACTCCAATTTAAGTAACCAAATAGAGTTGGAAATAGATCTATTTGAGAGCTTAACTTACTAACTTCTTGAGGTGTTTCACCTTTTAAATTATATATAAATGCTGGAACATGATATTTTTCTACATTAATTTCCGACCTACCAGCACTATATGCACAATGGTCTGATACAATTACAAAAACAGTATTTTTAAACCACGGTTTGTTTTTGGCTTCTTTAAAAAACGTTTCAAAAGCCAAGTTTATATATTTTAAAGCGCCATCTCTATTTGTGCCTGAAGGAATATCTATTAAACCATCTGGATAGGTGTATGGTTTATGATTTGTGCTTGTCATTATAAAATTGAAAAAAGGTTTTTGAAGTTTGTACATTTCATCAGCTTCTTTTAAAACTTTATTATATAAGTCGCCATCACATATACCCCAAGCATTTTCAAAAGTGACTTCATCATCTATAATTTGACTTCTTTTTGTAGGTAATTCATTATTTAAACGATGTTTCTTTTTTCTATCAACAATATCAAAACCATTGTTTGAAAAGAAGTTATTCATATTATCAAAATGACCATCACCACCATAAAAGAAAGTACGCGTATACCCTTTTTGTTTAAAAACTTCCCCAATAGTAAATAAGTTATCGTTATTTTTACGTTTCACAATGCTTCTACCTGGTGTTGGAGGAATGCAAAGAACAATTGCCTCCATACCTCTAATTGTTCTGGTTCCGGTAGCTTGTAAATTGGTAAAAAATATGGATTCTTTAGCTATTGAATCAATTGCAGGGATTAAATTTTTGTTGCTTCCAAAACGTTTCATAAATGAAGTGCTGACACTTTCTAGCCCAATAAAAATTACATTTGGTTTTTGTTCTTCCCCTTCATTAAAAATAGTTCTTTTTATGCTTTTTCTTGTGTTAATTAAACTATCGTTTTTTGCTGTAACTAAATTTCTGACATTTTTATAAGCAGTGCTAGTTGGTAAAGTTTCATAAAAATCATTATAATCCAATTCGTTACTGTTATAAGCTGCGAAAAAAGAGTAAATACCCGATTTTGTTATTTCATTTTCGAATTGATTTGAAAATATTTCAGTTTGTTTGTTATCTACATATAAATGAAAGCTACTTAATATAAAAATCCAAAAAGCAGCTGGAATTATTTTTGTTGTGAATGAATCAGAATTATTAAAAGTAAACTTAAATGCATTTTTATTTTTTGCTGTTTTTATTGATAAAAAAGTAATTAAAAGTAATATACCAAGAATTAGAGGTAATGGAAATGTTTGATTTATATTTTGAACAACTTCATAAGTGTATAATAAATAGTCAACAGCAATAAAATTAAATCTTCGTTGATATTCCTCCCAAAAAGTTAGTTCAGCTAAAAATGAAAATATCATAATAAAAAGAACCAATGCGTATGCAAATTTTGTAAGTATTTTATCAATAATACTACCGTAAAATCGTTTTGGAATTAAAAGTAAATAGATGGAATAAAAAGCCATAGTATAAGAGAGGCATCCTATATCAAACAAAAAACCTAAGCTAAAAATTTTGAATAAGTTTAAGAAAGAAAACTCAAGTTCGTTAAAAGACCAACTATAAAGTGTAAGCCTAATAACAAATGCAAATATTAAATATGTAGCTGCAAATGTTTTTACTAATGAAAACCGTTTAGGAAATAGTAATTTTATCATGAATTTTTTAATGTGCTTCTAACCAATTTTGTCCTTTACCTAAGTCTACTGTTAACGGAACTGAAAATGTATAGGCATTTTCCATTTCTGCAATAATTAATGGTATTAAAGTATCAATTTCTGTATTAAGCATGTCAAAAACCAATTCATCATGAACTTGCAATAGCATTTTAGATTTATAATTACCTTCAACTAATAGCTTGTTAATTTTAATCATTGCAATTTTAATAATATCAGCTGCGCTCCCTTGTATAGGTGCGTTTACAGCATTTCGTTCATCTGCAGAACGTACAATGGCATTTTGTGAATTGATGTTCTTTAAATATCTACGTCTGCCTAAAATAGTTTCAACATAACCGTTATCACGAGCCAAATCTACTTGGTTTGCAATGTATTGTTTTAGTTTTGGAAATGTTTTATAATAATTATCTATTAACTCTTTGGCTTCGGCTCTAGATTTGTTTAATTGCTGTGCTAATGTAAATGTACCTTGCCCATAAATAATACCAAAGTTTACAGCTTTTGCATCTCCACGTTGTTCTTTAGTAACTTCGCTTAATTCAACATTAAAAACTTTTGCCGCAGTTGATGCGTGAATATCTTCACCTCTTTTAAAAGATGCTATCATACTTTCATCATTACTTAAAGCAGCAATAATTCGAAGTTCTATTTGTGAGTAATCTGCAGCTACTAACGTGTAATTTTCATTTCTTGGGACAAATGCTTTTCTAACTTGCCTACCTCGTTCTGTTCTAATTGGAATATTTTGAAGATTGGGATTGTTAGAGCTTAATCTACCTGTTGCGGCTACTGCCTGACTGTAGGTTGTGTGAATTCTACCAGTATTTTTGTTTAGCTCGTTTGGTAAAGCATCAACATATGTATTTTTTAATTTTACCAAACCTCTCCACGCTAAAATATCTTTAACAATTTGATGTTTTGGAGCTAATTTTGATAAAATTTCTTCTCCTGTTGCGTATTGACCAGTTTTTGTTTTTTTAGGTTTATCAACTAGTTTTAAATGTTCAAATAACACATCGCCTAATTGTTTGGGTGAAGCTAAATTAAATTCAATTGTAGCTTCAGTATAAATACTTTTTTCTAATTTTTGGATGTCTTCAGTCAATTTTTCGGATAAAGAATTTAAAAATTCAGCATCCATTTTAATACCTTCTAGCTCCATTGAAGCCAATACTTTTAGTAATGGTATTTCAATTTCGAAGTACAATTTAGTTAGGTTAGATGTTTCTAAATCTTTTTCAAAAATCGCTTTTAATTGAAAAGTTAAATCTACCAATTCAACAACGTAATCTGCTTGATTTTTTAATGCTATTTCTCGTATAGAAAGTTGATTTTTACCTTTTCTTCCAATAATAGATTCTAAACTTTTAGGTTGGTAATTTAAATAAGTTTCAGCAAGTACGTTTAGTCCATGGCGCATATCTGGATTTAGTAAATAATGTGCCAACATGGTATCAAATAGGTTTCCTTTTACTTGAATAGCATAGTTGTTAAGAATTTTAATTTGATGTTTAATGTTGTGGCAAATTTTCCCAATTTCTTTGCTCTCAAAAAACGCACGAAATTCTTCTAAAATTACTTTTGCTTCATTTTTAGGGATGGCTACAAAATATCCTTTTCCTTTTTCATATGAAAATGAAACACCTATAATTTCAGCTTCAAAAGTATTTGTTCCAATAGTTTCTATATGAAAACTAACAGATTTTTGTAATAGTAATTTATCAAGAAATAACCTTCTTGATAAAGAGGAATTTATAAACTGATATACGTGGTTTGTGTTTTCAGAAACTTTAAATCCTGTTATTGAAATTTCATTAGTAGTAGTTTCATTTGGTGTTGAAAATAAATCGAATTGTTGTGAGATGTTTGTTATTGGTTTAGCAGTTGGAGTTTCAATTTTACCTTTTGAAGTTGCTCCATTTTCAGGATGTGATTTAAAGATTCTTGGTAAACTTTCTGCAATTCTTCTAAATTCCAATTCTTTAAAAATCTCATTGGTTTTTTCTAAATCGGGATGGTTTAATTCAAAATCTTTTTCATCAAACGTTACAGGGCAGTCTAAAATAATTGTGGCTAATTGTTTAGAAAGTATTCCAAGATCTTTGTTAGCTTCTATCTTTTCTTTCATTTTACCTTTTAGCTCATGAGTATTGGCTAGCAAGTTTTCCATACTTCCGTATTCTTTCAAAAACTTCTTTGCTGTTTTATCTCCAACACCTGGTAAACCAGGAATATTATCAACAGCATCCCCCATCATACCTAAATAATCTATCACTTGTTCTGGACGTTCAATTTCAAATTTTGCTTGTACTTCCGGAATTCCCCAAATTTCAATTCCATTCCCCATTCTTGAAGGTTTGTACATAAAAATATTTTCAGAAACTAATTGGGCGAAATCTTTATCGGGAGTTACCATATAGGTTTTAAATCCTTCTTTTTCTGCTTGTTTAGAAAGTGTTCCAATTAAATCATCTGCTTCAAATCCTTCCTTTTCAATAATTGGAATGTGCATTGCTTTTAGTATTTCTTGAATATATGGCACTGCAATTTTTATAGCTTCAGGCGTTTCTTGGCGGTTAGATTTATATTCAGGAAATGCTTCAGAACGTATGTGAGAACCACCTTTGTCAAAAGCGACCGCTAAGTGATCTGGATTTTCCCTTTTAATAACATCAAGCAAAGAATTTGTAAACCCTAAAATGGCAGAAGTATCCATTCCTTTGGAGTTTATTCTTGGATTTTTTATAAGTGCATAATAGCCGCGAAATATTAAAGCGAATGCATCTAAAAGGAAAAGGCGTTTTTGTGCTGCCATTGATTTTTTTATTGAAATTTAGATTTGAGTAAAAGTAATAAAATGAATTTTAACATTTCATTAATTAAGTAGATAAACTATTTGTAGTCGAATACAGTATATTTACCGCAATTATTTTTTATGATTAGATGGATTTTATTTATTGTAATTGTTTTATGTATAGATTTTTACGCTTTTCAAAGTGTTAAAACAGTCACTAAAAATAGAATAGCATTTGCACTTTATTGGTTAGTGTCATTTGTTGTTTTAATAAATTTTAGTTACAAAATTTCAACGTTTAATAGGTCTGATGGTTTAAGTCAATCGGTTATGTTAGCTTTTGGGTTTTTAGTTTTATCTATAACACCCAAAATAATTTCATTAGTAATTTTATTTGCTGAAGATATTTTTAGAGTTTTTAGAGGGGTGTTTAATTATTTTTCAAAAACAACTACAGCAGTATTTTTACCTGAAAGAAGAGCGTTTATAAGCAAGTTAGCATTAGGTTTAGCGGCTATACCATTTACGTCGGTTTTGTACGGAATGGTTAAAGGAAAATACAATTATCAAGTACTTAAACATACCTTATTTTTCGATGATTTACCAGCTGCTTTTGATGGATTTAAACTAACCCATATTTCAGATATTCATAGTGGAAGTTTTGATAATGCTTCAAAAATAGAACACGGTATAGATTTAATAAATGAACAAGAATCTGATGTTATTTTGTTTACGGGTGATATAGTAAATAATAAGGCTGAAGAAATGAGCCCTTGGATTTCTTATTTTAAAAAGTTAAAGGCCAACTACGGAAAATATTCAGTACTTGGGAATCATGATTATGGAGAGTATGTGAGATTTAATTCTTTAGAAGAAAAAGAAGAAAACTTTAAGGCAATAAAAGAGATTCACCCAAAAATAGGGTTTGATTTGTTGTTAAATGATAGTATTTATTTGGAGAAAGAAGGTGAACAAATAGCCATTATTGGTGTTGAAAATTGGGGAACACGATTTAAAAAGGCAGGCAATTTAAATAAAGCATCTTCAAAAATCAAAAAAGAAGACTTTAAAATTTTATTAAGCCATGACCCTTCTCATTGGGATAATGAAGTGAAAAATCATAGAAATAATTATCAATTAACATTAAGTGGTCATACCCATGGAATGCAGTTTGGTATTGAAATTCCAGGTTTAAAATGGAGCCCAGTTCAATATATTTACAAACAATGGGCAGGTATTTATAAAGAGTTTAATAGGTATATAAATGTAAATAGAGGTTTTGGATTTTTGGCTTTTCCTGGAAGAGTTGGAATATGGCCAGAAATTACTGTAATTACATTGAAAAAGAAGTAGCTATGGGTTTTTTAATATAAAATGTTACATTTGTAAGTATAGAAGATTTTATTTTTTGAAATATTGTTCGAAAAGAATATAATATTATGACAAAATTTGGAGAATTAATAGGTTCGGATATTCCTGTATTAATTGATTTTTTTGCAGAATGGGAAGATGATTCTAACGATTTGCACAGCACTTTACGCGATGTTGCGGCTGCACTAGGGGATAAAGCGAAAGTGATAAAAATTGATATTGAGAAAAACGAAACATTAGCAAATGCATTAAGAATTAAAGGAAATCCAACCTTTATAATTTATAAAGATGGTGAAATGAAATGGCGCCAATCTGGAACTCAAGATGCAAATACTTTAATCAGTTTGGTAGAACAATACGTATAGCCATTAACTTATTTTTTTAAATAAAAATCCTTTCTCAGAATAATACGCTAATACTTTAGGTAATACAAACTGTAAATTTTCTTTAGCTTTAATGCTATCATGAAATACTAAAATGCTTCCATTTTCGGTATTTCGAATTACGTTTTCTAAACATTTTTCTTTAGAGATAGAGGTGTCAAAATCAGCACTTAAAACATCCCACATAATTATTTTGTAGCCTTTTGCTCTAATTTTTTTAGCTTGAGATAAGCTTAATTTACCATATGGAGGCCTAAATAGTTTGGAATTGTGAGTTTTGAGTTTGGAATTGTAAAGTTCTTTTTCTGCTAATTCTACATTATTTAAGTAAGTAGCCAATTTAGTTTTTGAACCTTTTAAATGGTTATTTGTATGATTGCCAATAGCGTGACCATGCTCAATTAATTTTTGAAAAATTTTAGAATTTTCCTGTGCATTTTTACCAATGCAAAAAAAGGTAGCTTTCGCATTGTATTTTTTAAGTTGCCTTAAAACCCACTCAGTAATTTCGGGAGTTGGACCATCATCAAAAGTTACGTAAATTACTTTTTCTTTTTTTGAAAAACTCCAAACCCAATGCTTAAAAAAGAATTTAATTAGGTTTGGAGTTTTTACTAAATAAGGTTTCATCTGCTTATTGTTATTGTTTTTTTAATTGTCAGATGGAACATCAAAAATTCACGATTCCTCTTTTTATTAAAAATTTAGAGAGATATTTCATCTATTCTTCAGTCATTAAAAAATCAAACAACTTTAAATATTCAATATATTCATCTTTTACAGCTGTTGCATATTCTTCACTGTCAAAACGTATAGTTGTTTTAACAATTTGATCGTACATTAATAAACTACGCTCAACCTGATTAAATACACTTTCAATTTCATATTCATCAAATTGGCTGTAATAGGTTAGGTTTTCTTGTAATACAGTTTTTAATTCGGAAGCTAATTTTTGAGCTTTTTCACTTTTATCTAAGTTATAATATAAATCTATATAAGAAATTAACATGCTGTAATGCCCAAATTTATGTACTGGCATTTTTTCTAAAGAAATGTCTAAAATTTCCTCGGCTTTTTCTAATTGATTTTCTTCGATTAAAGTTTTTGCCAAGCGTTCCATGTTATTACGGTATGAAACTGAGTTTTTTCTAGTCTCAGGATCTAAATAAATATTATCATCAGTAATATTTCTCCAATCCCAATTCTTTACATTTTTGTACATAATATCGGTGTTAATTCGTCCCATTTCAAAGAAATTTCCATCATTTGGAGTTCTAATAGGAACAAATCTGTACGCCATACCATCTAATTGTAAATAATCTTTTAGCCAAATATATTCTTCATCAGCTTGTGCGCCACCAGTAAAGTAAATTGGTTTTTCCCAATTGTTATTGGCTAAAATATCGAGCATTAGAATTCTGTTTTTAGAAAGCATACTGGCAACTTCAATATCAATATATGGTACAATTAAGTGAGCATCTTTTTGAGCTACTATGCCATTTCTTAACACAGTTTCTTTATCAACAGGAATTCTAATTTTATTTGTTGGTAATACTTTTTCTGGAATTCCATCATCATCTAAATCATAAAAAGTTATTTCTCTATCACTTTCAATCCATCTCATAAAATAATTAATGTCAACAACTGAATCTTTTAATTGAGGGAAAATTTCTTCATAATAATATGCAACATCTAAGGTTCCTAGTTTGTATTTATCATGTGTTAATTGAGAAGGAATAGGGTCAGCTTCATATGTTTTACGCTTCATTTGATCTATATACCAATCGGTTTGAAAAAGACTGGTGTTAATCAATTTCATATCGGTTCTATAATCTTCAACTTCTTGCATATACCAAAGCGGAAATGTGTCATTATCACCAATAGTAAATAATATGGCATTTGGTGCACAAGAATCTATATAAGCTTTCGCATTTAAATGAGAAGTATATCGATTAGATCTATTGTGGTCATCCCAGTTTTCAAAAGCCATTAATGTTGGCACGGCTAATAGTGCGATTAATGAAACTCCAATTGCGATAGCGTTTTTATTAGCGTACTCTTTTAGTTTTTCAAACAATGCTAAAACTCCAAAACCTACCCAAATAGCAAAAATATAAAAAGAGCCTACAACTGCATAATCACGTTCTCTTGGTTCAAAAGGTTTGGGGTTTGTATAAAAAATAATAGCTAAACCAGTAAACGCAAAGAAAAGTAGTAACGTATAAAAATCGTTTTTGCTATTTTTTAGATGAAATAGGAGTCCGATGATACCTAATAATAATGGGAGAAAATAATACGTATTTCTACCTTTGTTATTTTTTACATCGGAGGGTAAATTAGATTGTGTTCCTAAATGTAATTCATCAATAAATTTGATACCGCTAAGCCAATTCCCATCTTGTAAATCTAGTTGACCTTGTTCATCGTTTTGTCTTCCAACAAAATTCCACATAAAGTATCTTCCATACATGTAGCCAAACTGAAAATCAACCATAAATCGAATATTCTCAATAAATGTTGGTCGTCTTTTACTATTTTGAGGAATGCCTGCAATAGATTTGTAGTTTTTAATTACACCAGCATCTGTACTTACCATTCTTGGAATAAATCCTTTGTGTTTACTGTTCCAATTTGGTAATGCGTTTTTGTAATTATTTACAATTACGTATTTATTTGTTTGTTCGTCCTTTTCATATTTTGGCTTGTCGTCTCTTGTAGGGTTCTCGTTATCTGTATCTCTATTGTAAATTAGCGAGTAATAAGTATCGTAAAACACATTGGCATCTCCATACTGTTCACGATCGTAATACGCTAATAATTCGCGGGCACTTGAAGGGTTATTTTCGTTGATTGTTGTGTTAGCATTTGCTCTAATTGGTAACATTAACCAGCTTGAAAACCCAATCATAATAAATAATACTGATAAGATTAGTGTATTTGCACCAGCTAATTGTTTTTTGTGAGTATAATTTATTCCGAAGTAAAAGGCGGCAACTAAAGCTATAGCTGCAATAATACTTCCTGAATTAAAAGGCATTCCAATAGAATTTACAAAGAATAGTTCTAAAGCACTAAAGTATCTTAAGGTATAGGGGAATAACATTTTAAATACAAATACCAATACTAATATTGAAACTATGTTGGCAATAATAAATTGTTTGGTTGTTAAGTTTTTATATTTTTTGAAGATGTATAAAAATACAATTGATGGAATTACTAGAAGTGATAAGATATGAACACCAAAAGATAATCCAACTACAAAACTAATTAACAATAACCATTTGTTCCCTTGTGGTTTGTCCATTTCAGCTTCCCAGCGAAGGCCTAGCCAAAATAGTAGTGCCATTAGAAATGAAGACATGGCATACACTTCACCTTCAACTGCACTAAACCAAAAACTATCTGAAAATGTATAGGTTAATGAACCAACAACTCCGCTTCCTAAAATTGCAATGTGTGTACTTTTAGAAATTTCTACTGAATTTTTCACTACTTTTTTTGCTAAAGCAGTAATTGTCCAAAACATAAAAAGTATTGTAAATGCACTTGCTAAAGCTGACATAAAGTTTACCATTTTAGCAATTTCTGTAACTTCACTTGTAAACATAGCAAAAAATGCACCTAACATTTGAAATAATGGTGCTCCTGGCGGATGTCCAACTTCTAGTTTTACAGCAGTAGAAATGTATTCTCCACAATCCCAATAGCTTACTGTAGGCTCAAGTGTTAGTGTATAAGTTAATAATGCAATTGCAAAAGTAGCCCACCCAAAAATAGTGTTCCACTTAGAAAAGTTGAATGAATTCATAAATAATTTTTTATTGAGGCGAATTTAGTAAATTTAAACTTAAATATTGAATGTTAGAACACTAGGAAGGTTTAATAAAGTATTAAAGTGTTGTTAAAGTTGGTTTTGAAAAAAAAAGCTAATTTTATTTGCTGAATTAAAACTTTGCATTAAATTTGCAGCCTTAAATTGACCTATGGTGTAATGGTAGCACTCCGGTTTTTGGTATCGTCAGTCAAGGTTCG
>CAYPNJ010000053.1:0-13722 GCA_964412305.1 uncultured Lutibacter sp. | reverse complement strand
TAATTAACTCAATAGCTTCAGTAGAACCAATTACACAAGCTAATATTATTTTTTTAGGGGTTCCATGATTTTTCAACCCTTCATAAACACTTACAATAGATTGGCCAGTTGCTAACATTGGGTCGGCTAAAATTAAGGTTTTTCCTTCTAAACTAGGTGAGGCAAAATATTCTACTTTAATTTCAAATTCCGTTTCGTTAATGTGTTTTCTATATGCTGAAATGAATGCGTTTTCAGCATCATCAAAATAATTTAAAAGTCCGTTGTGTAATGGTAAGCCAGCTCTTAAAATGGAGCATAAAACAATATCGTTTTTAGGAACTTGCACTATTTTACTACCTAAAGGAGTAGTAACAACGTTGCTTTGGTAATCTAAAGATTGACTTAATTCATACGCTAAAATTTCCCCAATGCGCTCAATATTCCTTCTAAACCGCATAGAATCTTTTTGAACTTTTACATCTCTAATTTCAGAAATAAATTTATTTAACAGTGAATTTTTAGTATCTAAAGTATGGACAATCATATTGAATTAATTTGTACAAAAATAACACATTATAATTACAAATTTTAGGATAATTGAATCTTATATTAACTTACTTTTTAAACCTTATCTTGTTAAGAATAGTCTAACTATAAAATCAAAACAACTTATGAATAAATTTCTGCTACTACTTGTGTTTATTTTATTTCAATTTAGTTGTAATAAAAGTAATAATGATGATATAACAGATGTGGTTCTAGATGTAACTAAAACTGTGCAATACAAAACGTTGGAAGGAACAACAGCTAATTTATTAAGTTTAGATATTTACTATACATCTCAATTATCAAATTTAAAACCTGTTGTTATTTATGTTCATGGTGGTGGTTGGAGTATTGGTGATAAAACAAACAAGTTAGAAAATAAAATAAAATTATTTAGTTCGCTAAATTATGTTTTCGTGAGTGTTAATTATAGATTAAGCCCTTTTCCTTTTGAAATTGACAATGCAGATAGAATTAAATACCCAAATCATAATAATGATATCGCAGATGCAATAAATTGGGTGTATACTACTATTGAAGATTTTGGTGGAGATAAAAATAAAATAGTATTACTTGGGCATAGTGCAGGAGCGCATTTAGTATCGTTAATAGGAACAAACTCTAGCTTTTTAGAAAGTAGAGGTTTGTCCCTTTCTGTAATAAAAGGAGTTGCTACAATTGACACCGAAGGATACGATGTAACCGCAAAAATAACTTTTGGAGATAAAATGTACATCAACGCATTTGGGACAAATATTACAAGTAATAATGAAGCCTCCCCAATACAAAATATTGTTATTGGGAAAAGTTACCCAAAGTTTTTTGTTGCCAAAAGAGGAACAGTAAATAGAATTGTATTATCTGAAGATTTTGCTAATACATTAGAATCTGTTGGTACCCAAGTAACACAAGTTAATGGAAGCATTTACACACACGAAGAAATTAATGCCGCTATTGGCGCAGAAAATGAAACTTTAATAACCCAGCCGTTAAAGCAATTTCTTGAGAATTGTTTTGAGTAATTAGTTTATCGTTTCTATTATTTTAGCTATTACTTGTTGAGGTGAAATACTTCGCATTACATCTTCATAACCATCACAAATTTTATTACCATAAATAGAACAAGGAATATTTGGGTATTTTTCCAAATTGGGTAAAATAGCATTTTCAAATGGCTGATTAAAAGGTGCAAAACCAGTAAAAGGATGCGTAATACCCCAAATAGTAAATGTATTGACACCACACATAGCTGCAAAATGAGCATTTCCAGAATCCATACTTAGCATACAGTTTAAATTTGAAATTAAATTTAGTTCTTCAGCTAATTTAATTTTGCCTGCTACATTAATAGTATTTGGATTACTCCCTGCAATTTTCTCTAATATTTCGACTTCCTTTTTACCACCACCAAATAATAGAATTTTTAAATTTTCTTTTTCAGACAAATTAGAAATTACTTGCTTTATTAAATCTAAAGGGTACATTTTTGAGTTGTATTGGGCAAAAGGGGCAATACCAACCCATTTTGTTTTTTTTACGCCAGTTATTTTTAAAACACTTTTTGTTAATGTAGGTTTTTTTTGGAACTCAGGATTTAAAATATCAAGCTGAAATCCTAAACTTCTAAAAACATCTGCATATCTTTCATGTGTAGTTTTAAGCTGTTTTAAAACCTTATTTTTTGTTTTTGTTAAGTCTCTTTTCTCTTTTCGCCCTTTGTTAATTGAAGCAACTTTAGTAAACGATAGTTTAAAGAAAGCTCGTACTATTTTTGAGCGTAATACATTATGTAAATCTGCAACAGCATTAATATTTAATAATTTCAATTCTTTAAAAAGTCTGTAAATCCCCAAAAAACCTTTATGTTTTCCGTTCACATCAGCTTCATAAAAAGCAACATTGTGTATCTCGTTAAAAAGAGGTTTTAAAAACCCTTTTGAAAGCACCGTTATTTTTACGTTTGGGTGTTGTTTTGTAAATGCTCGCAATACAGGGACTGTCATTGCAACATCTCCCATTGCAGATAATCGGATAACTAGAATATGTTTTTTTTGACTCAAAAGTTAATTTTTAAGATTGTAAAAGTACTATATTAAATACTATTTATAAAATCCGTAAATTTGCCTAAATTTTAGATTTAGATGATACAATCAATGACTGGATACGGTAAAGCCGTATTGCAACTCCCAACTAAAAAAATTACGATTGAACTAAAATCGTTAAATAGCAAAAATTTAGATATTAACGTTCGAATTCCTTCTTATTACAAAGAAAAAGAATTAAATGTGCGCAAAAAATTAGCTTCAACATTAGTAAGAGGGAAAGTAGATTTTTCTATTTATATTGAAAATAATGGAGGAGAAACTTCATCTAAAATTAACGAAACAGTTGTGAAAGAATACATCAATCAGTTAAAGGCTATTGTAGATTCTAACGAAATGGAGTTGTTAAAAATGGCTGTTCGTTTACCAGATTCATTAAAAACCGAAAGAGAAGAATTAGATGAAAATGAATGGATGCAAATTGAAGATGGAATAAATGAAGCTCTAAAAAAAATTAGCAAATACCGAACAGACGAAGGAGAATCATTACATAATGATTTTGTATTACGCATTTCAAATATTGAAAATTTATTAGAAAAAGTAATTGAAGTTGATCCAAAACGTATTGAATACGTAAAAGAAAAAATAAAAAAATCTATTAGCGAATTAGAAGCTAAAATTGACGAAAGTAGATTTGAACAAGAGTTGATCTATTACATAGAAAAATTAGATATTACCGAAGAAAAAGTTCGTTTAAAAAATCATTTAGATTATTTTAAAAAAGAATTAAAAGAAACTACTTCTAACGGAAAAAAACTCGGATTTATTACACAAGAAATTGGTAGAGAAATTAATACCATTGGCTCAAAATCTAACTTTGCAGATATGCAAAAATTAGTAGTTCAAATGAAAGATGAACTGGAAAAAATAAAAGAACAAAATTTGAACGTATTATAGTAACGTATGTCAGCAAAAACAGCAGGGAAATTAATCGTTTTTTCGGCACCATCGGGTTCGGGTAAAACTACCATTGTGCACCACTTATTAAAACAACCATTATTAAATTTAGATTTTTCTATTTCAGCAACTTCGCGTGAAAAAAGAGGAATTGAAGAGCACGGAAAAGATTACTATTTTATTTCATTAAAAGAGTTTCAAAATCACATTAAAAATGAAAATTTTATAGAGTGGGAAGAAGTGTATACTAATAATTTGTATGGCACTTTAAAGAAAGAAGTTGAGCGAATTTGGAGTTTAGGGAAACACGTAATTTTTGATATTGATGTTGTTGGTGGTTTAAATATTAAAAGTCAATTTCCTGAACAAACACTAGCTGTTTTTGTACAGCCACCTTCAATTGAAGAAATGGAGCGAAGGTTAAGAAACAGGAAAACAGATAGTGAAGAAAAAATAAAAGAACGCGTTGCAAAAGCTGAAAAAGAATTAAAATTCGCCAATGATTTTGATGTTGTTTTAGTGAATAGCGATTTAGATACTGCAAAAAGTGACGCATATAATTTGATTGAAAATTTTATAAAATAAATGAAAGTAGGATTGTTTTTTGGGACATTTAATCCAATTCATATTGGACATTTAATTATTGCAAATTACATGGCGGAATTTTCAGATTTAGATGAGGTTTGGTTTGTGGTAACGCCACAAAGTCCGTTTAAGAAAAAAGCATCTATGCTAAGCAATCATCATAGGTTAGCTATTGCAGCTATTGCAGTTGAAAAATATCCAAAGTTAAAAACATCTGATATTGAATTTAAGCTAAAGCAACCAAATTACACCATAGATACCTTAGTACACCTTGAAGAAAAGTTCCCAAATAATCAATTTTGTTTAATTATGGGTGAAGACAATTTGAAAGGATTTCATAAATGGAAAAACTATGAAACAATACTTCAAAATTACGAATTGTATGTGTACCCTAGAATTTCAGAAGGCACAATTGAACATCTATTTACTAACCATTCAAAAATTCACAAAGTAAACGCACCAATAGTTCAAATTTCTTCAACGTTTATAAGAAAAGCAATTCAAGAAAATAAAGATATAAGTACCATGTTGCCTGAAAATGTTTGGAAATATATTGATGAGATGAATTTTTATAAGCATTAAAATTGGCTAATTTTTAACAAAGGACCTCCAACAAATTGAAATTATAGTACTAAAATTTCGTTGTATATTTGTTTCAAGAATAATTATGGCAAACAAACCAAAAGATAAAAGTAAATTCAGGCAAAAATTAATTCATAAATACCGTTTGGTTATTTTAAATGAGGATACTTTTGAAGAAAAAATATCTTTTAAATTAACTAGATTAAATGTATTTATTTTAGGAAGTATATTTTCAATACTTTTAGTTGTTGGAACAATTTTTTTAATTGCATTTACTACATTGCGTGAATATATCCCAGGGTATTCTTCAACTCAATTAAAAAGAAAAGCGACGCAATTAGTGTATAAAGCAGATTCTTTACAACAAGCATTAGAGGTTAATAATGTATACATTCAAAAAGTTAGAGCGTTGTTAACAGGTGAAATTTCAGAAGTGCTTTTTGATAAAGATTCCGTTTTGGAAGCTATTCAATATGACAGAGATACAATTGATTTAAATCCTTCGGAAGTTGATTTAGAATTTAGACAGGAAATAGAAAGAGCAGATAGGTACAGTATTTTTGATGAAGCTACAAAAGATGTTGAAATTGTATTTTTTGCTCCCGTGGTTGGAACTTTAACAGAAGGATATAGTTTAGAAGATAAGCATTTTGCAGTTGATATTGCTGTGGCGATGGGAACACCTGTAAAAACTGTTGCTGATGGAACTGTAATTTTTGCTGAATGGACTGCGGAAACAGGAAACGTAATTATTGTAAAACATACTAGCGGATTTATTTCTATTTATAAACATAATACAGCACTTCATAAGCACCAAGGCGATTTAGTAAAATCTGGTGAAGTAATTGCATCAGCAGGAGATTTAGGCGAATTTAGTACAGGACCACATTTACATTTTGAATTATGGAATGAAGGATATCCTGTAAACCCAACCAATTATATTGATTTTGAATAACAATGAGTATTAAATCGATTTTAGCAAAACCATTTGCAAAACGCGTAGCAGCAAAGTTCTATAAACAAAGCAATAACGCAGTAAAAGTTCAAGAAAAAGTTTTAAAAAAGCTAATTTCTGAGGCTAAGAAAACAGCCTTTGGAAAAGATCATAACTTTAGTACTATAAAAACGTATCAAGATTTTAAAAAACAAGTTCCGGTTAGAGATTATGAAGCATTAAAACCATATGTAGAAAAGGTTGTAGCTGGAGAATCGGATATTTTATGGAAAGGAAAACCATTGTATTTTGCTAAGACATCTGGAACAACTTCAGGTGCAAAATACATTCCACTTACAAAAGAATCTATGCCAATGCATATTAGTGCAGCGCGTAATTCGCTACTAACGTATATTGCTGAAACCAAAAAAACGGACTTTGTAAATGGTAAAATGATTTTTTTACAAGGAAGCCCAGAATTGAACGAAAAAAATGGAATAAAAACAGGTAGACTTTCAGGTATTTCAGCACATTTTATCCCTAATTATTTATTGAAGAATCGTTTACCAAGTTGGGAAACCAATTGTATTGAAGATTGGGAAACAAAGGTTGATGCAATTGTTGATGAAACAATAAATGAAAATATGACCCTAATTAGTGGAATTCCATCTTGGGTACAAATGTATTTCGAAAAAATTATTGAACGAACTGGTAAAAAGGTTGGCGAAGTGTTTCCAAACTTTAATTTATTTGTTTTTGGAGGTGTGAATTTTGAGCCTTATAGAAATAAATTCGAAGATTTAATTGGAAGAAAAGTGGATACTATTGAATTATATCCAGCTTCTGAAGGGTTTATTGCTTATCAAGATGCTCAAAATGAAAAAGGAATGATGTTGTTGGTAGATAATGGCATGTTTTATGAGTTTATTCCTTCCGAAGAATTTTTTGATGATAACCCAACACGACTTTCTTTAGCCGATGTAAAAGTAGGTGTAAATTATGTACTAATTTTAAATACAAATGCAGGTCTTTGGGGGTATAACATTGGTGATACGGTTGAGTTTTTATCGGTAGACCCTCCTAGAATTATTGTAACCGGACGTATAAAGCACTTTATATCAGCTTTTGGAGAACATGTAATTGGCAAAGAGGTTGAGCAAGCAATACGTGAAACTACTGTAAATACAACTATTGGTATTACGGAGTTTACAGTTGCCCCTCAAATTACACCAACGGAAGGATTGCCATATCATGAGTGGTTTATTGAATTTGAAAATGAACCTAACTTACAAGATTTTGCTACTAAAATTGACGCTTCCATGCAACAGCAAAATATTTATTATTTAGATTTAATTGAAGGAAAAATATTACAACCTTTAAAAATTACCAGCATTAAAAAAGGTGGTTTTAATAATTATATGAAATCCATTGGAAAGTTAGGCGGACAAAATAAAGTGCCTCGTTTATCCGATAATCGTAAAATAGCGGATGAACTTTCAAAATTTAAAATTTAATGAAGGTACTATCTGTAAATATTGGCGAGAAAAAAACCATCAACTACAAAGGAAGAATTGTTGAGACAGGGATTTTTAAATTTCCTGTAAGTGAACTATTTTTAGATGAAAAAGATGTTGATAATGATGCTGTAATTGATAGAAAATACCATGGTGGAATTGATCAAGCTGTGTACGCATATTCCGAAAATCACTATGCATATTGGAAAGAATTGTACCCAAATTTAGACTGGAGGTTTGGAATGTTTGGCGAAAATTTAACCATTTCTAATTTGGAAGAAACTGAAATTCAAGTAGGAAACATATACAAATTAGGAGAAGTTATTATAGAAGTAACAAAGCCAAGAGAACCTTGTATGAAATTAGGATTGGTTTTTGGAACTCAAAAAATATTAAAACAATTTTGGAATTCATCCAAATGTGGAATTTATTTTAAAGTGCTTCAAACTGGGAAAGTTACCATTGGAGATACACTTGTTTTGATGAAAACGAGTGAAAATTCACCTACAATTGCGGAGGTTTACAAAACAAAGAAAAACAACTAAAAAAAGGTTCGCTATTGCGAACCTTTTTAGTTTACTAAATAAAGTTTGGTCTACTTTTTAGCTAACAAATCTCTTATTTCAGTTAATAAATCTTCTTGAGAAGGTCCTTTTGGAGCTGCTGGCGCAGCCTCTTCCTTCTTCTTCATTTTATTAATTCCTTTTATAATCATAAACATTACAAACGCAACAATAACAAAATCAATAACATTCGTTAAAAACTTTCCGTAAAGTATAGCAACTTCACCAACTTTTTCTCCGGCATCGTTTAAAATTCCATCTTTGGCAATCCATTTTAAATCTTTAAAGTCGGCTTTAAAAATTAATCCAATAAGTGGCGAAACAATTCCGCCTGTAAATGATGTTACAACACTTTTAAAAGCTGCACCCATTACAAAACCAACTGCAATGTCAACAAGGTTTCCCTTCATTGCAAAGTCTTTAAATTCTTTAAACATTCCCATTTTATAGTTGTTTTAATTTATGATTAGCAAAGCGAATATATAGAAAAATATTTTCCTGTATTATTTCAATACTCGTCTAACTCTTTGTGAAATAGCAGTTAGTAATTCGTAAGGGATTGTATTGATATCTTTAGCTAAAATTTCAATATGTTGTTGGTTTTTGTAGATACTAACCTCATCACCTTCATTACAATCAATATCTGTAATATTTACCATAATCATATCCATACAAACATTTCCAACAATTTTGGCTTTGTTATTGTTTATATAAACGTACCCAACCCCATTACCAAGTTGACGTGAAATACCATCAGCGTGTCCAATAGGTATGGTGGCCGTTTTTATAGTGTTAGTAGCTTTAAATGCTCTGTTATAACCAACAGTTTCACCTTTGTTAATTGTATGAATTTGAGAGATTATTGATTTTAATTGAAACACATTTTTAAGATTTTTGGTTTCATTTTCATGATTTCCAAAACCGTACAATCCAATTCCTAAACGCACCATATCAAACTGCGCTTCTGAAGCATAATTTAGTATGCCAGAAGTGTTTAACATGTGTTTAAAAGGAGTATTGTTTAAATGATGAATTAGTTCTTTTGAAATGGCATTAAAAGTGTTTATTTGTTGCAATGTAAACTCACGTTCATTTAAATCTTCACTAGCTGCAATATGTGAAAAAATAGATTTTACAGATATTGTTTTTTGATTATTAATTAATGAAGAAATTTCAGAAATATCATTTTTGGTAAAACCCAACCTATTTAAACCCGTATTAAATTTTAAATGAATTGGGTAATTTTGAAGCTTTAATTTTTTTGAAGTCTCAATAAAAGTTGTTAAAATAGGTATTGAATATAAATTAGGTTCTAAATTATATTCTATAATCTTTTCAAGATTGTTCTTTTGTGGATGCAACACTAAAATAGGAATTTCAATTCCAGCTTTTCTTAAAGCAATGCCCTCATCTACATAAGCAACTGCAAAACAATCAACTTTAAGTGCTAGATATTTTGCAATTTCAATAGCGCTACTACCATAACCAAATGCTTTAACAACTACTAAAACTTTGGTAGATTTATGAAGTTTAGATTTAAAATAATTGAAATTAAAATCAATGGCATTTAAATCTATTTCAAGCGTAGTAACGTGGTTATTTTCCATTGTTATCTTGTTCAGCTTTTTTTTGTTGAGCTTCCCTTATTGCTTTGTAATATGCAGCACGACTTAAAGGCTCGTATTCTTGTGTTTCACCTAAAAGCACCAACTCATCACTAGCAGCTGTTCTATAACTGTAATGTGCTAAATTCCCAGTTCTTGTACAAACAGCATGTACTTTAGTAACATACTCTGCAGTTGCCATAAGAGCAGGCATAGGCCCAAAAGGGTTTCCTTTAAAGTCCATATCTAAACCTGCAACAATTACACGCACACCTCGGTTGGCTAAATCGTTACAAACTGCTACAATTTCATCATCAAAAAATTGGGCTTCATCAATACCAACAACATCAACATCATTGGCTAAAATTCTAATATTTGCAGATGAAGGAACAGGGGTAGATCTAATTTCATTTGAATCATGAGATACCACCATTTCTTCATCATATCTGGTATCAACAGAAGGTTTAAAAATTTCTACTTTTTGTTTTGCAAATTGAGCTCGTTTCAATCTGCGAATTAATTCTTCGGTTTTACCAGAGAACATAGATCCACAAATAACTTCAATCCAGCCAAATTGTTCGATATGATTTACTGTATTTTCAAGAAACATTTTGTAATTTCACGCTTGAAAGGTTATTGTAATTTTTTAGTTTTAAATAAATGCACTAAAAATAGTTAGTACATTCACTTGTTCTGAATTCATACAAATTTATTAAAAAAAGTACATCAAAAATCATTTAATAGCGCAACTTATGCACAAAAAATTAGAAGCCGAATTAGTAAGCCTGGCACACAGTATATTACAAATGAAAAATAAAGATGATGTTAGCGCTTTACATAAAATGGCACAAGACATATATGAAAAGCTTTCATTGCTAAAATTTGTTGAAGAATATATTAACACCACACCTAATAGTACTGAAAGTAAAGAAGAAATTGTTGATAAAATAGCGGATGTATTTACTGATAATGAGAATAAGGTAGCTGTGAATGTAATTGAAACAGAAGTAGCGGGAAAAGAAATAATTACTAAAGAAAAGGGCGAAGAAATTTTTAGTGTTGAAGACTCTTTAGTTAAAGAGGACGTTAAAGAACTCTCTTTGTCTCAAAAGACGTTAGAAGAAGAATTGAATGAAGCTATTTCTGCTGATGCTGCAACAGAATTATTTGAAAAGGCTACCAAAGAAAATCCGAAAATTGAAGTTGTTTCAGAAACTAAAGTACGATCATTAAACGACACAATATTTAAAAACAACCTGCAAATTGGTTTAAATGATAGAATAGCTTTTGTAAAACATTTATTTGAAGGAAATCAAGAAGATTTTAACAGAGTTTTATCTCAGTTAAATTCATTTGATACAGAAAAAGAGGCTAAAAATTTCATTAATAAAATGGTAAAACCAGATTATAATTGGAGCAATAGTGAAGAATTTGAGCAACGATTCATAAATCTAATCGAGCGGAAATTTTCATAGTATTAATGGATTACAAAAAGCTAGAAAAAGAATTAAAAAAAAGAGTAGAATTACCATATTCTTGGGGAAGAAAACAAGTTGATGTTTTTGATAAGCAAACCAATTTTATTTATAAGATAACTACTTTTGATTCACTTTTATTAAAAATTGACACCAATTTTAAAGATAGTCCAAAGTATAAAGATTTAAAAAATTATGCGTTAAATCGCTGGTTTAATTTTTGGTCTTCAAAAGCTGTAGAGCATATTTTTTGTTCACATAAAAATGTAAAATCGCACCTAGATACCTATAATAAATTCACTGATTTTTATATTAACAATATTCCGTTTGACCATAAAACTACTGTTTTTCCAAAAGGATTTAAAAAATCAATTCCATATGCCATTGAACATAAACATGAATTAATGGAGTGGTTGTATAAAAATCAAAGTCATCAACAACGAAAGCATTTTAAAAATAGAATTTTCATGGTTTTGGTGAATTATGAAAATGAAAATGAACATTGGAAATTAAAATCGGAGATTCATTTATTACAACAAAAAATTTCAACTTATTTATGTAAATTTGAAGTTTCTAATTTATATAGTTTTACACACAAAAATGAAATTGTAAAAGCAGATATAATTTGGGTAATAAAGTAATATATTCATTAGATATCGGGAATGAGGTAACCACGTCGTTATCACTCCTCGTTATAACGTTCGTTTCGTCATTGCGAATTTTTGAAAAAAATGTGGCAATCTGTTTCTTAAGAATGAGAAAATCACTTTACTATCGTTCTTCGTTATGATGTTTTTGTTATTACGAAATATAAAAATTAATTAAAAACCGTGAATTATATAGGTTCTAAACATAAACTATCTTCATTTTTAAAGACATCCATAATTGACACAGTTGGAGATGATTTAACAAATCTTGTTTTTTGTGATTTGTTTGCTGGTACAGGAATTGTTGGAAGAACGTTTAAGCCTTTGGTAAAACAGGTTATTGCAAATGATGTAGAGCAATATAGCTATGTTTTGAACAGAAATTACATTGGGAATCACCAATTATTGAATTGTGAAACTCAGTTTCAAACTTTAAATAATTTAAAAGGAGTTGAAGGGTTTATCTTTCATAATTATTGTGAAAATGGGAGCGAAGGGAGATTGTATTTTTCTTCAGAAAATGGAAAAAAAATTGATGTAATACGGCAACAAATAGAAGCTTGGAAAGAAGCTGAGAAAATAAATGAAGATGTGTATTATTTTTTACTAGCATCATTAATTGAAAGTGCCGATAAGGTTGCCAACACAGCATCGGTTTATGGTGCCTATCTAAAGCAATTAAAAGCAACAGCGAAAAAACCATTAATTTTAAAAGCTGCTGAATTTATCACTACCAAAAATCCACATCAGGTTTTTAATGAAGATAGTAATGAGCTTATTAAAAAAATTAAAGGTGATATTTTGTATTTAGACCCTCCTTATAATGCGCGTCAATACGGGGCAAATTACCATTTACTAACTACAATAGCTAAATACGATACATTTCTTCCGAAGGGAAAAACAGGGTTAAGAGAATATTATAAATCTTCTTATTGTAAGAAAAATGAAGTGAAAAAATCCTTCGAAAATTTAATAAAAAACGCTAACTTTAAACACATTTTTGTAAGTTATAACAATGAGGGCTTAATGACTGAAAATGAATTGAGTACGATATTAGAAAAGTATGGAAAATACAGTTTAAGAACCATAAATTATCAACGGTTTAAAGCTGACAAAACAGAAAATAGAAATCACAAAGCAACTGAAACAGTTGAATATTTACATATATTAGAGAAATTAGTATGAGCGCAAAACAATACAACGAGTTATTTGATAAGGTAATTGCAAAATATCACATTATTGATGATGTGGACCAGTCATTTGAAAACCCATTCGATAAAAGCACATTTGAACATTTATTATACAGAAAAAACTGGATTGATACGGTTCAATGGCATTACGAAGATATTATACGTTTACCAGATATTGACCCAGTAGAAGCCATTGTTTTAAAACGTAAAATTGATGCTTCCAACCAGGATAGAACAGATATGGTTGAATTTATTGATAGTTATTTTTTAAATAAATTTAAAGATGCTAAAGTAAAAGAAGGAGCTAAATTAAATTCTGAAACACCTGCTTGGGCAATTGATAGATTATCTATTTTGGCATTAAAAATTTACCATATGAACGAGGAGGCAACTCGTGAATCTGCAAGTGATGATCACCGAGAAAAATGCCAAACAAAATTAGATGTGCTTTTAGAACAACGTGTAGATTTATCTACGGCAATTGATGATTTATTAGCTGATTTTGCTTCAGGAGAAAAGTTTATGAAAGTTTATAAGCAAATGAAAATGTATAACGATGAGGATACCAATCCAATGTTATACGCAAAAAAATAATTTTAAAAAGCCATTTCAATATTGAAATGGCTTTTTAGTTTTATTGAAAAATATCAACTCTTTTTTTAGTATTTCCTACATAAACTTCGTTGTTGTTAATAATTACTGGACGTTTTAAAAAAGTGTACTCATCTAAAATTAATTGACGGTAATCCTTTTCAGTTAATACTTGGTTTTTCAAGTCCATTTGTTTGTATTTTTTAGCTCTTCTGCTAAACAAAATTTCATAATTATTGGTTAGTTTGTGTAATTCGTCAAGCTGTTTTACTGTAATTGGGTCGGTTTTTATTTCTTGTAAAAGAGTATCTGTAGTGTCTATTTCTTTTAACATTCTTCTACAAGTGTCACAGGTTTTTAGGTGATATATTTTCTTCATTTATTTAATAATATGTGATTACGTAAATTTAATGCGTTTTTATTTTAAATTTGAATACTTTTAATAAAAAATCAAAAACAATGCAGCGAGAATTTAATATTTTAAAAAAATCTAGACAACTTACTTTAAAA
>CAYPNJ010000052.1:0-14615 GCA_964412305.1 uncultured Lutibacter sp. | reverse complement strand
AGCAGGAACAGCCCCTTATACAATTTCAGTAAACGGGTTGGAACAACTCAAAACGAGCGCTTCAATATTTTTAGTTGCTATAAAACACGGCGATGTTATAGAAGTTAAAACAGCTAAAACGTGTGAAGGAGTGTATTCAAAAACAATAGAACTATTAGAAGGTATTGTAGCGTATCCAAATCCAACCAATGGAACTTTTGAAATTACTTTACCCGTTTCACAGAAAGAAGTAACCATTGAATTATACACCATACATTCACAGTTAATTTCAATAAAAACATATCCAATAGTCTATGGCAAAGTTCAATTAACAATTGAAGACCAACCAACAGGCTTGTATATTGCCAAAGTACAATTAGATACACCAGTAACATTAAAAATAGTAAAACAATAAGAAGGGAAAAGTTTATAAATACACCCTTTTAGCATTAAGTTTAGTACTTGTGGCCTTATGGCAGAGGAAAATCATATCATTTGCCTTTTCGTTTAAACCAGAATTAGAAATATCAGCACTAATGCTGTAGTTTCAGAAGTACTGTTTCTACTAATTCACATTGGGTGTTATATAAATGATACACTAACCTATGATGCGAAATTTACTACATATAACCCACAAACAGTAATAGAATCAGCAAACCAAAGTTCTAACTAATTCAACAATTGTTACATTAGCAGCATCAATCTCTTATTATTGGAAAGTTGTTGTGAAATTGAAAGTATGATAAACTATTGGTTAAGTTAGAACTTCACTAAGGGTTTATTAAAGTTTAACTAGTTTAATAAAGAAATAGGATATTGTAAATTTTTGATTAAATTAATCTACGGTTAATTTAAAAATATCCAAATAAAAATAGACATAAAAAACCCATCAAAATTTAATTTTGATGGGTTTTAATTTAAATATGTTCAACCTAATTTTAGATTGTGAAATATTTCTATTGTTTTGTGTATACAACATCCATTACTTCTCCAAAGGCACTTTCCCAGTGTACAGAAATAGTTCCATCAGCATTTATAAAACCTTCAAAACTAATGAAATCCCCACAACAATTCCAAAATAAAGTTGTAAATTCCGCACTAATTTCATTACAAGGGACTTCGAATGTATGTGGCAAAGCAGGGTGTCCAAAACCACCATAGTAATTAGGGTCTGCATATATACCTGCTGTTGCATCACTAAAAGTATAAGTTCCATCTCCATTATCAGTAATGGTTACTACGCTTTCATAGTCAGCTACACTACCTCCAAAATTACCACTTAAATCACCATTTGTAACAGTATCATAAGTTCCACCAATTGAGCCATTGTCATTTGTTGTTATACTATGCATTGTAGTAGTCTCAGATAAGAAAGAATCTGAAGTAAATTGTACTACATATATATCATATGTTGTATTATCACAAAGACCATCATTTACAGTAATTGTAGCAGGATTTCCCGTTACATCAAATGAACCACTAGCAATTAATCCACTAGCATCTCCATCAAATACATCATTGTTGCTTGGAGCATCACTTCCACCTTCTACAGCTACATAATATGCCTCTCCAGTTCCAGCAATATTTGCTGTAAATTGAAACGAACTATTAGTAACAATACCTGATCCTAATGTTATCCCAGCAGGATAATCATAGTTAGCTGTAGCTGGTTTGTAATTTGTTTCAGCTTCAGGTGATTCACAGGAAAGCACTATGGTAAAAGCCAATAGCAAAAATCCTAATTTATATATTGTATTTTTCATTAATATAAGTTTTTAATTATTAAAATTCGATTGTTTCAGTATACTGACGTAATACACCACCTCCTTGATAAAGTGTATAGTTTACGATCATTTTATGAAGACAAGAAAAATATTGCCCCGAAGCACTAATACTATATGTAGCTTGTGGGTTTCCAAGCCAAGTTGTATCTGCTAAGTATTGTTCATCAATTGTAAATTCTCCAGTAACTGGATCCATATCAACAATAACAGGTGCACTAGCTACCACAACTTCATCCCAATAACCTGTATTGGTTAACCAACCAAATGCAATACCATCCATTAATAGATTAGTACCATCAAAAGAAGTAACTATTTGAGTTGCATTTGGACCTTCGCCTCCTGAATTATCAGTACCAATCCAAGAAATACCATCTAAACCTTCAAATGTAAATCCACAATCATCATCTGTTAATGTTACAGTAACAGACTTATTAAAAGAGTCAGGTCCTGGTAAACCAATTGAAACAGGAGAGCTAATTAACGTAAAAGTTAATACTTTATCTCCGTCTTCTTCAGAATTATCAATAGGTATGATTACAATTTTAGCATTTAAGCTTCCAGCAGGAAATATTAATTGAGATGAACTACCTTCAATAGTATAGTGTACTCCTTCAATTGCTGAATCTGATGTAATAGAAAATTCTACAGTTAAGTCAGTGGTAGCACCTCCTAAAGTATTTGCAAAATTTACTACAATTTCAATTGGAGATGTAGTACTTTCAAGAACCTCAATAGAATTTGAGCTTTCCATTGCTATAAATGCATCTTCAGGAAAACTTAAAGGATCAAAAGTTGTGTCATTTTCATCACAAGCACTAACAAAAAACGCTAGTACGGTAATGTAAATTAAAGATTTGAATATTTTTTTCATTTTATTTGTTTTAAAAGTTGTTGGCTTAATTACCATCCTGGGCTTTGTTCCATATTAGGGTTTAAATTTAATTCCCCTATTGGAATAGGTACTTGAAACCTGAAATCACTAGCAGGTAATGTTTGGAATACTGCAGGAACTCCTGTACCGTCAGCTAAATCACCAAATTGAGAACGTTCAATTGACATTCCTTTTCTTTTTATGTCACTGAATCTAGATCCTTCAAAAGCTAATTCTAAACGTCTTTCTAATGCAATTGCAGCTTTAAGAACACTTCCAACTTCTCCTCCTGAAGAAAATCCGTCATATCTCTCCGCTCTTACAGCATCTAAAGCATCTCTTGCAGGTCCATCTTGACCTAGTTCAGCTAAAGCTTCTGCTTTTGTAAGCAATACTTCTGATGCTCTAATAATTTTAGCATCAACAACACCTAAAGATGTAGTACTAATACTTGAGTACCATTTCATTACATGATTGTACATTAGACCATCAAAAAGGCTTGTTTCAAAATAACCAGCTAATCTAATATCAGATGCGTCATATTGTTGAAAAAATGCATAATCAGGTACATATTCATCTTTTATCCCATTAGCAGTTTGGCTATAAGGGACTCCTAATGTAACTCTACTTACGTTATTATTTTGTAATTTAAAGATAACACCTGAAGGAACTTCTGAATCATTCCAAATACCAACAAAAGAATTTCTATCTTCTACGTCAACAGCTACTTCATTTGCAGCATCAATAGCACCTTGCCAATTACCCATATGTAAATAAACTCTCGCTAAAATTCCGTTAACAGCATCTTTTCCCATTTGGAATGTTCCATTATCATCATTAACAAGAGCAGCAGCACTTGATAAATCTGATACCAAGTGGGTATAATATTCATCTACTGTTATTCTTGAAGGTAAATCATTAACATCAGCTATTGTAACGTAAGGCATAGCTAGTGAAGATCCTGCATCTCCAGATTGTGTAGGTATTTTAGCAAAATATCTAACGATATCAAAATGAGCCAAAGCTCTTAAAGCTAGTGCTTCACCTTCAATATTATTTTTAAAGTCACCTTCATCCAATCCATCAATATTTGCAAGAATAAAATTAGCATCTTGTACAACTGTATAAGCACTTGCTAAATATGCAGCAAAACCAGTATTTGGATCATATGCCCAATCATGTCTAAATTGCTGACTTAATCTTCCTTTTTGGCTTATAATTAAGTTATCTGTCATTACATCAAATCCTTGTAGTGCACCTCCGTAATAGTTACCAGATAACATTGCTCTATACGCCCCTCTTACGGCGTTTGTAAAATCTCCATCATTTTTGAAAGCCTCATCTGCGGCAATACTCGATGTAGGAAATGTTTCTAGCTGATTTTCACATGAAGTGAAAGTAGCTAACAATATAAGTATTATAAAATATTTTTTCATTTTTCTACTTTTTTAAAATTGAATATCAACACCAAATACCCACGATGTTAATGTTGGATAACTATTTAAACTAAATTCACCTGGTATAATTCCTCTTGTACCAGTTGTCTCTCCTGATGGAATACCTACTTCAGGATCTCCTTTGTACCAAGGTGTATACGTCCATAAATTTGTTCCAGTTACGTAAAGTTTAACTTGAGATAAAGCAGTTTTTTCAATAAATTGTGAAGGTACTACATATCCTACTTGAAGGTTTCTTAATCTAATATAATCTCCTTTTTGTAAGAATCTTGTGCTTGCCCCATTTGCTTCATTTCTAAAAGGGTTGCTTGAAGTTGGATCTGGTAATACATTTACATCACCAGGTTGTTGCCAATAGTTAAAAGCATCGACTCTTTGATTGCTAGTTGCGCCCGTACCGTCAGATAATAATTGTTGTTCAACTACATTCATAATATAATTCCCCCCCTTGTAATAAAGGTCAGCATTTAAAAAGATACCCTTGTAAGTAAGGCTTGTATTTATACCACCATCAAATTTAGCGAATGGAGATTTACCACTTAAGAATACTTCACCACCATTATTACTTGTAGTAATGTTATCATCAGTATCTAAAAATAATGCTTGTCCGTTTGCAGGATTAACACCCGCATATCTTGGAAGAAAAAATGTATGAACTTCTTCTCCAACTCTAAGACCTGTATAGAAGTTTGCTGTTGTAAATAAGTCATTATCATCAGCAAGTTTTGTAACTTCATTGTCATACAAACTTAAGCTTGCACCTATATTCCATTTGAAGTTGTTATTTTTAATAACATCACCTCTTAGTTCAAATTCAAATCCAGAATTTTCAATTTCACCAATGTTTTTAGTAATTGCACCACCACCTTGAGTTAAAGTAATTGGAACATCAAGTAATAATTCTGAAGTTGTTCTTTTATAATATTCAAAAACACCAGTTACTCTATTGTTAAATAAAGCAAATTCAAGTCCTGCACCAATGGTGAAATTTTCTTCCCATCCTAAGTTTGGATCTCCAAACTGAACTGGAGCAGAAGAATTTTGACCGTTATAAGCACTAAAACCATAGAGTGTTTGAGAAGGATTTAATCCAATTTGATCATTTCCTGATGTACCTGCTGAGAATCGTACTTTTAAAAGATTAACGGTATTACTTAAATCGCTAAAAAAGTCTTCTTTATGTAAGTTCCAAGCAGCACTTGCACCCCAAAAGGTACCGTACTTTGTATTTGACCCAAATCTTGATGAACCATCTCGTCTTACAGTTGCATTAAAAATATAAGTATCGTTATATACATAATCTACACTGGTCGCAATAGAAAATAATCTGTTAGTAGAATTATTACCTCCAACAGCTCTAGGATTAGAACCAGCATCTATTGTAGTAGGACCATTAATAACAAAACCATCTGCATCAGAATTAAGTGATTCATAATCATTTTGTTGATATTCAGTCAATAATGTTACTGAAACATCATGTTTTTCATTAAATGTCTTCGTATAGTGTATTTTGTTTAAAAAATCTGAAGTTAAAGAAGATGAAGAAAATACTTGAGTTCTTCCTGTTGGCGTTCCATTAAAAATCATATCCAATGCAGAACCTGCATGTAATACATGGCGGTTTGTTGTTTGAATGTAACTACCACTTAATACAAAATTATAATGTAAACCTTCCATTAATCGTATGTCAGTCCCAAAAGAACCTATCCATCTGTTATCTGTATCATTATCTTCGTTTGCTCTAACTTGAGCAAAAGAACTAAGTCCTTGATGAGTTGGGTTATATGTTGGTAACCCTCTTCTATTTGGAATAAAGTCTCCATTATCATCTAAAAGATATACTGGTTCGTATGCATTGAATGTAAAACGACCAACAATAGGACTTTGAATATTGTTACGGTCTCTTGAATCTTGATCTTGTGAAGTTGAAAAAGATAGTTTTGTTGAAAATTTCAACCATTCACGAGCTTGGTAGTCAACATTTAATCTTGCTGAAGTTCTTTCAAATGCTTTTTCAATTAATTCAACAATACCAGTATCACTATCGTTAGCAATTGACATGAAGTAGCTTAAGTTTTCTTCACCACCTCTAACAGAAAAGTTAAGAGAGGTAATTTCACTTTGCTTTAATAAGTCATCACTCCAATCGTGATCATTAGCAATTAGTTCATTCCATTCAGATTGGCTAGTTATTGATGCCCCAACACCAACGCCAATAGCTCTTTCATACTCCAGTTTTTCTTGAGCATTCATGACTCTAAAGTTTCTTTTAATTTCTTCAGCTTTCCCATATTTTGAAGAAAACTTAAAGACTGCTTTAGAATTTTGTTTACCAGTTTTAGATGTAATAATAACTACCCCATTTGCTCCACGCGCACCGTAAATAGCAGTACTGGCAGCATCTTTTAAGACACTCATTGAGCTAATGTCAGCAGGGTTAATACCAATAACATCCTCTTCATCAACCTGTACACCATCTAATAAGTATAGAGGTTCATTACCAGCATTAATTGAGCTAATACCTCTAATTCTTACAAACGCTGCGTTACCAGGTTTACCATTTTGAGCAACAACTTGTACACCAGTAGCAGCACCTTGAAGCGCATTGTCAATACTTATAGCATTGTTTTGCCTTCCTAGTTGCTCCGAACTTACTGTAGAAATTGAAGAAGATAGAACTCCTCTTTTCTTAGCACCATAACCAGTAATTACAATTTCCTCTAGTGCTTCAGCATTTTCTTGCATGGTCACATCAACAACATTTGAAGATCCAACAGTTTTTTCAACTGTCTGCATACCCATAAAGCTGAATTGTAACACATCGCCAGCAGAAGCGCTCATTGAATAGTTACCATCAAAATCTGTTTGTGTACCAATTTTAGCACCTTTAATTAATACTGTTACTCCAGGTAATGGCCCACTTGCGTCGGACACATTTCCAGTAACAGTTTTTTCTTGTGCAAACGATATTTGCACTACTAACGCTAATAAAAGCGTTAGAAAACCATTAAACTTTGTTTTCATTGTAGATTTGTTTGAATTAAATTTTCTCAAAAATCTTAAATATGTAATAGAATTCCTAATAAAAATTGTAAAAAAAAACTAAACTATACGTAAGATTACTATATTTTAGATGAGGAAAATTTAATTTGGTTGCGTAAGATTTTAGTTTTATTAAGATTTAATAAAAACTATTGTTTTTTGTAACTTGCTAAAAAATAAGATATCGTATGAAAAAAGTTATTTATTTAAGCCTATTAATTGGTTGTTCAAGTTTATATGCTCAAAACGGAGATAATCTTCACAAACAAGATAAAGGTTCGGTTATTATCACTAAAAACTCTGAAATTAAAGGAACTGATTTTGTTTACGAAGAGTGGAATAGGGGGATGCTAGTTTTAAACGACAGTATTTTCTCAAAACAAGATTTTTTAAAATTTGATGTTTTTAAAAATCGTGTGTTCATTAAAAAGAATAATGAAGAGATTGAAATTCAAGATCGTTCACTTTCAGGTTTTTCTATTATTGAAGAAGGAAGAAATTTAAAACATGATTTTGTAAAATTAACTATGAAACATTTTAAAAATTTTGTTGATGAGGGATTCTATGAAATTGTTTTTAATATTCAGAATACAAATTATTTTATAAAAAAGAACACCAAAATATTATTTGACCCGAATAGAAGTAAGGGAAGTCAAACAATTAATAATTATCCACTTGAATATAAGGATAAAATATTTTATTTTATTAAAAATAATGATGGCTTGTATGTTAAAGTTAGATTGAAGAAAAAGAATATTAAAGCTGTGCTAGTTAATCAGAATAAGTTAATAGATGCTTATATGAAATCTAAAAAATTAAAATATTATAATGAGGGTGATGTTGTAAAATTGGTAAATTATTATTATTCGTTATAATAACTTATTTATGAATTAATAATTATTCTTTATATTTTCACTTAGTGAAGCGGTACTGTAAATAGTACTGCTTTTTTTGTGACCTGACAATTGCCTTTTCTCAGTAAAGATCTTAATTTGTGATTGTAATTTAAAGTTCTTAATAAAACACTTTATATTTAGTAAATAAAAAAAGCCATCAAAATTAATTTTGATGGCTTTTAATATTTAATTAAGATTCTGAATTATCTTTAGAATGTTAAATCAGCTTCAAAATAAGGAGTTGTTAATCCTCCAGCTCCAAACCAGTAACCGTCAACAGACCAACCGTCTTGGAATAAGTTATACTGTAAGTTAAAAGTACCATTCTCTAAATCTAAAGTACCTGTACCTGAAACTGTATAATCATATAAAGATCCACTATAAGAAGTTGTGAAAACGTACTGTTCTTCTATAGTAACTGTACCATTTTCATCAACAGTATAGTATACTGTACCTTCCTCTTCAATTACTTCTCCCCAAACTTCAAGCATCCATTCTGCATTCAATCCAGCAATTGTGAATCCACCAGTACAATCAACATTTGTTACAACATGACTACCCCAGCCTTCAGGTGCATAAAAATCGTATGCATCTACACCACTCCATTCAATTTGCACAAGGTTTCTTTTAGAAACATCTTCAAATGAATAGTTATCTCCTGATTTTGTGATTTTCATCATTACAAAAAAGTTAGGAGCACAAGTAACTTCATTATTTAGACCTGCAGGGTAAGAGTATGTATCTCCATTAATAATACCTGCTTGGTTCATTTCTAAATTTAAATCAATTTCTCTAGCGATGTCAGATGCTGCATAAAAATCAGCAACTACGTAGTATTCACCATCTGGCTCACTACCACTTAATACATAAGTTTCAAAGCTACCACCATCAGCACCACCAACTATATCAACATTGTTTGGAGCAGATGAAAGAAGTAATCTTAAATCAGCAAAATCTGTTGCACCAATTTCATTACCTGCATCATCAGTCACTTTAGACATTGCCCAACCCATATCAATAACTAGGTCACCATCTGTATAATTTAAAATAGTGAAGTCCATAGTAGCTGATGTAAGTGCTGCATTTGCAACTCTATTATCACCAATTTGAATTGTTACTGTTTCAGTAGCTTCAATTAAATCATCTGAAAGAATTTTAATTTCACCTGTAGCGCTTAAAGATCCAGCAGGTATTACTAAACTTCCATCAATTGTAAAATCAACTCCATTTGTAGCATCACCACCAACTTGAGAGATGTAAAGTTTTACATCTACTAATTGTGTTGTACTTAAAGTCGCAGTATATGTATATACTGAGTTATTTTCTATTAGGGTAGCACCACCGTCTGTTGAAACCGATAAGGTTGGAGAAGTAGGTGCTAATGTATTTAGCCCAGTATTATCTTCTTGTCCTTCACAACCAACTATAAATATTGCTACAGTTAGCGCTGCTAAATAAGAAAAAATACTTTTATAATTTTTTGTTATCATTTTTTTAATTTTAATGTTGTTAAATTAATCTACTACTTTTTCCATTTTTTCGTAGAACTCTCTTGTTGCTCCAACACCTCTAAAGTAACCTACACTAAACTCAAGAATATCTTCTCCAGTTTCGTCATTACGTGTAGCTTGATTGACAGGTGTTATAGATTCAAATGTATAATCTCCACCTGGAGTAATCATAATCGGAGAACCATTTAATAATACAGCAGTATCTGTTAAATCAACTGGGAGAATTTGAATAGCTCCTGTTCCATTATCAACAGTAAAATAATACGTATTATCTGACCAGAAAGCTAAACCATTATGCTTATATACACTAGCATCTATAGATTCAATTACAAACTGGCTACCATTCCAGTCACCGTTAAAACCTCCTGAATTCCAATAAGCACTTTCAAGTACATTATAAGTACCTGCAAATCTAGTTGAAATTGTAGCTTTAGTACTTGCGAAATTTAGACGTTCACCTTTACTTGTAGTTACATAGTAATCCATTTTCCAGAAATCACCAATTTGATAATCACCATCAGAATCTGATAATGGGCTACCATCTGCTCCTGTTAAACCACTAATTAAATCATCAAAAGTAAAACTGTAACTTACAGAACTATTTTGATCACCAGTTACAGCTATGGTTTTAAATGTATCAATAGTATTTGAAGAAAAAGTACCACTATGGAAAGTTTTACTAATTCTAATACTTGTTGTTTTAATTTCACCTTGGTAAACACGGATACTTGCACTGTAAGGACCTGGGTTACCAACCACATAATTAATAGATGTGCTTTGAACATCCAACAGTCCACCTTCGGCGAAGTTGTTGTCATGATTGTCAACATTTAAGTCATCATCATTACACGCTGTGAATGTAATTAATGATAAAAATAAGATGCTTAATAATTTTATTGTTTTCATATTTAATATTATTTTTTAAAATTAATCCATCCACCAAACTGGTGTAGTTAAATTATCTGTACCTTGGGCTGAAACTGCATCGTTATAATTGGCAGTATTTAATGAAGCCTCAAGTGTTGGATAATTGTATCTAGAAGGAATTTCATTTAAATCAGCTTCAGCAGCAGGATCTAATTCTGGGTAACCAGTTCTTCTCCATTCGTTCCAAGCTTCAACACCTTGTGTAAACAAACCAATCCAATTTTGAGTTGCAATTTGCTCTAAAGCAGTTGATTGATTTGCATTTAAAGCTTTTTCTGCTAAGAAAGAACCAATATCACCTGATGCTACTTCATTGAAATTTAATGATGCTGTAATACCATCTATATAGTGAGCGTTTGCATCACCTGATATATATCCTTTTAAAGCAGCTTCTGCCATTAAAAATTTAATTTCAGAGTAAGACACAAAGAAACCAGGAAGTTCTGGACGTAAGTAGAAATCACCTAATGCAGATACATTTGTGTAATTCCAATCTTCACTAGGAACATCAGCAAAACCAGATGGTTTACCTCTATAATCACCATCCTCTTGTAAACCTGCATACACTTCTAGTCTTGGGTCATTATCAGCAGTTAATCTGTTAACTATTGCTTCATTAATTTTCCATTCACCTCTTGTTCCAAAAACAATTGTTTCATACAATGGGTTCGCACTAGGATCAGCACCTAAGTAAACTAATTTGGCTTCATCAGCACGACTGCTAAATAAATTACCAGCGCTTACTAATGCTTGTAAGTCTGCGCTTACACTCATTTTAGCAGAAGCTCTCATTAACATTCTGAATTTTAAAGAGCTAGCAAATTTCTTCCATAAACCAGCATTACCACTATATAGAATGTCATTTGTTCCGTTTATGGTTCCTCCAGTTCCTAATAAAGCAATTGCTTCATCTAGCATTGCTAAAGTACCAGCATAAACTTCTTCTTGACTATCATATTTTGGAGCAATAATACCTTCAGAACCCGCTTTAATAGCTTCGCTAAAAGGAATAGCACCATAAACATCAGTTAAAAATGCAAATCCATATGCTTGTAATGTTAAAGCAACACCCATCATATTATTATTGTTCTCTGTTACAGCAATAGTATACATTGCATCAGCATCAGCAATAACAACTGAATAGTAAGTATTCCAAACTCTTGAAATAACAGATTGTCTTGGAATATATCTAGCCTCATCATTGTATTGCACTTTTGCAAAATGTTGAGCCCAACAAGCTCCCATATCTCCACCAGTAAATGTACTGTAAGATTCGTTTTGAGCCGCTCTAACAATACCAGGTATTAACAGGTCAGAAGGAACTGCAACCGGGTTGTTAGGATCTTGGTTTAACTCTTCAAAATCATTGTCACAACCAACTGAAACCAGTAAGCTGAAGAAGAGAATTGTTATTATTTTAAATCGTTTCATATTTTAATATTTTATAATTGTTTAGGTTATAGTTTTAATTGAAGATTAAAACCAAGACTTCTAGCTGACGGCAATTGTCCAAATTCTTGACCTTGTTCTGAGTTGTCATCGCTAAATGATGATTCAGGGTCAATATGTGGAACATTTTTGTGTAATATTGCTAGGTTACGACCAACTAAAGAAAAACTGATATTTGTAAATAATGTTTTATCAATTAATTTTTTAGGTAATTTGTACGTTAACATTACTTGTCTTAATTTAACATAAGAAGCATCAAATACTGAACTTTCAACAACACTATTTGAATACGCTCTTTTATTGTAACTTTCAGCAGAAACAACAACTGTATTTGGTACATATGCACCATCAACTAACATAACTCCATCACCAACAATCCCAGTTTCTCTACCAACTAAAGTTTCAGCTAAAACACCAGCATATCTACCCCAAGTAGTTGTCATAGTATAGATATCACCACCAATTTTGGCATCAATCAAAGCGTTTAAACTTAAGTTTTTGTAGCTAAAAGTAAAGTTAGCACCACCAGTCCAATCAGGAGTGATATTACCAAGTACTTTAGTTCCTGTAGCAATTACAGGTAATCCATTTTCATAAACTACATCACCACTAGGGCTTCTTTCAAAGTAAGTACCAACAATTGAACCATAAGCTAATCCTTCTCTAGCTTCTAAAGTCATAGACCATTGTCCACCTAGTACTAAAGATTCTAAACCTCCTAATGAAACAACTTCATTGGTGTTTTTTGCAAAGTTAATATCTAAATCAAATTTAAAATCACCTTTTTCAACAACAGTAGCACCTAATTGTAATTCAATACCTTTATTATTCATTTCACCAACATTAGATACCGCATTAGTATAACCTGAAGCAGCAGTTACTTGAACTGGTACCACTAAGTTTTCACTAGTTTGGTCGTAATATGTTGCATTGAAACGAACTTTGCTGTTGAATAATCTAGCGTCTAAACCAAATTCTGTACCTGTTGTAGATTCAGATTTAATTGTAGGATTGTTTAAAGTTCCTGGTAAGTAAGCAACTGAGTTACCTCCCCATGTTTCAGTAGATAATGCATAAGTTGGTTCTAATTGATATGGTGCTAATGCTCCAATACCACCCACTTCAGACCATCCACCTCTTATTTTTAAGAAAGATAAAACATCTGAGTCTACTTCGATTATATCTGTAATTACTGCAGAAGCTGTAACTGAAGGATAGAAGAAGTTATTATTATCAATAGGTAACAAACTAGACCAGTCATTTCTTCCTGAAAATTCTAAGAATAAGTAGTTTTTGTAAGAAAATTTACCAAAACCAAATACACTATTAATTTTTTGTTCTGAAAATTGGTTGTTAACTACCCAACTACTTCCAGCTGCTAAGTTGCTTACATTGTATAAACCTGGCAATTGAAGTTGTGGTGCAGCAGTATAGGCTAATTCAGATTTACGATACATTGAATTTCCACCAGCACTTATTTCAAAATCTAAATCTTCAGTAATTGTAGTATTGTAAGATACAATTACTTCTGAATTTGTTTCTGTATAACTACGGTTAGTTTCAGAATAATACCCATTAGGAGCATTGTTACTTCCAAATGCTTGTCTGAAATTTTGTCTTGTATTCCAGAAGTTAGTTCCTACTTTACCACTTACATTAAATTGGTCATTAATTTCGTAGTTAATAGCTACATTACCAACAACTCTATCTCTGTTGTATGCTCTTGTATTAGTATCCAAGACCCAGTAAGGGTTGTTTTGGAAAACTGTATTCCAGTTTAAAGGTGTACCAGCTGCTGCAGTTCCTGCAGGAGACAATGGTAAGTTTTTCCAGTCTTTTAAAGCAGCAAAATCAACGTTTCTACCAGACCAAATCATTTGTTGTACTGGGTTTTCGTTGTTATATCCTTGAGTTACAAAGTTATCACTTTTAGAACGTGTATAGTTAACATCAAAAGAAGTTGTTAATTTGTCAGACATAGTATATGTAGATGAAGCACCTATAGAAAAACGTCTAAGATCTGTATTTGGTACCATACCTGTTTGATCCATTGAACCAACTGATAATCTGTACCCAACATTTTCTCCTCCACCAGTAAATGAAATACTGTTATTTAAAGTAACACCAGTTTCGAAGAAGTCTTTAATATTGTCTGGTTGAGAAACCCATGGTAATGGAGCTCCACCTACTGTGTAAGAATTCCATTGTACAAATTCAAGACCAGCATCTAAAGGAGGTCCCCAACTTTCATCAACACCACCGTCACCAGTTGTACCGTCAACCCATTCGAAAAAGTCATGATTACCACCTTGACCATAAGAGTTTTGGTAGTTTGCTAACATTAAAGGATCTTGAACAGACATTGTGCTGTTAAAAGAGATACCTAAACCTTGTCCTTTTCTACCTGTTTTTGTTTTAATTTGAATAACTCCATTTGCAGCTCTTACACCATAAAGTGCAGCAGCAGCAGGTCCTTTAAGTACTGAGATAGACTCAATATCATCAGCGTTAATATCTGAAATACCATTTGGTAAATCAGCACCACCACTTGAACCAGAGTTACCGTAGTTTCCACTTTCTAAAGGTACACCATTAACCACATATAGTGGTTGGTTATTACCTGTAATAGAAGCAGCACCCCTAAGTACAACTCTTGAAGAAGAACCAACAGCACCAGAACTATTTGTAATTTGTACCCC
>CAYPNJ010000051.1:0-14632 GCA_964412305.1 uncultured Lutibacter sp. | reverse complement strand
ATAGCAACTAACAAACTAGAAAATGCTGCTGGTAATTTTTATATAAATGATAAACCTACTGGTGCTGTTGTTGGACAACAACCATTTGGCGGAGCTAGGGGATCAGGAACTAATGACAAAGCTGGCTCTGTTTGGAATTTATTACGCTGGGTAAGCAACCGTACTATTAAAGAAACGTTTGTAACACCTACAGATTACAGATACCCTTTCTTAGGAGAATAATCATAATACATATACAATTAAAAAACTCGCCAATTGGCGAGTTTTTTAACGAATATTTTTAATTATTTACTATCCTTTTTCTAGTTTATCTGCATCTGGTAACAACCCTACTAATTCTTGAGGGTTATGAATTAGAACAGGTATATGTTGAGGACATATATAAAATTCACTCTTTTGATAATAAAATTTAGTAACAGGTGTTTCATCAGATGTTTTTTTACACACTAAACACGCTCTATCTTTGCTCATAATTTATTGTTTTTATAAAAGACAAAATTACCTTTTATTAGTTATTTAAATGCTAACAAATGTCATACTTTCAGTTTTTTTTAAGCTTCTCAAAATATATTTACAACTTTTATGCAAACACATCGTTACACTTTAAAGTATTACTAATCGTAAATAATGAAAAAACTATTTATTTTATTCTCTTTAATTTTGTTCTCTGCAACTATTTTAAAAGCTCAAAACACAGCACATAAGGATTGGGATTTTCTTGATAAACAAATTAAAAGAGCACATTGGAGTTGGCAAAATTACGCACTAAAAAGTGAATTAGAACAAGATGCTTATTTAGATTTTTGTGCTAATAAATCTATTTCAGACATTTATATGTATTGTATACCTACATGGAAAAATGAAACACTTCAAAAAGGCGAAATTGCATCCGAAGAAAATCAGGAAAAAATAGCAAATTTCATAAAAAAAGCAAACAACAGAGGTGTAAAAGTTTGGGGATTGTATTATAGTTTTTTAAAACCTTTGTTTAAATCTAATGGCGAACCAGATTTAAGAGCTTCAGGCAGACAAAAACACTCTATTAATTATATGGGTGATACAGATAATAAAGAACATTTAATTGCAGCAAAAACTATTATGGATGCAATTGCTAAGTTTAACTTAAAATATCCTAAAAATGGTTTTCACGGTGTACAATTTGACCAAGAACCTAGAAGTAAAGAATATTTAGCCCCTTATTTAGATTATTGTAAAGCAGCTACCAAAAGAACAAAATATTGGAATAAAATATTAAAGAAAAATAATGCTAGAACCTTTGTACATTCTGCTGCACTGAGACCAAGTTGGGTGAGCCGTATTAAAGTTAAATGGAACGGCTCAACTAATTATGTAGCCTACCATTACATGAAATTTTCTAAACATGGTGCTTTAATGAACTATACAAGTAACAACAGTAGGTTTATTAAAGTAGGAACTACATTACTTAAATGGGCTGAAGATTTTAATGGCAATAAATTTGTTTCAATTGGTGTTGAAACTGATAATATTGTTGGTAGATGGAAAACCGCCATTGATGAAACTTATTATGATGAAATTGCTAAAGAAGCAGACAGCACAAGGTTTAATAAATTTGAAGCTGATTTAACAAAAGCAGAAGAACAGTTTTTAAAATTTAAATCGTACGATAGAATTGCCATTCACGCTGCTGGATACATTGAACATTGGTTTGATGGTAATCGTGATTTTAAGATTATTGGAAGAGCTCCAAAAAATACAACTTTTGCTAATTTAAAAGACAGTGCATCTCCAAATCCAATTATTACTAATAGATAGTTAATTCTTTTTAGACTTGGTTGGCTTATATTTTAAAGGAATATGAACCACTTTTTTAGTTTCAAAAAAATCTTCTTCAAAAAAATCTATTAAATTAAATTGAGTCGCTTTTGGGAAGTTTTTCAATTCTTCCGTTAAATCACCACCTTTTAAATATAAAATTCCGTTTTTTAAGTCGTGGCGTTGTTTTTTTACAACCTTGGTTTTTACCCATTTTGCAAAATCATCCATTTTGGTAACAGCTCTACTTACAATAAAATCAAATTCTCCTTTCACATTTTCGGCTCTAATGTGTTCTGATTTTACATTTTTTAAACCAAGTGCTGTAACAACTTCATTTACTACTTTTATTTTTTTACCTATAGAATCTACCAAGTAAAAGTTAGTTTCTGGAAATAATATAGCTAATGGAATTCCTGGAAAACCACCGCCAGTACCAACATCTAACACAGATGCTTTAGGTTGAAATGACTGAACTTTTGCAATTCCTAATGAATGTAATACGTGACGAATGTATAATTCTTCAATATCTTTTCTTGAAATTACGTTAATTTGAGCATTCCACTCGCTGTACAACTCTTTTAACTTAGAGAATTGATTTATTTGAGTTTCAGATAAATTAGAAAAGTGGTTTAGTAGTAGTTCCATGTGTAAATATTGTGGACGTAAAATTACTTCTTTCTAAATTAAATTAACAACTTTTGATAAAATGTTATATTTTTTGTAAAATTTCTTCTTCAGAATAGAATTGGTGTAATTTTGGCATGTATATTTGTTATATATAACTATAATTATGATTAACAAGACAATACATTTTTCTAGAATTGACAAAGCGAAATTCTTTAAAACGCTAAACAAAAGAGTTAATTCTTACTTTAAAGAAAACCAAATTAAACGAACTGGTAATTGGAAGTTATATTCTAAAGCTATAATAATGTTTGCTGTATTTTTAGTGCCATTAGTTTTAATTTTAACGGTTTCTATGCCACAATGGGTTTTACTTTTATTAACAGTTGTTATTGGAATTGGAATGGCTGGAGTTGGAATGAACGTAATGCACGATAGTAATCACGAATCTTTTTCGAGTAAAAAGTGGGTGAATAAATTAATGGGAAGTAGTATTTATATTTTAGCCGGAAATGTGTACAATTGGAAAGTGCAACACAATGTGTTACACCATACATTTACAAACATTCAGGGTCATGATGAAGATATTGATGCCGGTAGAATTATTCGCTTTTCTAAACACTCAAAATGGTTGAAAATTCATAAATTTCAAAAATATTATTCATTTTTATTGTATGGATTATTAACAATAAATTGGGCAATTACTACAGATTTTAAACAAATGCACAATTACTTAAAGCGTAAATTATCTTATGGTAAATTTCCAAACCCTACAACAGAATGGACTGTTTTAATAATAACTAAAATAGTGTACTACTTTTTATGGATTGTTTTACCTCTTTTAGTTTTAGACATAGCTTGGTGGAAAATATTAATCGGTTTTTTTATAATGCATTATACAGCAGGTATCATTTTAAGTGTTGTATTTCAATTAGCACATGTTGTCCCAACTACTGAAATGCCTTTGCCTGACAAAGATGGAAATTTAGAACACACCTGGGCAGTTCATCAATTATTTACTACTTCAAATTTTGCACCAAAAAATAAATTTGTTTCTTGGTATACAGGTGGTTTAAACCATCAAGTGGAACATCATATTTTCCCACATATTTCTCATGTCCATTATGGGAAAATTGCAAAAATTGTTAAGGAAACAACCTTAGAATTTAATTTACCATACAACGAATATAAAACTTTTCAAAAAGCGCTTATTGAGCACTTTAATCAATTAAAAACGTTAGGTACAAAACCTACGTACGTATAATTTTTATTTTATGAGCAACCAACTATCAGACAGAATTAACAGTTTACCTATTTCAGCAACTTTAGCAATGGCCGCTAAAGCAAGAGAATTAAAAGGGCAAGGAAAAGACATTATTAGTTTAAGTTTAGGGGAACCAGACTTTAATACACCAGATTTTATTAAAGAAGCTGCAGTACAAGCTATCCATGATAATTACACCTCATATAGCCCAGTTGATGGGTATTTAGATTTAAAACAAGCTATTTGTGATAAATTTAAACGCGATAATAATTTAGAATACCAACCAAATCAAGTGGTGGTTTCTACAGGAGCCAAACAATCTATTGCAAACATTGCAATGGTTTTATTAAACCCAGGGGACGAAGTTTTACTACCTGCACCATATTGGGTAAGTTACTCTGCAATTTCAATTTTAGCCGAAGCTACTTACAAAGAAATCCCTTCAACAATTGAAACAGATTTTAAAATTACACCTGAGCAATTAGAAGCGGCAATTACACCTAAAACCAAATTAATATTTTTTAATTCGCCAAATAATCCAAGTGGTTCAATTTATAACGAAAAAGAGTATAGAGCTTTGGCAAAAGTGTTAGAAAAATACCCAAATATTTATATTCTTTCAGATGAAATTTATGAACACATAAGCTATGGGGAACCTGTTTTTAGTTTTGCAGCCATTGAAAGTATGTACGATAGAACTATTACAGTAAACGGAGTTGCAAAAGCATTTGCCATGACTGGCTGGAGAATTGGTTACATTGGAGCTCCTGCTTGGATTGCTAAAGCTTGTAACAAAATGCAAGGACAAATAACTTCAGGGGCAAATAGTATTGCGCAACGTGCAACAATTGCTGCTTTAGAAGCACCAGTCTCTAAAATACAATATATGGTTGATGAGTTTAAAAACCGTAGAGATATGGTTTTAGAATTATTAGGTAATATTGATGGCTTTGAATTAAATATTCCAGGTGGTGCATTTTATGTTTTTCCAGATATTTCAGCCTTTTTCGGAAAAGAAATTAAAGGACATAAAATTGAAAATGCATCAAATTTTTCTATGCTTTTATTAGAAGAAGCTAACATTGCTACAGTAACTGGAGAAGCGTTTGGAGCACCTAATTGTATAAGAATATCTTATGCAGCCTCTGAAGCTCAATTACGTGAAGCTGTAAAAAGAATTAAAGAAACTTTAAGCTAAAAAACTGTATGATATAAAAAATGCCGAGCAAATTGCTCGGCATTTTTTATATCTTTTTAGTCAAATCAAAATCGTAACTCAAAGCTACTTGCAGTATATCTTCAGATATATATGTTCCTTCACTTTTTTTGAAGTAATTTCTACCATAGCCTATCCAAGCCTTAGAATTATCAAATAATTTATAACCAATATAAGCATACAAGTTATTTTGGTCAAAATCTGGTTGTGATAAACCTGATTTAAGTTTAATTCTTAATTCATTAGAAACTTTGCCTAAAATATAGTTGCTGTTTTTTAATTTAAATAAATTAAAAGTTGCAAGTATTCTATACCTAAATCTTTGAGCGTACATTGTACCATTAATAACATTTGGAGTTACTTCAGTATTAATAACATCTTTAAAACGTAATTCAAACATAAACCTATTATAAAACTTCGCTTTTTTAAAAATCGAATTTAAGGTAATGTGCTGCCAAAACCTAGTCTCATCCTTCGTAATTGAAGCATGAGTTACACCATTTGGATAGGCTCTAAAAAACAGGTGCCCTGCTCCTACGGTTACTTTTTTTGTTAACTTATAATTTAAACTAGGGCATATCAAAACAGCTTTTATATTTTCTGCAAAACCAACTCTCCTCATTTGAGAAACATTTGCAAAATATAACTTGTTAGATAATTTCACTTTGCTAATGAATGTATACCATGAGCCCGTTTCTTTTAAAAATTCTGTTTGAGATATTACATTATTCACTACCAATAAAAGGAATAAACCTATTGTTAGTTTTTTCATTTGAATACTATTAAAATTTTACTATTTGAGATTATGAAAGGACAAAGGTAAATAACTATACACTTACTAGAACTGATAAATCTCATTAAATAGGTTAAAAAAATGTATATTTATCTCTTGAAAAAATTATCTTAATGTACAGATTTATATCCCTTTTATTAATAGTCTCATTTGCAAGTTGCAACAGTCAAACAGAGAGAAAGATGACAAACAAAAAACATACAAATAACCTAATAAATGAAACAAGTCCGTATTTATTACAACATGCACATAACCCTGTAGATTGGCATGCTTGGAACAATGAAACACTAGAGCTTGCAAAAAAAGAAAATAAGTTACTGCTAATTTCAATTGGGTATTCTTCGTGTCATTGGTGCCATGTTATGGAACATGAATGTTTTGAAGATGATGAAGTTGCTGCTATAATGAATCAAAATTTTATCAATATAAAAGTTGATAGAGAAGAACGCCCTGATATTGACCAAGTTTATATGAATGCTGTACAATTAATGACTGGAAGAGGTGGTTGGCCTTTAAATTGTATTGCCTTACCTGATGGAAGACCTATTTGGGGAGGTACTTATTTTCCTAAGGAAAAATGGATAAATGCTTTAAATCAAATTGCTGAATTATATGCTAAAACGCCTAATAAAGCTATTGAATATGCTGAAAAACTAACTGAAGGAGTGAAAAATTCAGATTTAGTTACATTTAAGAAAAGTGATAGTACTGAAATCTTAAAAATTGAAGATTTAAAATCAGCTGTTACAGAATGGAAACAATATATGGATTTTGATTTAGGAGGAAGAAGAGGAGCGCCTAAATTTCCAATGCCAAATAACTATCAATTTTTATTGAGATATGCCATACAAGCAAATGATACCGAAATTTTAGACTATGTAAATACATCACTTACAAACATGGCCTTTGGAGGCATGTACGACCAAATTGGCGGTGGTTTTTCTCGTTATTCAGTAGATGAGAAATGGCACGTGCCACATTTCGAAAAAATGCTGTATGATAATGGTCAATTAGTTAGTTTATATGCTGAAGCCTATCAAGCAACCAAAAATGAGTTGTACAAAAAAACGGTATATCAAACACTAGAATTTATTGAAAGAGAGCAAACTTCAAGTGAAGGTGCGTTTTATTCATCACTAGATGCAGATAGCAATAATACAAAAGGAGAATTAGAAGAAGGAGCCTTTTATGTTTGGACAAAAGACGAATTAAAATCAATATTAAAAACCGATTTTGAGTTATTTTCAGATTATTACAATGTAAATAATTATGGTTTTTGGGAACACGATAATTATGTGCTAATTAGAAAAGGTAATACTTCTAAAATTTTAAAAAATCATGCTATTTCAATTTCTGAATTAGAAGAAAAAGTTGCCTTATGGCAAAAAATAGTACTAAAAGAAAGAGCAAAAAAAGATAGGCCAAGGTTAGATGATAAATCGTTAACCTCTTGGAATGCATTAATGCTAAAAGGATATATAAATGCGTATACTGTTTTTAATGAACAACATTTTTTAGATGTAGCCATAAAAAATGCAACTTTTATTTACAATAAACAATTACAAGAAAAAGGAAATTTAAATCATAATTATAAAAATGGTAAAAGTACCATTAATGGTTATTTAGAAGATTATGCCACTGTGATTGACGCCTATATTGCTTTATACGAAGCCACATTTAATGAAATGTGGTTGAACACAGCCAAACAATTAACCGATTATACTTTTGATCATTTCTATGATTCAGAAAAAAGCATGTTTTACTTTACTTCAAATGAAGACCCAAGTTTGATAACCCGAAAAATGGAACTAGAAGATAATGTAATTCCCGCTTCAAATTCAATAATGGCCAGAAACCTGTTCAAATTAAGTCATTATTATTCTAATAATTATTATTTAAAAGTGAGCCGATACATGCTTATAAATGTTAAGAATAGAGCACTCCAATATGGTTCTGGATATTCTAATTGGCTACAATTAATGGCTGATTTTACAAGTGATTATTATGAAATAGCTATTTCAGGAAAAAACGCAAAAGATAAACTCCTTGAAATTAATAAAAATTACATTCCAAATAAATTAATTGCTGGAAGTACAAAGAATAGTAAATTGCCATTAATGGAAGGTCGATTTAATGAAGTAGAAACTCTAATCTATATTTGTGTAGATGGCGCATGTCAACTTCCAGAAAGTGATCCGAAAAAAGCTTTAAATCAATTAAAAACTACGTTTTAAAAATGGAAATTTTACAGATATTCATTGTCGCACTAGTTGCCTTTGAACATATTTATTTTATGATTTTAGAAATGTTCTATTGGGACAAACCCAAAGGATTAAAAGCTTTTGGCTTAAAATTAGAAGATGCTAAAGTTTCAAAAACTCTTGCTCAAAACCAAGGTTTGTACAATGGCTTTTTAGCTGCAGGACTTATTTGGTCAATTGTTAACAAAGAATATTCATTACAACTTGCACTATTCTTTTTAATTTGCGTTGTATTTGCAGGTATCTTTGGGGCTTATACAACAAAAAAAATTAAACTATTTTATTTACAGGCAGTACCAGCTATTATTGGAATTATATTAACTATACTTATTAAATAAAGACTATGGAATATCAAAAATATTTAGACATTGCTATGTCATTAATTGAAAAATATTCAATGAACTTAATAATTGCCATTCTTATCTTAATCATTGGATTATGGTTTGTTAAAAAAATTGTGAAAATCACTAAAAAAATAATGGCTAAAAGAGGTATTGATATAACACTCCAAAAATTTATTGGAGACTTAGTAAGTTGGTCTTTAAAAATATTAATTTTTATCACAGCTATTTCTCAATTAGGAATTGAAACAACTTCATTTATAGCTGTTTTAGGAGCTGCAGGTTTAGCTGTTGGCTTGGCACTTCAAGGAGCTCTGGCCAACTTTGCTGGAGGTGCTTTAATCATTATTTTTAAACCTTTTAAGGTTGGAGATTTAATTGAAGCTCAAGGTCAATTGGGAGCGGTAAAAGAAATACAAATTTTTGTTACCAAATTGACTTCTCCAGAAAATAAATTAGTAATTATTCCAAATGGAATTTTATCAAACGGAAACATTATAAACCATACTGAAGAGGGTAAATTACGTGTTGATTTAACTTTTGGAGTTGGATACGATGAAGATATTAAAAAAACAAAAGATGTACTAATGGGTGTTATGTTAAGCAACAAAAATGTATTAAAAGATCCTGCTCCAACTGTAAATGTATCTGAATTAGCTGATAGCTCTGTCAACTTTGCTGTTCGTCCTTGGACAACTTCAGAAAATTATTGGAATGTATATTTTGGCATTCTTGAAGAAGGTAAAAATGCATTAGATAAAGCTGGTATTGAAATACCTTACCCACATAGAGTTGAAATTAGGAAATAGAAAATTATTGGAGCGATTTTTGATGTGCCTAATAAATGTATTATATATGAAAATTATTAAATTAAATAATAAACAATGAAAAAATCTCATTTACTACTACTACTACTACTACTCTTTTTATCCTATACAACTGTTTTTTCACAAAAAGGAAATTCAATTAATAATGCTATCTCAGACATTAGTGATGTTTTTAGGTATCAAAAAAATATGGAATACGAAGATTACGATGGCTCTCCATATTTAAATCATCATTTTTTTTTAGGAACCATAAATAACACAAATGAAAATAAAATTTACAGTTTTCAATTACGCTATAATATTTATGAGGATAAAATGGAAATTCAAAAAGACGATGAATCAATTGTTAATTTAGCTAAAGAAGATTATTTTAATGTACTAATTCTTGGTGAAAAATTTGTTTTAACAACATATGAAATCAATGGAGAGAAAAATGTGGGATATTTGGAATTACTATTTGATAAGAATAATTTAATTTTATATAGAAAACATACCCGAACTTTAATCTCAGCTAAAAAAGCTAAATCTTCATATGAAGAAGATAAACCTGCAAAGTTTGTCACAAGCGAATCATTTTATTTTAAATCAAAAGACAACAACACTATTTTACTTTCGAAAAAAAAGAAAGACTTTTTGAAGTCATTCGAAAGTAAATCAACTGAAATTGCTAGTTTTATGAAAGAAAATAAGTTGAAAAATTCCAAAAAAGAAGATCTAATCAAAATTCTTACATATTATTCTACACTTGAATAATTTACTTTTTAGATTTTATAGCAACAAAATCTTTTAAATAAAAAGGCTCAAAATAAGCGACATCTTCAATGTCGTTTTTTTGGTATTTCTCAAAAGAAAGTTTGGATATTTCATTTGCTGAAGGTAACTTTCCATCAACAAAAATAGCATTTTCATGTGTAATAATTCCTTTACATTTTTCAACACCATCACCAACAAAATACACCTTTTCAGCTGCTAAATAATTGTTAAATGATGCTTCTGAAATAATTTCAGCTTTCACTTCTCTAAGTGATTCATTTTTTAAATTAAAAACCGCACTGTAAACTTCCATTCTTCGTGCATCTAACAAAGGAATTACAAGTCCTTCGGAAATTGAAACCGATAAAGCTAAAGCTTGTAAAGTGTCCACTGAAACTAAAGGGATCTCTAAAGCAAAACACAAGCCTTTTGCTGCCGAAACTCCAATTCTTAAACCCGTATAAGAACCTGGGCCTTTACTTACGCCTATTGCCTTTAATTCATATAATTGAACACCTGCATCTTCAACAACTTGCTTTATAAATCCATGTAGTTTTTCAGCATGTGAATACGAACCACTATTTAATTCTTTTAGAACAATTGTTTCGCCATCTTTTGCTAAACTAACAGAACAGTTTTTGGTAGCAGTTTCTATGTTTAAAATATAAGTCAATATTAAAATTTAAAAGGCAAAGATACTTAATTCAATAGCTATAAAACAAAATATCCAACGTAAAACGCTGGATATTTAATTAAATATTTGTTGAATAACTAGTCCAATAAAATTGATTCTCCAAAATAGAATTTTAAAACTTTAGTTTTAAATACATAATCATATTTTGCTCTAATTATGGCTCCTTCAGCATTTACAAAACGATTACGAACTTGATCAAAATCAAACTGTGTCATTGCTCCTAAATTGTAACTTTCTTGTGCATTTTTAAAAGCTTCTTTTTGGGCAATAAGTGATTTTTCAGCAGCTACATATGTTTTTGCTGCAGCTTTAGCATCGTAAAATGCTTTTTGAATTGTTTGTTGTAACTGTAATTTCTCATTCTCTAACCCAAATTTAGAAATCTCATAATTAATTAACTGTCTGTTTACATTAGACTTGGTTTGGTTTCTATTAAAAATAGGAATATTAACACTAAAACTTACACCATACCCTAAATTATCATCTAATTGCGTGAAGTAAGGTATATGAGAATTATTTTTAAGATTATAACCATAACCAGTACCAACATTAGCACCTAAAGATACTGATGGCAAAAATGACGCCTTGGCTATTTCAACCGATAAATCAGCCGATTCAATATTTAGTTCTGCTTTTTTAATTTCTGGTCTATTTGTTAAAGCTTTTTGATAAACTTCAGTTGGTGTTTTATATAATAAAGCTATTGATGGAGATTCCACTTCAATAACTTTAACATCAAAACCAACCGGTTCAACTTGCAATAATTGCGCTAAGTCTAGCAATGCTAAATTTAATATGTTCTCATATGAAATTAGCGATTGCTCATCGGCAGCTGCAGTTGATTGTGCATTTAATAAATCTCCCTTTGGCGCAACTCCTGCTTCAACCTTAGCTTTTGCATTTTCAATTTGTTTTGCACTAATTTCATATTGAACCTTCGCTACATTCAAATTTTCTTTCGCAAATAACACATTTAAATAGGTGTTTACAACGTATAAAGAAATATCATCTTGAATTTTTTCTAAATTAAGTTTACTCTCTTCAACACCAATTTGAGCTTGTTTATAGGTATTCAAATTTCTGTAACCATTAAAAACAACAATTCCCGAATTAAGTCCTAAAGAACCACCAAATGTACTTGTTGAAACTCTATCTTGAGAAACAGGATCAAATCCAGAGCCAAAATTTAAACTACCACTTGTTGATGCATTTAAATTTGGTAAAAAATTACCTTTTGAGCTGATTACATTTTCCTCACTTATTTCAACATCTAATTTATTTTGCTTAATTGTAATGTTATTCTCTAAAGCATAGCTAACACATTCTTGAAGTGTCCATTTTTTATCTTGTGCATTTACAGTAGTTAAAAATACAAATGCCAAAATTGCAATAATTTTTGTTCTCATTATTATCGTATTGAGTTTATAGTTAAGCTGATATTGTTATATGACGACTAAAATTATTATTTGTTACACTCTTAGTCTCTTATAGAAATGTTAAATTTTATTCTTCCTTCTATTTTTAATGATAAAGTAAAATAAAGCACCAACTAAAATGTACGGAAATATCATTAAATATAAGATTCCAGAGTTCAATCCTTCAGCTTGAGATACATCTCCACTTTCTACAACAGCCCTGCACATAGCACATTGCGCATCCACTATTTGAACAACTAAAATAAATAATATGAAAAGTATTTTTTTCATGTTTAATAATAAGGACTTATTAAAACGTAAACAACCACTCCGCTAATTGCAACATACAACCATAAAGGAAATGTGAATTTTGCTATTTTTTTATGAAGTTCAATATTATTAGTAATAGCCCTAACGTAGGTTATTAGTACAAAAGGAATAACCACTATAGATAATATAATGTGAGTAATTAATATACTATAATAGAAATATTTAAAACTACCCTCTCCTCCAAATTTTGTTGACTCTGAGGTCATATGATACGCCATATACAATACTAAAAAAACAACTGAAAAAACAATGGCTGTTTTCATTAATTTTTCGTGTAGCTTTATTTTTTTATTTTTAACGGCCCAAACTGCAATAATTAAAACTACTGAAGTTAATGCATTTATACTTGCATAAATTGGAGGTAAAAAAATAGGTAGTTTAGCATCAATTTTTACACCAAATAAAATAGCAACTACTAAAGGAATTGCAACGGATAAAATAACAATCCACTTGTTATATTTTTTGGTATCTGTTGTCATTATTCTTTTAATAAAATGGCTATATCTTCTTTAATCATTTTAACTCCTTTTGGGTCTAAACCGTCATAAAAGGCAATTGGATTACCATATTCATCTAATCTTGAACGAATATTCCCTTGTTTATCTATCAAAGCAAACATCCCTGAGTGTTCAAAACCACCTTCCGCATTACTATTTTCTCCAGCGTAAAGACTAAATCCGTTATTTGCTAATTCATAAATAGCATCTTGATTTCCAGTCATGAAATTCCAATTCTTTAAAGTTGCTCCGTGATCTTTCGCATATTGCTTTAAAATTTTAGGTGTATCATGTTTTGGATTAATACTAAATGATGCGATTCCAAAATCTAAATTGGCATAAAATTCATTTTGAATAGTCACCATGTTTTCATTCATTTTGGGACAAATAGTTGGGCACGTTGTAAAAAAGAATTCTACAACATACACTTTATCTGTATAAAATAAATTTGAAATTTGGGCTTCATCTTGATTTGTAAACTCAAACGAGGGAACTTTACCAATAGTAACTAATTGTGGGGTTATCAATTTATTTACAATTTTAGGAATTGCATAAATTCCAAAAATTAAAATGATAAATGCTACACCTATGTACGAATATTTTTTCATTGTGGTTAAATTTCTCGTTTTCTTCGTTCTTGTTTTTCCCTAGATTTTTTTAACTGATAATAAATAATATCAATATCATCTTTCATTTTATTTTTTAAGGTGAAAACAGACCTCATGTTATATCCATACAGCTTTCCATCTTGGGTATCTTCATCGTCTTTTCTTCCACGCAAACGCAGCTTCATATCAATAATATATGCGTTTTCTGAATACAAATTTTCATTTAATTGATATGGTGTATCAAAGCTATTAAAAAGTGTTTGAATATTCTCTTTATTGGTATAAATAAAATGCCAATTTTTAATATCGGTAAAAGCGGAAAGTTCTTTAATTACTTCTTTATAATCATTTTCATTTCCTTTAGGAAGTACCGCCACCATTTGAAATAAAGGTTTTAAATAATAGCGTTTATAAACCGTTTGATTTAAATTAAATAAACTTGCTTTTGCTTCATTTATATCACTTCCTAAAAAACAAATAATTGAAAGTTTTTCAGCAAATGAATTATTTTTTTCTGAAGAATATTCTTGAAAATCAATTACTTTTTCAGTAAGTATTGGCAAATTGGAATATCTATAAATTCCTTTAGACAGAAATATATAAAACACCAATGGTAAAATAAATAAGCTAAATAATACCCAAAATTTCTTCATATCGATTGTATAAAAAAAGGTGGTTAAAAAACCACCTTTTTTATTTATAATTTTTTTATACTTAGTAGTTCCATTTTGTTAAAGGCCCCATAACATCGTTAATATAACTTCCTTCAATTAATATTAACGTAGCTAAATACGCAATTAAGAATAATGCTGTCCAAACAACTGCTCTTCTTAAATTCTTTTTTTCATCGGCCATATGCATAAAAAACCAAGTGATATAGTATGCTTTTACCAATGTTAAAACTAAAAATATAATGTTTAATATGCTTGTCCCTAAAAACTTTGTTAAATGTAAAAAGTCAGGTTTTATTATTCCTAAAATTACTTCAACAAGTGTAATTACTGAAAGTATTCCAAATACTTTCCAAATTAATTTTGTGTGCGATGTATGTTCTTGTGCGTGTGCCATTTTAATTTCTTTTTTTGAATTAAACTAAGTAGAAGAATGTAAATACAAATACCCAAACTAAATCTACAAAGTGCCAATACAATCCAACTTTTTCAACCATTTCGTAACTGTTCCTTCTTTCATAAGTTCCAATAATAACATTAA
>CAYPNJ010000050.1:2689-15072 GCA_964412305.1 uncultured Lutibacter sp. | reverse complement strand
AATTTCATTTTTAATTAAGGTAAAAGGGGAGGGTTTTTGACTCTCCCTTTTTATTTAGACGTAACTTTGGTTACTGCTAAAATTTATCAGGAGATTTATATTTGCCAAAAATCAAAAACAATAATACATGAAAATACCTATTAAAATAATTGTAATACTACTAATTACAGGGTTGTTACAGTTGGGTTGCAACAATACTAAGAAACAATTTGCAGATAGTACTTCTGTAGATAAAAAAGGAAATACTATTAATCAATCAGAATTAGGGGAGATAAAAGTTATTACACCATCTGAATTCAAAGAAAAATCAATTGATAAGACAATAATTGATATTAGAACACCTTTTGAGTTTAAAAGAGGGTATATAAAAGGAGCCAAAAATATTAATTATTATAGTCGCGATTTTTTAGAACAAATGTCAAAATTTGATAAAAATGAACCAATTTACATTTATTGCAGATCGGGGAATAGAACGTCTTCGGCTTCAAGAAAACTTTCAAAATTAGGGTTTAAACTTGTATACGATCTTAGAGGGGGAATTAGTAACTGGGAAAGAACTAATAATGAAATTGTAAAATAAGATGTTTAAAATAATTTTAATTTTAGGTAGTATATTAACTTTAGTTTCTTGCGATAATTCATTATCATTAAAAGAAAAACAAGAATATACTATAAAGGGAAAAGAAATTACACAAGCAACATTTAAAGATTTAAGTAGTCACTTAATGCAACAAATGAAACTTGGTGGCCCAACACAAGCAGTTCCGTTTTGTAATGTGCAAGCAATGCCAATTACACATCAAATGTCTGAAAAATATAATGTTACTATTAAAAGAACTTCAGATAAAATTAGAAATTCAGTAAACACAGCTTCAGAAAGAGAGTTGAAAATTATTGAAGAGTACAAATTAGCAATTCAAAAAAATAAAGAATTATTCCCAATTGTTGAAATTGATAAGGGAGGCCAAAAACATTTTTATGCCCCAATTAAGTTAAATGCAAAGTGCTTAGCTTGCCATGGTACATTAGAAAATAAACTTAGTATTAAAACAGATTCATTAATTAAATCATTATACCCAAATGATAAAGCTGTGGATTATAAAGAAGGAGATTTAAGAGGGATTTGGAGTATTACGTTTAATAATTGATTAAATAATAGTAATTTTATACTCTATAAAAATAAAATAATGAATACAAGAATAGAAATATTAAATTTAAAATGTGGCGGTTGTGCTAACACTATAAAAAAAGGCGTTTTATCTGTTGAAGGAGTAAAAGAAGTTTCTGTAGATATTGAAAGTTCTACGGTAAGCTTTAATTCAGAAGCTGAATCTATTACAGATTCAGTTAAAGATAAGCTCTCTAAAATGGGATATCCTGAAGTTGGAGATGCTAACACAATAGTTCATAAAGCAAAATCCTTTGTGAGTTGTGCTACCGGTAGAATGACTTCAGAAGAGTAATTATAACTAATAATTATTTTCAAAAGCAAAACTACTCAAAGTGATCTAAATCACTTTGAGTAGTTTTTTTATACATAAATTTCTCATTCAGAAATTATTAACTAAAAAAATATACAAATGTTAAAACACTTTCAAGTATTAGTGATTGGTGGTGGTACCGCAGGAATTATGGTTTCATCAATGCTAAAAAAGAAAAATAAATCGCTACAGATTGGAATAATTGAACCGGCTGACACACATTACTATCAACCAGCTTGGACTTTAGTAGGTGCAAATACGTTTGATTTTGATGCTACTGCAAGGCCAATGGATTCCTTAATTCCAAAAGGTGTTGAACGAATAAAAGAATTTGCTGATACATTTGAACCTGAAAGTAACAAAGTAATAACTAAAGACGGAAATGAGTATACATACGATTATCTGGTAGTAGCACCGGGTATAAAAATTGCTCCAGAACTTGTGGAAGGTTTACAAGAAGCAATGGATAAAGGTGTAGTTTGTAGTAATTATACAGACCCTAAACATACTTTGGAGACTCTTAAAAACTTTAAGGGAGGTACTGCGTTATTTACACAACCAGCAACACCAATTAAATGTGGAGGAGCTCCACAAAAAATAATGTATTTAGCTGAAGAATTTTATAAAAAATCGGGTGTAAGAAACAAAACAGATATTGTTTTTGCGTTGCCAAGTGGTTCTATTTTTGGTGTTAAAATTATTGCAGATACTTTAATGGAAGTTGTTGATAAGAAAGATATCAATGTTCGATTTTTCCATAAATTAGTGAAGGTTGATGCAGCTAAAAAAATTGCTTGGTACGAAATCGTTAAAGATTTAACAGGAGGTGGTTGTGTAACAATTGCTGATGGTGATGAAGCATCTTTAGATAGAGAAATACAATACAATTATAAAGATGTAAAAGTTACTAGAGATGGAGATAAATATGGAATTCATTTTGATATGATGCATTTGGCACCACCACAAAGTGCGCCAGATTTCATTAGAAATTCTCCCTTAGTGTCTGAAACGGGATGGATAGATGTTAATAGTAAAACAATGCAACATGTAAAGTATGCAAATATTTTTGGATTAGGTGATGCTTCAAATTTACCAACTTCAAAAACAGGAGCGGCAATTAGAAAACAAGCACCAGTGGTTGTTGAAAATATTTTAAAATTAGCGGCTTTTAATAAGATGAGTTCTAAAGAATATGATGGGTATACATCGTGTCCGTTAGTTACAGGATATGGGAAAATGGTGTTAGCAGAGTTTGATTATAATCAAGAGTTTCAGCCAGATCCTAAGCTAAAACAATTTCCATTAATGATTGGTGATTCATCTAAAGAACATTGGAGATTATGGATACTGAAAAAGTATTTGCTTCCTTATTTGTATTGGAATAAAATGATGAAAGGGATTGAAGTGTAAATAAAAAAAACCGAGGTAAATACCTCGGGTTTTTTTATTGAACTCTATTCAATAACCTAATTCGTAAGGTTTAAAACTTTAAAGTAGCGCCAATTAAAAAATTTCGGGTGGCTTGAGGGTAATACCCAGCACCATCTATAGTTGTAGTTTCATTTGCAATAGACCAAGTATCATCATATGTATAGTAATACCCATTTGAAATATATTCTACATTAAAAATATTATTTACCAAAGCACTTAGGATAATAGATTTAACTATTTTATTAGGTTTAATCTCATAAGAAATATTAAAATCATTTACAAAATAGCTTTCTAATTTTGAGTTTAGATTATCTATATTTCCCATATATTGGTCACTAACATATTTTGATAAAATAGATAATTGAACATTATTTGCAGGTTGAAAGGTACTTACATTCCCGATAATTAAATTTGGTGAAAATGATAAATTAGTATTTCCAAGGTCAACCAATTCCCCATTTATAGGTGCAAAAAAATCAACATTTTTGTTATTACTTATAGCAATGTTTGGGGATAAACTTAAAGTGTTAGATAATTTTATTTGAGCATCTACTTCTAATCCTAAACGGTAACTTTTCCCACTAGTTGCTCTTAATGCTGCTCCAGTATCATCAATTGCACCTGTTAAAACTAATTGATCTTTATATAACATATAATAAATATTTGTATTTACCTTAAATATAGTATTGTTAAATCGCCAACCTAATTCAAAATCGTTTAATTTTTCTGAAGTGTTTACACCGTTTTCAAAATCATTTCTATTTGGTTCTTTGTTTGCTCTAGCGTACGATAAATAGAAACTATTGTTATTGTTTGCTTTAAAAGTCACCCCTGCTTTTGGATTGAAAAATGAGTATTTTTCATTCACATTTATAGGGTCTCTATCTGAAGTTAAACCATTGGTATCAAATTTCACAAAACGAGCTTGTAAATCGGTAAATAACGTCCAGTTGTCATTTAAATTATAGGTTAGTTTTCCAAAAATATTAGTATCATTTTTTTCGGTTTCACTGTCGTAATAATGATCTCGTATTTCGGAATTACTTGCATATTCAGCCCAAATTATTTCTCCAAAATGTTCTCCCTTATAGGTGCTTATTGAAGTTCCGAAAATAAATTCTAATTGTTCATTTTTATAGGTAGCGTTTGCATTTAGAACATAAAAATCGTTGTCTAACCAACGTCTTCTAATTAAATCAGTTTCGTTTACTGTTTCACCACCAATAGTTATTGGAGTTAAATTGTAATCAACAAAATCTTCATCAGTTTTATACTGCTCATAGTATCCTCTTCCATAGGTGTAATTCAACCCAATAGTTGTAGACCAATTTTCAGATAGTTTTTCATTCCAATGAAATTGATAATGATCTTGTTGGTAATTATCAATTTCATTTTCATAATTATAAGGATTATGAGTTCTACCTAAAGTCTCAATTTCATCTAAAGTTACACCATACCAAGCCTGATATGTTTTTTCGTGACCACCAAAAGTTAGCGCTTTAATTAGTGTGTTATCGTCAACATAAGCAGCTTGTAAGAAGTATGATTTTAGATCGGACCAAGCTCTATCAATATAGCCATCTGAATCAATTTTTGAGAAACGTCCAGAGAATTCAATATGGTCATTTATTTTTCCAGTACTAAATTTTACAGTATGCTTTCTAGTATTGTATGAACCAAATGAGTTACTTATTTCTCCGAATGCTTCTTCAGAAATAGCATCAGTCAATAAGTTTAAACTTGCACCAAAAGCACCCGAGCCATTTGTTGAAGTTCCAACACCTCGCTGCAATTGCATACTTTCTGTAGATGAAGTAAAATCGGGCATATTTACCCAAAATGTACCTTGGCTTTCAGCATCGTTATATGGAATTCCGTTTATGGTAATATTCACTCTAGTAGCATCACTACCACGAACTCTAATTCCAGAATATCCAACACCAGCGCCAGCATCAGAAGTGGTAACTACTGAAGGTAAATAATTTAATAGAATTGGAATATCTTGACCTAAGTTTCTTTTTTCTAATTCCTCTTTAGTCACATTACTATGTGTTACTGGAGAAGTGCTTTTTACACGAACAGCTGAAACTAATACTTCTTCAAGTACTACAAAACTGTCTGACATGTCAATTGAAATAAATGAGTTCTCAGTTAAATTCCCTTTAATTTCTTTTGGCTTACTAATTGAACTTATTATCAAAATATATTTTCCTTCTTTTAAATTTAAAGTAAATTGTCCATTAATATCAGTTGTGGTTCCAATGGAGGTTCCTTTTACTTGCACATTTACACCTGGAAAAGGTTTAGTGCCATCAGTTATTTTTCCTGAAAGTGTTAATAATTCTTGAGCATTAGCACTTAATGTAAATGCAATAAATAAAATTGTAATTAAATGTTTCATTTTTTATAAAAAAAACGATTTAAAAAGAGGTAATTAATCGATATTAATTGTTTTTAACTTCCCTTAACAGCATTATCTGTTCAGGTTCAATGGGTTTGATCTCAGCCGTTTTAGGCACCCCTTTTGAGATGAGACAAAATTAGATATTAATTACGAATTATAAACTACTATTTTACAATTATTTTTTTAATGATTAATTGAACTGAATTAATTAGAATAAATAATATTCCAATTGCTAATAATATAAACTTTGCTATTGCAAAATAATAAGCAATTGAACTCCATTTTTGCTGAAGATCTCCAAGAAGTAATTTTATTAAAGCTATATTTTCAATAACATCAAAAAACGCAGCTAAAAACACCCCTAAAATTAACAAGGTTCCAACGTTATAGATTAGGCTGCCTTTCCAGAGTTTTACATTTAATTTATGAATAAGTAGCGAAATAAATAGTGAGTAAACAATTAAAAATAAAAAGTCTAAACCCATACTCATTCCAGCAGAAGTTTTAGATACAGCATCCCAAGAGTTTAATATTGCTTTAGATTGGTCTATATCTTTTGCTAATTCAAAGGAAATAATACCAGATGTACTAATATTATTTTTTAGAGGAGCATCAAAATAACGCATTACAGTTATTAAAATAACAATTAATACAAGTAGTGTAATTGATGTTTTTTTTTCAGCTTTTCTTGATAAACTTTTAAATGGAGATGCCAACATAAATTTTAGTTTTAAACGATTTATAAATTTAAATAAAAAATCATAAAAAACGATTCAGTTAAAAAAGGTTATTTTATCTTTATAGATAAATTTAAAAATGTGATATTTTGAAAAATAAAACCTCAAAAAATGTCATGATTGATGCTTCACGAATTATAACAGAAGCAGTTGTACAATCCGGTGCAAATGTGTTTATAGGGTACCCAATTACACCTTCCAATTTATTTTATAGCTATTCAAAAGAACGGTTTCCTGAATTTTTAGCAGGGCCAGATGAAATATCTGTTATACAGTGGATGTGTGGTTATTCGGCTGCGGGTAAAATCCCTGTAACAGCAACAGCATTTCCAGGTTTGGCATTGATGACAGAAACATTGAATATGGCGTATATGATGGAATTACCAATGGTACTCATTATAACCCAAAGATTAGGACCAAGTACAGGTTCAGCAACAACAGGAGCCCAAGGTGATTTAAAATTTTTAGATGGAATTATCTCAGGAGGGTTTCCAATGCCTATTTTTTCTCCGTCTAATTTTAATGATGCGTGGACACTTTCTAATGAAGCTGTTAAAACGGCAGTTAAATTTAGAACGCCAGTTATTATTTTAACTTCAAAAGAATTGGTGATGACTCAAAAGAGTTTTGATATAAATTCTTTAGAAGATTTAAAAAAAGTGACTCAAAAACCAAAGGCATTTGAAGCACCTTATCAACCTTATAAAGCAGGTGATGATATGGTTCCAACATTTTACCCTTTAGGGAATAATGAATACCAAGCACGTTTTAATGCATCAACACATGATAATGACGGTCTAATTAAAAAAGGCACAACAGAAAGTTTAGCCAATACGTGGCGTTTGCGAGAAAAGTTAGAAAAAAGAATAGATGAGTATTCCTTTTTTGAACTAGATGCCGAAGATGGCGCAGACAATTTAATTGTTACTTGGGGAGTTTCAGCGGATGCTTCTAAAGATGCAGTTAAATTGATTAGAAATAAAGGGGAGAAAGTTTCATTATTAATAGTGAAAACCATTTTGCCAATTTCTCAGCAGATATTTGATATTATAGATTCTTATAAAACAGTAACATTTGCTGAAGAAAATATGAAAGGAATGTTTAAAGAAATGATTTTTGGTAAAAGAAATAATTCAAAAGTTAAAACAGCTACTAAATTTGGAAGTATGCTTACGCCTTCTGAAATAGAAGAAATTGTAAATTAATAGCATTGAATTTATGAAAACAACTGAAAAAATATTAACAAATACTAAAATGCCATTTTGCCCAGGTTGTGGTCATGGTGTTTGTGTTAGAAGTATTTCAAAAGCATTGGAAGATTTAGGTTATAGTTCTAAAGATGTTGCAATGGTGAGCGACATTGGTTGTTCTGGATTGGTAGATCCATTGTTTGCTACACACACTATTCACGGATTACATGGAAGAGCTCCTGCCTTAGGTGTTGGGGTTGCTTTAGGTATGGACAATCCAGATAAAAAAGTTATTGTTATTCAAGGAGATGGAGGCGCAACAATTGGATTACAACACATTTTAGAAGCGGCAAGGCGTAATATCGATATGACCTTAGTAGTGATAAATAATTTATTGTATGGTATGACCGGTGGTCAAATGAGTGGGTTATCTACTAATGAATTTAAACAATACAAGCATAGTGATGATGATGCAGAGCCGTATGATGTTGTTAATTTAGCACACCAATCAGGAGCTGCCTTTAGTGTTCGTGTGAATGATATTTCTAATTTTACTGCCGTTTTAAAAGAAGCAATTAACACTAAGGGTTTTTCATTGGTTGAATTAACTAGCTTGTGTACATCATACGGAATGAAGAAAATTTCAGAAATGAAAGATTTTATTGTAGCTGAAGAAACGCTTAAAAATAATAGACCAATTGGAGTTAGTGTAAAAAGAGACACAACTTCATTATTAGAAAATATAAAAGTTTTAGAAACTCAATTTACGTCAACTATTAATGATACAATAAGTATAGTGATTGCCGGTTCGGCAGGTGGGGGAATTCAATCTGCAGCAAAAATATTGGCACAGGCAGGAATAGTATCAGGGTTATATGCCACAATGAAAGGTGAATATCCAATTACTGTTGGTACTGGGTTTTCGGCCGCAGAAGTTATTTTATCTAAAAAACCAATCAATTTTTCAGGATTAGAAAAGCCAAATGTTGTTTTAGCAGTAACTGAAGATGGGTGGAATAAGGTAAAAAATAGAGTGACTTTTGATTCGAAAGTTTTAGTTGATAGAAAAATATGTGCAGACTGTTCATTTGAAGTGAAAGATTTTTTAAAAGTAGCAGGCAAAAAAGGGGCAGCATTAAGTGCAGTAGCATATTGGGTAAAAGAATCAGGAGTGTTTCCTGTAGAGGCTTTACTTAAAGTAATTGAAGATAGTAAACATGTAGCATCTCTACAAAAATCTATTAAGAGTTCAGAAGAGTTACGGGAAGTAGTTTATAGTTATGTGCCAAAAACTAAAAGAAAATAATTATTCTAATTCAGGTTTTCTTCGGAAAGCCTTTTTAAAAGCTTTCTTTTTCTTTTTTTCTAAACGTTTTTTAATACTATTTTTTGTTGGTTTTGAAGGTTTTCTTTTTTTTGGAACTTTTAAGCCATTAGTTATAATTTCTAAAAATCGTTTTATAACAATTTCTTTGTTTTTATGCTGACTTCTACTTTCATCACATGAGAGTAGTAATAAACTCTCTTTGGTAAGTCTTGTATTAAGGTTTTTTAAGAGTAACTCTTTTTCTTCTACTGTAACTTCTAAAGAATTTAGTAAATCAAAAATGAGTTCAATTTTAGAGGAAACCTTGTTTACGTGTTGTCCACCAGCACCACTACTTCTAACGGCTTTAAATTTTAGTTCTTTTATAATTTTTTCTGAATTCATGAATGCTTCAATATAAAAATCAGTAATTAATCAAAATTTTATTCAGCCAAATTATCTGAAAAGCTTTGTAAATTATTTTTAGATTTTAAGATTTTATCAATTTCTTTAATTGCCAAATCAAGACGTATTTTTTTATCACCTTTTAATAAAACATAAGGGCGGTTGTATTTTTTTAAAGCACTTTCAAAAGCATTAAACATTTCTAAACGCTGACTGGGTCTGTCCCTTAAATCGTCTTCTTCCCAAGGAGTATCAATGTAAGTTAATAAATATAACTCATAGGTATTAGTAATTGCCGCTTCTTCTAATTTCGGATTTACAAAACCACCATAATATTCTTCAGAATATACTTTTGTTTCTAATAAATCGGTATCGCAAATAAGTACTTTATCCGCTTTTTTTGCCAATCTATTTTCTAATTCCATTTGACCTCTAGCAATAGGAAGCAAATCAGAATTTTCACAAGTTTTACGCTCGTTATTCCATTTTTTCTGTAAATATTCACGAGCATATTCTGGTGCCCAAACAGTATTGTAATGTCGAGCTAAATGTTTAGAGAGTGTTGTTTTACCTGTGCTTTCAGGTCCAAAAAGGACAACCTTTATAATATTTATAGTTGTTTGTTTAAGTGCTTTTTCCATGTACTATAACCTTGAATGGCTAAAATTAAAAATATTGAGTATTGAATTCCTGTAAAACCATAACCTTTTACAAAATACAAGGGAATTGAGACAATGTTACCGGCAATCCAAAATATCCAGTTTTCTATTTTTTTGTTGGCCATTAGCCACATTGCTGCAAAAAATATTCCCGTTGTAAAAGTATCTAAGTAAGGAGTTCCTTCTCTAAAGTTAGTTAAATTTCCTGATGTGAGTTTTTCAATGGCATAATTAAAGCTTTCACTAAACCCTAAATTATTAGGCATTACATTGTAATAACGGTATACCACAATTACAAAAACAGATGTAAAAGCAAAAATACCAAACGCTTTAAATTTATCAGTTTTTGTTGTTCTTGAAATTGAAATATGATGTTGCTTATCATCAATAATTTTGCTCCACATATACCAGCCGTAAATACTCATTAATGTGTAATAGATATTGATAATTAAATCTCCGTACAAATTCCACTGTGATAATAAATATACATATAAAGCAGTACTAATAATTCCCGTTGGAAACACTAAAATATTTTCTTTTTTAGCGTAAAAAACACTAATAACACCAAACAAAGCAGCTATAAATTCTAATGAAATATTAAGTGCTGTTGCAGTTTGATAGGGTTCTAGAAAAAAATCTATTAATTCGTTCATTATAATTAATTAGTCATTTTTATCAGGGTCTAAGGCATATACCAATGTAAATCCATCCAGTTGTTCAAAACAGATATTGTATTTTTTATTCCAATTTTCAATCTTTATAAATCCAGTAGTTTTATGATCTGCTATTTGAAATGAGTCAATGTCAATATTATTTTTAAAAGTTAAACCACCGTGAGGGTAGATTTTATACAAAGATTCTTTTGCTCCCCAAATTACGGTTAACTGTTCAATATAGCTGTCGTTTTCATTTATAAAACCACGTTCAAAGTTGACAAATTTATGTTGAATAATTTTAATTTTTTCTCTGTTTTTTTCAATGTCAATTCCTACCTCAACATCACTAATAATAATTGCTGAAAATATGAATGAATGAGTAATTGAAATTCGTTTTCCGTTTTTTAAATGTGGTTTCCCATTTTCGGTATAAAATAAATCAAAATCAGTATAACCAGCTTCCTTTAATAAATGCCGAACACTTAAAAACCCTCGTTGATGTAATTCAGATTTCATTGAAGCCACTCTTTGTTCACTTCTTTCATTTAAAGGAGTGTCTTTTAATAAGTCATCAAAAGATTCTTCAATTTTCCATACGTAAATTGAAGTGTAATTATTAGGCTTAATGGTTTTGTATAAAGGCATTAAAATTTAAAATGGATTTTGTACTTTTGCAAAATCTAAAACAATTAGTTTTTAGTTGTTTTAATAAACAAGCAAATTTAATAAAATATGAGTGCAGAAACATCAACTTACGTAAAATATAAAGTAAAAGATATCAATCTTGCAGATTGGGGACGTAAAGAAATTCAATTAGCTGAAGCTGAAATGCCAGGTTTAATGGGTTTAAGAGAAGAATTTAAAGGGCAGAAACCTTTAAAAGGAGCTAGAATAGCAGGGTGTTTGCATATGACTATTCAAACAGCGGTTTTAATTGAAACATTGGTTGATTTAGGCGCTGAGGTTACGTGGAGTTCTTGTAATATATTTTCAACACAAGATCAAGCTGCTGCTGCAATTGCTGCTGCAGGAGTTTCAGTGTACGCTTGGAAAGGGTTAAATGAAGAAGAATTTGATTGGTGTATTGAGCAAACATTATTTTTTGGTGAAGATAAAAAACCACTGAACTTAATTTTAGATGATGGTGGAGATTTAACAAATATGGTGTTAGATAAGTACCCAGAATTGGCTGCAGGAATTAACGGTTTAAGTGAAGAAACTACAACAGGTGTTCACCGTTTATACGATAGAGTAAAAGCAGGAACATTACCAATGCCCGCAATTAATGTGAATGACTCTGTAACGAAATCTAAATTTGATAATAAATACGGATGTAGAGAAAGTGCTGTAGATGCAATTAGAAGAGCAACAGATATTATGTTAGCAGGTAAACGTATAATTGTTTGTGGTTATGGAGATGTTGGTAAAGGAACAGCAGCTTCTTTTAAAGGAACAGGAGCAATTGTAACTGTTACAGAAATTGATCCAATTTGTGCTTTGCAGGCAGCAATGGATGGTTTTGAAGTTAAAAGATTAGAGAATGTTGTTGGAAATGCAGATATTATAATTACAACAACAGGAAATAAAGATATTGTTCAAGGTGTTCATTTTGAAAAAATGAAAGACAAAACAATAGTTTGTAATATTGGTCATTTTGATAATGAACTTGATATGGCTTGGTTGAATAAAAACTATGGAAATACCAAAGTTGAAATTAAACCGCAAGTTGATAAATACACTATTGGTGCTAATGAAATATTGATTTTAGCTGAAGGGCGTTTAGTTAATCTTGGTTGTGCAACGGGTCATCCAAGTTTTGTAATGAGTAATTCATTTACAAACCAAACATTGGCTCAATTAGAGCTTTGGAATAACAGAGATGCTTATAAAAATGAAGTGTATATGTTGCCAAAACATTTAGATGAAAAAGTTGCTCGTTTACATTTAGCTAAAATTGGAGTTGAACTTGAAACGTTACGTGAAGATCAGGCAGATTATATAGGTGTTAAAGTAGAAGGGCCATTTAAACCAGAATATTACAGATATTAATACAATAATATTTTATCTTTTTAAGTTATTTTTCAAATAAATAAATACGCTACTAAAGCGATTAA